>DFOK01000110.1 GCA_002376715.1 Bacteroidales bacterium UBA3543 | reverse complement strand
TTGTATAAGGGACAGTACGAATAGTATGCAAAGTAAAGGCGCCATCACATTTGTGGCAATTTTGATCGGACTGGCCTGTGTTTTCCAGCTGTCATTTACAGCGGTTACATACATCCACGAGAACAAAGCTTCCAGGTATGCTGAGGAAGTCGTTGTTGCAGAGCAGTCCAAGCCTTCGTTCAGCGAAATCTCAGAGCTGGACCAAGCATTTTATCTTGACGGAATAAGAACAGAGGCCAAGAGCGCATATCTCGATTCTATAGCCAACAAGAAGATTTATTTGGGTTATACCTACAAAGAAGTTAAAGAGAAAGAGCTCAACCTCGGTCTTGACCTTAAAGGCGGTATGAACGTGATGCTACAGCTTGATATGGCTGAGTTGGTACGTTCCTGTGCACGTGAAAAGACCACTCCAGAGTTTGATCAGGCAATGGCGCTCGCAAGGAGTAGATCAGCAGAGACTCACACGGACTTCATCACTCTCTTTGCAGAGGCATGGAACGAAGTGGCTCCCAATCAGAGATTGTCATTTGACATTGACCTTGATAAGCTTAGCGGTGACATAAGGAACAAATCCAGGGTTACCAACGAGGAGATTATTTCCCTGCTTCAGGGAGAGGCCGATGCCGTGATCAATAACTCCTACACCGTTGTGGAGAGACGTATCAACCAGTTCGGTGTAGCACAGCCCAATATTCAGAAGATTGCCCGTACAGGTCGAATCCTTGTGGAGCTTCCCGGTGTAAAAGAGCCTGAGCGTGTCAGAAAACTTCTCCAGGGTACCGCATCTCTCGAATTTTGGCAGACATATACATATCAGGAAATTCAACCCTTCCTCATTGAGCTCAACAATGAAATCCGTGAGCGCAATGAAGCACTTGAGGCGGAGGCAGCGGCTGCAGATGCAGTTGGGTCGGAAGAGCCAGAAGATAGTGAACTTAAGAGTATCGAAGAGGAGCTTGCAGCAGCTACCGGTGATGTGAGCACCAGTGCTTCCGCAGCGGAAAAAGCCAACCCTCTTTTCGCAAAGCTTCAGCCATTCGGTGGCAATACGGCTTGTCTTGGTCTTGCACATTATCGCGATACAGCCGCTATCAATGCATGGTTCCGCGACACCCATATCGAGTTTCCCAACGACTTTGTGCCCGCGTGGAGCTTCAAGGCATTCAGTGGTCCCGGCGTGGAACTTGACACATACTATGAACTCGTAGCTCTCAAGGATATAGCCGGAAAGGGTGCTGTTCTCGACGGTTCAGTTATCACTTCGGCAAGAGTAAACTACAACCAGATGACTGCCGCTGCTGAGGTAAGTATGACGATGAATAGCGCAGGTGCCGCCAGATGGGAGGTGATCACTGAGCAAAACATTGGTAAGCAGATTGCCATAGTAATGGACGGTTCCGTATATTCATATCCTAACGTACAGAACAAGATTTCCGGAGGTAATTCTCAGATTACAGGTAGGTTTACTCAAGCTGAGGCTGATGACCTTGCTACCGTACTTAAGTCAGGAAAACTCTCAACTCCCGCACGAATAGTTCAGGAACAGGTCGTAGGTCCCTCGCTTGGTAATACTTCCATCAGATCGGGAATGATCTCATTTGCGATTGCATTCCTACTTGTGCTACTTTATATGGCATTATTTTACAGGGAAGCCGGTATCTATGCAGACGTTGCGTTGCTCTGCAACCTACTTTTCCTCTTCGGTGCCTTAGTCTCATTCGGTGCGGTTCTTACATTGCCCGGTATTGCCGGTCTGGTGTTGACGATGGGTATGGCGGTCGATGCCAACGTCATTATCAATGAGCGCGTAAAAGAGGAACTCAGGATAGGTAAGGCACTCCGTCTGGCTGTTGCTGAAGGTTATAAGAATGCCTACCCTGCCATCATAGACGGTCAGTTGACTACTGTAATCACGGGTATTATTCTCTATTTCTTCGGTTCAGGTGCAGTTAAGGGTTTTGCAGCGGTATTGATTATCGGTATCATCACTTCAGTACTGACTTCAATCTTTATCTCTCGTCTCTGTATAGAGGCAAGGCTTAAGAGGAACAAGGATGTCTCCTTTGACTCTCCCGCTACGAAAAACTTCCTTAAAGGTACCAAGATCAAATTCCTTGGTATAAAGAAGTGGGCATATCTCGCATCCGGCATTGTTTGTTTGATTTGTTTTGTGTCTTTCTTTACCAAGGGCTTTACTTACGGTGTGGATTTCACCGGAGGACGTACTTATGTGGTAAGGTTCGATGCTCCCGTAACTCCTGAGGATGTGCGCGCAGCTACAATGGAAGAATTTGGAGAAGCTGCAGAGGTAAAACAATTCGGAGGAGCCAGCCAAATGAGAATTACCACCAAATATAAGGTGAGCGATCAGTCTCAGGAGGTTGACAAGGAGGTAGAGGCTAAACTTTATGAGGCTCTCAAGGACTTCTATGCCACCCCTCTCACTCTCGATCACTTTACATCCACTCTCGAGAACCCCAATGGTATCATAAGTTCAGACCGTGTGGATGCATCGGTTGCAAGTGAAATGCAGAGAGATGCCATCATTGCAGTTGTTCTCTCTCTTATCGCCATATTTGCTTATATCGCAATCAGATTCCGTAACTGGACCTGGGGTGTTGGCGGCGTTTCTTCACTTGTGCACAATACAATAATTGTAGTGGGCTTCTTCTCAATCTTTACGGGTGTTCTTCCCTTTACCCTCGACGTCGACCAACAGTTCATTGCAGCGATACTGACTATTATCGGTTACTCTATCAATGATAACGTGGTGATCTTCGACCGTATCCGCGAGTACAGGAAGATATATCCCAAGAGAGCTCTGGATCAGAACGTAAATGAGGCTCTGAACAGTACGCTCTCCAGAACAATTAACACTGCCCTTACCTCTCTGATTGTGCTTGTCGCAATCGCTGTTTTCGGCGGTGAGAGTATTCGAGGTTTCTCAGTTGCTCTTGCACTCGGTGTTGCGGTAGGTACTTACTCTTCCATTTTCGTTGGAACTCCGATTATGTACGACCTCAACATCTTTATGGATAAAAGGCTTGCCGCCAAAGCTGCGAAGAAATAATCTTCCGGAAAAATAATTTAATTTCAAATAAGAGCAAATCTTCGGTTTGCTCTTATTTTTTGTAACTTTGTAGCCGTTTAATATTAAAAATTATAATTATGGAGTTACCTTTTGCAGAATCTTATAAGATAAAGACAGTTGAAAGTCTTAAGCGTAGTACACGCGCTGAGAGAGAGAAGTGGATTACCGAGGCTAAATACAATCTCTTCAACCTAAAGAGCGATTATGTATTTATAGATCTTCTTACCGATTCCGGTACCGGAGCAATGAGTGACAAACAGTGGGCAGCTATTATGGAAGGTGACGAAAGTTATGCCGGTGCAAGGTCCTATTATGCCCTTAAAGAGTCGATCGAAGAGGTGACAGGGTTCCGCTACTTTATCCCCACACATCAAGGCAGAGCGGCCGAAAATGTGCTTTTCTCGGCAATTATCAAAGAGGGAGACATACTCCCCGGAAATTCGCACTTTGATACGACTAAAGGTCACATCGAATTTCGCAAGGCACACGCAATTGACTGCACAATAGATGAGGCCAAAGACACCGAACTTGAGATTCCTTTCAAGGGAAATATAGATCTTGAAAAACTCGAGAATGTTTTAAAAAGCAACCCGGTAGAGAAGATCCCTGCAATCGTACTTACAGTGACCAACAATACGGCCGGAGGTCAGCCCGTATCGATGACAAATGTCAAAGGCGTTGCTGCTCTGGCGAAGAAATATGGCGTGAAACTGCTGATAGACTCAGCCCGTTTTGCTGAAAATGCATATTTTATCAAAACCCGCGAAGAGGGCTATCAGGATAAGGAGATCAGAGAGATTACCCGTGAAATGTTTTCATACGCCGATATGATGACGATGTCATCCAAGAAGGATGCTATTGTCAACATAGGCGGTTTTGTGGCCTTCAGGAATGAAGAGGATATGCAGAAATGTCATATGTACTGCATTATGAACGAGGGCTACCTCACATATGGCGGACAGGCAGGCAGGGATATGAATGCACTTGCACAGGGATTGCGCGAAGGTACCGAGTTTGATTATCTCGAGACACGCATCAGGCAGGTGGAATACCTGGGTAAAAAACTGGACGAATATGGTATTCCTTATCAGAGACCCGCCGGTGGACATGCCATTTTCGTAGATGCCAAAAAAATCCTCACCAAGGTTCCTAAAGAGGAGTTTATAGCTCAGACGCTCGGTATTGAACTTTATCTGGAGGCAGGTATTCGTAGTGTTGAGATTGGAGCTCTTCTCGCAGATCGTGATCCCGATACAAAAGAAAATCGCTATCCCGCACTCGAATTACTTCGTCTTGCAATTCCGCGTCGTGTCTATACCAACAACCATATGGATTACATCGCTGCTGCTCTCAAAAATGTATATGACCGCCGGGAGAGCATTACCCGGGGCTATGTCATAACAAAAGAGTTGCCGATTATGAGACACTTTACTGTGGAACTCGAGAAAGCGAAATAGTGTGTAATGGTGCGAGTTACGCGTTGCGGGTTACGGACTGTAGAGTTGTTTCGAGTAGGGAGTATTAAGTAAATCACTATATCTCCTAATAACAAAGCCCCGAATTTTTTTCACTTTCGGGGCTTTGTTGTTGCTGTTGGCTTTTGGCCACTCGAGACTATAACTCTACCAACCGGCGTTTGATTGAGTTGGCAAACTCTTTCTGATCGTATCGCTCAAAAATGTTTACAACATAGTAGAGCAGAGTCACATTTGAGTCCATTTCCTTGGTAGAGAAAGATGAACTGCCATAAGATGTGGCGAAGAAGTTGGCTATTTGCAGTGTCTCTTCCACAAACTGATCAGCGAGCGCTATTGCCTTTTCGCTCTTACCTATCATCAGGTATTGTTCTATCATATCAATAATCGACAATTCATTGAGAGAGTGTAAAAACGAAATATTGTAAGGGAAATTCTTTCTGGGCATGATATCAATAGCCATATCCAGCAACACCTCGGCTTTATCAACTTTGCCACTCTGTATGAGTTTGTTTGAAACCTTGGCAAACATCTCCCTTATCGGCTGTACGGCCATAAATGAATAGATGTTTTGGTAATCCACATGGATTGTGGTGTCTTTGAGCGAATCAAACCTGTATGTCTCAGTGAGTATTTTGTACATTTTGTCTTCGTCAATCTGAGAATATTCACGAAAATCAGGATTGTATATAGGCACAAGTTTGTTAACCATACCATCAACCTGGAACCATTTTTCGAGACCCAGATTCAGGTCTGTTCCGGTAGTAACGCAGTAAACCGGTCTGTCCCATTGGTAAGTAGAGAGAAAATCCAGGATTATGAGAGAAGTTTTTCCTATCCTGTCGCTATCGATATTGAGTACAACGGTATCTACGATCTTGTCGTAGTCCTTTTCAGCTACAATTCCGTACTTTTTGACATTCTCTTTGTTTACCAGAATCAATAACTGTTTGGCGGGGAGGAAGTCAGTTTTGCCGTCGGAGAGCTTGTACTGCGGATTGCGGAAAATGTCTATCGCCTGTGAAGCCAGGATCGGCCTCTCAATAGCATTGATTACATAAGGATAGTCATTTGTACCATAAAGATACTGGACTCTCGGGATGGTAATTTTCAGAGGATCCGACTCATATTGTCTGCGTTGCATCTGGTCTATGTACCAATCGGTGCCGAGGAGCGATGTGTTAACTATTCGCACATCCGTACGCACTCCCTCTACCTCTTGTTGATACCAGAGAGGGAAGGTATCATTGTCTCCATAGGTAATCAGGATGGCATTGGGGTCTGTACCGGCAAGGAAATTATACCCCCAGTCGCGAGCCGTATAACGTCCGCTGCGATCATGGTCGTCCCAGTTTTCGCATCCCATCAGTATTGCGACGGAAAGGCAGAGAGCTGTTGCTACTCCTGCTCCTGCTATGGCGGCACCACCTTTTTCCTTTTTATGGATTTTTTCAATCCAACTCTGTATAGCCAGCACCGCCAGACCTATCCAGATAGTGAAGACATAGAAAGAGCCTGCGTAGGCATAGTCACGTTCTCGCACCTGGAAAGGTTGTTGATTTAAGTATACCACAATGGCTATTCCGGTGAGTATAAAAAGCAATGAGGTCACCCAGCAGTTACGTCCATCTTTGCGCAGCTGGAAGAAAAATCCTATCAGACCCAGTATTAAAGGAAGAAAATAGTAATGGTTCTTGGCATTATTGTTTTTCAGGATCTCCGGTGCTTCGGACTGATCCCCCAGACGTATTCGGTCTATGAGTCCGATACCGCTCTCCCAGTTACCTGAGATGAGATCAGAGGGCTCCTGTCCATGGAAATCGTTCTGCCTTCCGACAAAATTCCACATAAAGTAGCGGAAATACATATAGTTGAGTTGATAATCGAAGAAAAATCTCAGATTGTCCTTGAATTTAGGCATCTGGATTACCTGCCTTTCTCCTCTGACAGTTATAGTACGGTTGTTCTTGACCTTGGAATAGCTATCGTACAAATTAACATATTTTTGATCAGTTGAATTCCACATTCTCGGAAAGAACATTTTGCCCTCCGAAGGAAACACCACTTCGATGTTTTCAGCTTTGTAGTAGCGACCGTCCAGCGGGGTGTAATAATTCACCCTTTTGATGTCGTAAGGAGAGGTATAGGCTTGTCCGTAAATGATAGGATTGCTGCCATACTGTTCGCGGCTTAGATACCTCACCAGTGTATAGGGATTATCCGGCTGGTACTCGTTGGTAGGGGTATTTGCGCTTGCGCGGATAACTACAACAGCAAAGGTCGAAAAACCAATTAGAATAGTGGTAAAAGAGAGTACGACGGTGTGTAAAATTGCCTTTTCTTTCTTCCTGAGCCAGTACATTCCAATGAAGCAGGCCACAAAGAGCAGCACGAGGAATATAACTGCACCCAGATTGAATGGAGCACCAAAGCCATTCACAAATATCCTGTCAAAGAAAGCGGCAATTCTGGGCAGATACTGGACTACGCCGATCATCACAGCCAAAATTATAGCACCTGAGAGTAGCAAAACTCCGGTAGCGCTTTTCCAGTTAACTTTCTTCGATTTTTTGTAATAAATTATAAAAGTTATAGCGGGAATTGCCAGAAGGTTGAGCAAATGCACTCCTATGGAGAGACCCATCAGAAATGATATCAAAATAATCCACCGGTTGGCATATTTGCTATCAGCCTCCTCTT
This sequence comes from Bacteroidales bacterium UBA3543, assembly GCA_002376715.1. Classification (GTDB taxonomy): domain Bacteria; phylum Bacteroidota; class Bacteroidia; order Bacteroidales; family UBA932; genus Cacconaster. Next base: position 59,737 of record DFOK01000110.1, on the reverse strand, counting down.
CCCATTTGAGGATTGCCCAGAAAACTACTGCAGTAAACAGGGAAGACATGGCGTATACTTCGGCCTCGACTGCTGAAAACCAGAATGTATCGGAAAAGCAGTATGCAAGCGCTCCCACAACACCTGCACCGTAGATAGCGACTGCGTTGGCTATAGAGAGGTTTCTGCCGCTCTTTTCATTGAGTCGTCTGCCCAGATGGACAATTGTCAGATAGAGAAAAAATATGGTGAAAGCCGAACAAACAGCACTCATAACATTGACTGCCGCCGCAGCTTGCATCTTGCCCGTAAACATTGTGAAAAATCGGGCAAAAAGCTGGAAAACCGGGTTCCCTGGCGGGTGTCCGACTTCAAGTTTGTAGGAAGATGCGATAAATTCACCGCAATCCCAAAAACTGGTAGTAGGCTCGATGGTCATAAGATAGACAACTGCCGCAACCAGTAGGATTACCGATGCAATGATTCTGTTGTAAAGGGTGAATTTCCTTGAATTCATAATATCTGTTATAATCATAATATCTGTTATAATCTATATACTTTTATACAAGCAGCAAAGTTAAAAATAATTATGACTACCTTTGCAAAAAAAGAACCACATATGTCAGACAACGACTGGAAAAGCAGATTGGGAGTAGTTTTTTCAACCAATCCCGACTTTAAATATGAAACCGGCGGAGATGAGTCTCCGGTGGAGACTATTCCTGCGGAAAAGCAGCGGTTGATTGTCTCCATCGACCGTCGCAACCGAGGCGGCAAACAGGTTACTCTTGTCAAAGGTTTTGTTGGAAGTGAAGAGGATCTGTTGGCACTAGGCAAAACTCTCAAGAGTAAATGCGGTGTGGGCGGTTCGGTTAAAGAGGGTGAAATCATTATTCAGGGAGATTTCCGCGACAGGATTGTCACATTGCTCCGGTCAATGGGCTACAACGCCAAAAGAAGCAATTGATGAATGTTCAGGATACCATAAGGTCCATAGTCGATTGCTGGCCGGAGAGCCGTCTCTCCCTTGTCACCGAGCCTTATTCAATGCCAATACAGCCTGTTGAGAATGATATGATTCTCTCCATCGTTGTCGCTTCTCTGCTTGTTCTTTTTATTATTTTTAACCGCAGGGTCATTAACGCGACTTTCTGTTCTTTTTCGGTATTAACTGATAAGCGGAAAATCCGGGAAGTATTCAACGAGAATTATAACAATGTTTCAATACGGGTGACATTTCTGATCTGTTTGCCTCTACTTAGCTTTATCTTCTGCAGATCCGGAGTCGCAGCACATGGCTTTTTATTAACTTTGGCCGCTTTTGCCGGTTTTTTCCTCTTCAAGCAACTTTCATTTTTGATTATGTCGTGGTTATGGGGTAAAAAAGAGGCCGTACAGAATGTTTATCGTCTCAATTTTTCGGCGACAATAATGGTGACGTTGACTTCATTACCGGTACCTGTAATTCTGCGCATTATTCCTGATATGGGACATATTGTTGTTCTGATATGCCTGGGAGTGATATTTCTCGTATGGTGTCTGCTATACTTAATCAAAAGTATGGGAATATTTATTTCTTCAGGATTTTCGCATTTTTTAGGCTTTTTGTATCTTTGTGGCCTGGAATTGCTGCCTGTCATCCTTTTGGCAGACATAGCAGTAAGGTTTTGATATATGACAATTGACAACATCTTAATCTCTCAACCCGCTCCCACAAATGCTTCTCCCTATACGGAGCTTATTTCAAAATATGGCGTAAATGTGGATTTTCATCCTTTTTTTACCGTGGAGGGTGTCACAGCCCGGGAGTTCAGAGCCAATAAGGTCAATATTCTTGACTATACGGCTGTAGTTTTTACCTCAAGGGTAGCCATAGACGCTTTTTTCAGAATATGTGAAGAGATCAGGTTGACCGTTCCCGAGACGATGAAATATTTCTGCCAATCAGAATTGATAGCACAATATCTCCAGACTTATATTGTTTATCGAAAGAGGAAAATCTTTTTCGGTAACGGTACGATCTCCTCAATGGTGGATAACATTGGGGCAAAACACAAGGGGGAAAATTTCCTGATTGCCTGTACGGATGGGCTTCGTCCCGATGTGAAAAAGCTTTTCACCAAGGCAAAACTCAAACACGGCAGTGCGGTTTTTGTGAAGACGGTAAGCGCTGACCTGAGTTCGCTTGATCTGAGCAAATATCAGATGGTGGTATTCTATAGCCCTTCAGATGTGAAATCTCTTCTTGAAAGTTATCCCGAGTTCCAACAGGGCTCACTACTCTTCGCCACCTACGGCCCTACCACCGCCAAAGCTATGAAAGATGCAAAACTCAAGACTGAGATAGAGGCACCCACTCCTGAGGCCCCTTCAATAGCAAAGGCTCTGCTCAACTATTTTGAAAAGTCGCATTAGATGGATTTTGGGTTTCCAAAACACGAGAAGGTTTGCTTTAAAAAAGACATTGATGCTCTTTTGGAAAGCGGGGATGTCGTGTTCAGATACCCCTTAAGAGTTTTATACAGAAATAACACCGGCTCAGAGTGTCATCGCGCACTCTTTACCGTGCCCAAAAAATCATTCAAACGTGCTGTGGTGCGCAATCTTCTGAAGAGGAGGATGCGTGAGGCTTACAGACACCTGAAACATCTTTTGGGAGGAGAGCCTTTCTGCGACTTGATGTTTATTTATGTGGCAAAAGAAATAAAGGATTATGGCTCCATTTTCTCAAAAATGGGAGAGATTCTGGTCAAAATCGCTGGCAGTGGTACGAAAGGTAATGATCTTCCCGCTGCTGATGCTGCTGAAGTTCTATAAGTTTTTCATCTCTCCATATGTAGGCAATGCCTGCAGGTTCACTCCAACCTGCTCGGTATATGCTATGGATGCCCTACGCAAACATGGAGTATTCAAAGGGATATACCTCGCAGTAAAGCGCATCCTGCGTTGTCACCCATGGGGCGGCTCCGGGTATGACCCCGTGCCCTGAAAGAGCTTCTTGATCTTTTAATCTTTGAGTGAATAGCCGAAATGATTGAATATCTTTTCGCGCTCGAAAGGATTCTCGATATCCCTTGTCATCATCAGAAGTTCCTGTTTGGGGAAGTCTGCGATTTTGAGCAGCACAAGCCCATCCAGACAGTAGTTGAATAGCGGATCAACATTGAAACAGATGATCTTTGAATTGATTTTGATATATTTTTTGACAAGGGTAGGCATACGGTATTTGTTGTCAGAAAGGCGCATCAGATACTTGTCAAACTTTTCTAAAGTGCTCATCTTGCCCATCAGCAGATATTCAGGATCGGTCTTGAGATAATCAGGTGTGAAAGGTTTGCGTGGTGATATCAGATCGCGTCCAAAGTCGGTTCTGCATTGCTCCATGATATAATAGAACATCAGACTCTGGAAAAATCTTGGGTAAGAGTTGGATATGCTCACGGGACCCAGTAAATACTCTACATCAGGATATAGCATCACGGAGTGCATAAGTCCCTTGATGAGCAACATTAAGGGCAGTGCCTCCTTCTGGTATTCGACGCTGACAAAGCTCCTGCCCAATTCTATAGTCTTGCGCAGGATAGGCTCGAACTCTTCTTTATAGACGAAAAGGCTGGATGAATAGAATCCGCTGATGCCACCGTGCTTAGCAAATATCTCCTCTCCAATGCCGAGACGATAGGCGCCCGCAAGTTTTTTCTGGGAGGAGTCCCATAGGATCAGATGTTTAAAGTATTGGTCAAAGTTGTCTATATCTAAAGCTGTATTGGTGCCCTCTCCGCTGGCTCTGAAGGCCTCTTCGCGTCTGCGACCTACCTCGTGAATCAGATTGGGGATATCTTCGTAGTTCGCCAGGAAGCAATGGTACTGGGCCGTTTGGTAGAGTTTATTATCCTTGATCCGTGATAACTCCTTAAGTATCGCCTTGCGATCTTTAGGAAGGGCTATCGGGGCGACATGCTCCACTTTATTCTCCTTGTTGGGGTCCGCAAATTCTGCCTGAAGGGCATAGACTCTGCTTCGGAGGTGGCGTCCCAGGTCGTCAAGATTGTCAAAGTCGGCAATTTCCGAAGTGAAAACAGGCCAGCCTATGCGCATGGGGATAGTCTTGCCACGCTTTTTAAAGAGTTGGTTGGCAAGAGATAAGGTCCTGAGCATCGGGTGAATTCTGCCTAAAAAATGAAACCAACGACTATTTTCACCTTCGAAGTAAATTGGCACAACCGGCACATTGGCGTTCTTTATGAGTTTAATCATATTGGAAGGCCAGGGGATATCTTCTACCACTCTGCCACTTTTGAGTGAAGTTCGGTTATCTCCTTTCTGGATAGTGGCGACCTCGCCTGCCGGAAAGAGAGCCAGGCAGCCTCCCTTTTCGATGTGTTCCATTGCTGTCCTGATACCTGCAATACTCTTACGTTTGCTGGTGGAATCGGAAAAGGGATTGACCGGTATAAAACTCTCCTCCAGTGTAGGAATCATTGAGAGGAGAAAGTTGGTGAGAAGCTTAAGGTCGGGACGGATTGCGCCCACAATCGCGCTTAGCATCAGTCCGTCTGCTCCGCCAAAATGATGATTTGATATGGTGATGAACGGCCCTTCAAGGGGCAGGTAATCGAGTTGTGCAGAATTGACATCTATGGAAATGCCTATATCTTTGAGTATGGCTTCGGAAAAATCAGGGCCGGAGAGGTGCCTGCAACGGTAAAAACTGCGATTAACTTTATTAAATCCCAGAATGGACATAGCCAGCGTTGACACAATCCAACCAATCGGACCTTTCATTTTAATGACTTTCATTATGTCCGATTTATTGATTACTTTTGTTTTATCCATCAGCCGGCAAGGTTTAAGTTTGCCGCAAATATACATATTTTGCTCATATCTTGCTCAAAAAATGGAAGTGAGGGATAAAATAGAATTTCTTCCGCAAAACCCCGGTGTTTACAGATATCTTGATTCGGAGGGGACGATAATATATGTAGGTAAGGCAAAGAACCTGAAGAAAAGAGTTTCTCAATATTTCGGACCGCCTGAATCCCTCGATCGCAAGACTAGAGTTATGGTCTCGAAAATCGCAGATCTGGAGTATACCGTAGTTGGAAGCGAACAGGATGCGCTTTTACTGGAAAATTTGCTTATCAAGGAGTTTCAGCCGAAATACAACATTCTCCTGAAGGATGGAAAAACCTATCCGTGGATATGCATTCGCAACGAACCTTTCCCGAGAATAATCACCACCAGAAGATATGTTAAGGATGGATCTCTCTATTTCGGGCCCTACAGTTCGGCTTATCACGCAAACCAGTTGATCCTGCTAATTTCCGGACTCTACAAACTACGCGATTGCAAGCTTTCGCTTACTCCCGAAATAATCTCCGCCGGCAAATATCGTCCCTGTCTCAACCATCATATAGGTAAATGTGCCGCCCCTTGTGTGGGATTGATGAAAGAGGAGGAGTACAACCGTCAGATTGAGGGTATCGCTTCCTTGCTAAAAGGTGATTTTTCTTCCTTAAAGCGCGAATTTAAAGAGAAAATGAGTCTTCATTCGCAACGTTTGGAGTTTGAGAAGGCACAGGAGTATAAGGAAAAATTGGAGTTGCTTGAGCAGTACTATAGCAAATCTGTGATAGTGGGCTTTGGTGGAAAGGACATAGATGCCGTCTCGTTTGTCGAAGAGGGGAATGACGTCTTTTCCAATTTTATACGCGTAAGGCAGGGTGCAATTGTACATTCCTTCAACATGGAGCTTAAGGTGCGTATTGAACAAAGCAGGGAGGAGATTCTGAGCGAAATTATAGCAGAAATAATCTCCAGATTCGGTGAACTCTCCTCCGAGGTGCTGGTACCTTTTTTACCTGACCAGGAATTTGAGGGGAAGAATATCCATATTCCCGTTAGAGGTGACAAAAAGTCATTGCTGGAGCTCAGTCGTAAAAATGCCGCCCAGATGAAGATAAACCGCCTAAAACAGGAGGAGGCGCTCCGGCCCGATGAGCATCGTGAACGTATAGTCGCCAATCTTAAAAAGGATCTGAGTCTGGATAAGCTCCCTGTCCATATCGAATGCTTCGACAACTCCAATATTCAGGGTACGGATCCCGTTGCAGCATGTGTGGTCTTCAGAGATGGCGTTCCAAGCAAAAAGGAGTATCGTCATTTCAATATCAAGAGCGTGGTTGGGACAAATGACTATGCATCGATGAAAGAAGTGGTCAACCGTCGCTATTCGCGTATGATTGCCGAAGGAGAATCTTTGCCACAGCTGGTAATTATCGACGGAGGACGCGGACAGGTCAACTTCGCCTATGAGGCACTGGAAGAACTTGGTATCCCAGGTGAAGTAGCGCTGGCAGGAATTGCCGAAAGGCTTGAGGAAATTATAATTCCCGGAGATCCCACACCGCTCTGGCTCGATAAAAATTCTACATCCCTGCGTTTACTGATGCAAATTCGTGACGAAGCGCACAGATTTGGCCTGACCCATCATAGGGGCAGACGTAGCAAACGGCAGATCCGCAGTGAACTTTCACAAATAAAAGGGGTGGGAGAGGTCACACAGACCAAACTTTTAAAACACTTCAAAAGCGTAACGCGCATTCGTCAGGCATCATTCGAAGAGCTCAGAGAGTGTGTCGGACCTCATCTGGCAAAGGTCATTTCCGATTACTTTCACTCTTCTCAAGACGATTCCACTGAATGAGGCCATAGATGGCATTTGCCGTGAAAAAGAGAAACATTATGAGCATCATCGCAGCATGTTCTCCTCCACGAATGGTCTCAACAAGCCATTTTACGCTTTGAATCACGTCAAGCACAAGCCAGATATACCACTGTTCAACATAGGCCTTTACCATCATATACATCGCTATGATTGAGGCTACGGTAGTAGCGGAATCGGCCCACGGCTGAGCATCTCCGATGACCGGCAGAGCAAGTATCCATGCAAACAACGGAACAAGTACTGCTGCGATTGCAATAAGCAGGGCAGCACTCTTCATAGTGAGGCGCCTGGTTATCACCGCTCCACTCTCTTTATTTTGGTTTTTCTTCCAGTTGGCCCATCCAACAAACTGCATTGGCAGATAATAGAGCAGATATATGGCAGAATCGGCGTAGAGTTTTGTGGAAAATGCCACATAGATGTAGAGCGCATTGTATATGATACCGAAAAAGTAATTTATCAGATTGCCTTTGGCGCAGAGCACCAAATTTATGATGCCCGTAATGTTGATTATAAGCCCCAGCCAATCGAACCGTTCCGCAAATGCAGAGGTTATGATGCTCGTGATCGTGACTCCCAATATCAGGAACCAGTCAAACCAGTGTAATTTAAGTGCGGAAGTCTTATTCATTCAATAAAATTTTAAAACAGGCCTGTGCTGAAGAGTGCATTCCAATAATTAGTACCTAAACTTGTTCTTGCATAGCGAAATCCAAATGAAAGTTCACTTCCGATACGCAGGAGGTGGGCATTGACAAGAACATCCACTCCGTATGAGTAGAGATATTTTTGGTCGATAGGTTTAATAATTCCGTTTTGAGGATACCAGGAAGATCTGTTAATGGCGAAGTCGCCAAAAGGAATTATCTGAAGGCGCTTAAGATAGTAGAGCCAGGGCCAGGTGACATCACCGAGATAGATCGGGATTGCATAATCTGCGGTGAATTTAGCATAATCCATCAGCACGATGTTGTCGAAACCTCTCGGCATTGAAGCCAAATTGGGGAGATATCCGAATGCTCTCTTATTGAATTGCTTTTGATATGCGGCTGAGAGTTTAATTCCCTGATTGTTCAGAATGCCCGGCAGATAACCGTAAGTATAGAAGTATGCAATATTGCCTGAGGAGTTGTGAGGTCCATGAGAATATGCTCCACTGACTTGGACGCCGAAACCCCATTTGGGGAAGAGACGACTCTTTGGGTTGGGGAGCATCTTATAGTAACGCACTCCGTAGGTCAGACTTTGGCGATAGATGCCTTTATGTCCGAAAAGGGAGTATTTATCGTTACTGAAATCATATCTCAACTGGGGTATCAAACCGCTGTTCCAGCCCGATTTACTGAGATTGAGGGGGACATAAGTTCTCAATGAAACATCCCAGGAGGGGATGTCTGTTGTGTCAATGGTGTGTCTTATCGGATATACCTCTCCGGGCATTACTCCCGGATGAGCCGGTAAAATAGTCTGATGGTGGTGTACCTCTTCAATTGTGGTGTTAGTGCGATGTCTGTCGTTGTAATCTACTGCTATTTCCAATACAGGATAGAGTCCTGAATAATTGAAATTGAGGTGTCCGGAGTGGAATCCTTTGTGGTATGAATATCCGAGCTGCATAGTGGCAGTGCTCAGATCGTTTTGGGAAATAACCGTAGCACCGACTGATACCAACTGATAGAAATGTTCGTAGCTCATATTCATAATCCTGTTGATATTAGCATAGAAAGGAGCCCAGGAGTGAATTCTAAGCAGGTGTGGCAGTTTTTTATAATTTTTTGCAGGGAGGGAATCTATCCTTGCCTTGAGAGCTGCATCTTCCTCTTCGGAAAGAGGTTCGGTATTGAGTCTTGCCTGGCGTGAGAGATGTTCGGAAATATTATTTATAAAGGGTTTACCAAAATCTGCCACTCTCCAGTCCAGTGAATCCAGCGGAGCCGATACGGGTTGGTAACCTTTGAGTCCGAAATCGGCCCAGTAGAGGCGTCCGGAATTATTGTCAATATGTGGATATTTGGCCCCGAAACGCGAGTTAGTGAGTTTGCGCATCAGTTTAAGGTCGGGGTTGTAGATATAGCTATTGACAAGGCCGTCCAGATCGGATGTAAAACAGAGACTGTTGCCGCTGACAGTCAGATCCTGAATGTATCTATGCTGGTCGGGGATTTCGTTGTGCCATACTCCGTTGTCTGAGGAGATCCCCGTCCAGTATATTCCCATTCCGGATTCGGTTATAATCAATGCGTACAGCGAGTCGCCGATCTGTGCTATTTCGGTAATCTGACCTCCGGGCGGTGCCGGGATTCTCTTTATCACAAAACCCTCTTTTTTGTCTATCTGCACCAGTTGGGATCCCCCTCCAATGGGATATTCTACCACGAAAAGGGATTGCCCGTCAGCAGAAAGTGCAGGGTTGAAATATTTGGTGCGGGAGGTTATATCTCTGATTTCTTTGCTATTGAGGTCATAGCTGCGTATAATGGAGAAATTTTGCAGTTCCCAACGCAGGTCAGGTATCGTTTCAGCCCATATAAGGGTGCTATCCCCATCAGATATAATATTACTGGTGGTGGGTGCAAAGGGTCTTATCCTACGTTCTTTTCCGAGAGAGTCTATTGTTACAAGCATCCTGGAGTCGTGGTACCCGCTTTTAGTAGCAATAATGCCCTTTTCAGTCGGAAGAATGTCGGTATAACCGGTGTATATACGGGGCTCTTTAGCCAGCAAAGGCTCCGCTATGTGATAGGGTCCTCTGCTGAGATAATCCTTCTGCCACAGATCACTCATGAATGAGACTGCCAAACGCCAGTGTCTTCTAGGTGTGCGTCCCGTGGCCCTGATAAAGCTGGTATTCCATACGCCGAAGAAATCCCACCATCTTTTTACCTGTATTGACATTGCATCACCGGTAGCATAATAGTTACCGGATGCATATCTCATCATACTTGTCAGCATATAGCCGAAAGCATATTTGTTGGGAGCAAAATGCCGATATGAACCATACCTCCAATGGTAATATGAACGGATATCATCTTGTAGAAATGCTGTTCTGTAGTACATCAGAAATTCCCCGCTTCTACCGCGGCCGGCGTTGGAAAAGTCGCTCTCGTTTAGGACTGCATCTCCTTCCAGAAGCCACACAGAAGGGTAAAATCCTATGCCCAGTGCCAGCGACTGCTCTCCAAAGAGTATGTTGAAAAAACTGAACACCCCCTTTGTGTAGTGCTGCATCTGTCCGAGGTGTCGCCCTTCGTGGAGAGCCAGTTGTGTCTCCCAGTTTTGGGCATATCCTCCGGTTGCCGGCGGCGAGGTGAATATTTCCATTCGCCTTGGAGCCCACACTACGGTAGCATTGCTTGTAGTGGTATAAGGGTGAAGGATTATGGGCATTTTAGGTGACTCTATCCTGAGTCCGGCAAGGTTGGTGTGCCGGTGTTTCTCAAAAAGATAGAGATACCTTCTTGCCAGGGAGTCGGTCTGTTGCGGATATATGATTTTGTATGTATCTCCCCGTATGATTGACCACTTTGCATTAGCGGGGTCGTTGCCGAGTGTGTAATACTGCGCCGCTGCCCGATTCTGTGACAACAGAAGGGCTGTGAAGAGTATTAACGGGAAGGCTAAACGGCCAACAGGAGATATAACTTTCATAAAAAAAGGGGCTCAAAGATAGCACTTTTGCGACAAATAGATGCAAAAGCTTTACCAGCCGACATTCTTCTGAAGCCAGGGGATGATTTTTTCAGGCGGGGCATCCTTGAAAATAACTTTCTTCTCTTTGTCAAGCAGATAGAGTGAAGGTATTGCGCGGATATTGTAAATGGTCTGCATATTCAGTACCAAATCCTGGTCATATCCGTTAATCCAGTTTTCAGGATAGTTCGACTGGTAGTCGTACCATTCGGCCAAGTCTGCATCCGGATATATATTGAGTACAGCAACTCTCTTCTGCTCTATAAGTTGCGATATTTCAGGCAAACCGGCGAGAGCATCGATTATCTCCTTGCAGTTTTGACACTCCGGGTTGCTGAAAAAGAGCAGCACATATTCGGCTTTTACCTGGTGCAAGGTGCCTGTCCGGCCATTCTTTAGGGTATATTTGAAATCTGCCGCCTTTGTGCCGATGCGGTTATAAGAGCATAAGCGGTGCAAATGGCTATAGTGCATTTTTTCTTCGTCGGTAGTAAAAGGCGACTCCTTGAGATGAGCCAGTACGGGGAGAAATATCTCTTCGTTTCTGTAGGGAGAATTGGGGTCGTAAAGATATTTCTCAGAAAGCTCGGTGATGGTTTCCCACACTTTGCTTTCCGGATGGGAGAGTTTGTGTCTGGATGCGCGGGCAAGCATAGTATCCTGAGCAGCATTCATTACAGGGAGGGTCACATTATCCAGCGCCGTGAGATATATAGCAAAAGCCTCTTCGAAATCGTCGTGAGTGACTCCCATCACCAAAGTGGTATCTTTGGAATATTCGACCCCCGGAGCGTACAACTTATCCCAGAAATGAAGGGAGATATATTGGAAAGCCTGCTGCATGTTGCTGCTGAGCATTGCGGGTACCTGAGGAGTGGGAAATGGTCTGGCCGGTAAATCAGTGGTGTTCTTACAGGCAGTAAGCAGTAATACTGATGCAAGTAGAAGAGATATCAGTGATTGTTTTGTCATCATGGATCAATTTTTTTGCAAATGTAAAGAAAATACTGTGACAAATTGGCAGAAATATGCCGGTGGCATTTATTTTGCCGAAATTAAAGCACAAGATTTAAAAAACTAAACATTTCATATTATGAAGATTAAACCATTGGCAGACAGAGTTCTGATTGAACCTAAAGAGGCGGAAACAAAGACCGCAGGCGGATTGTTCATTCCGGACACCGCAAAAGAAAAACCCCAGCAGGGTGTTGTAGTAGCCGTAGGTAACGGCAAAAAAGATGAACCTATGGAGCTTACCGTAGGCGATACCGTATTGTACGGCAAATATGCCGGCACCGAAATCAGTGTTGACGGTAAAGATTATCTCATAATGCGTCAGTCAGACGTAGTCGCAGTACTTAAATAATTAAAGAAATTTCCATATTATGGCAAAAGAAATCAAATTTGACATAGAAGCACGCAACCTCATTAAAGAAGGTGCAGATGCTTTGGCCAACGCAGTAAAGGTCACTCTCGGACCTAAAGGCCGCAATGTAGTTATTGACAAGAAATACGGTGCTCCTCAGGTAACCAAGGATGGAGTTACCGTAGCCAGAGAAATTGAATTAGAGGACAGATTCGCCAATATGGGCGCACAGATGGTTAAAGAGGTGGCCTCACAGACCAACGATCAGGCCGGTGACGGCACTACTACCGCTACGGTTCTCGCACAGTCCATCATCAATGTAGGACTTAAGAATGTTACAGCAGGTGCCAATCCCATGGACCTCAAGCGCGGTATTGACAAGGCAATTGCCGTTGTTGTGGAGAGTCTCAAGTCTCAAACCACTCCTGTAGGTGACGACTACTCTAAGATCGAGCAGGTCGGCACTATCTCAGCAAACAATGACAACGCTATCGGTAAGCTCATCGCGGATGCAATGTCCAAAGTTAAGAAAGATGGTGTAATCACCGTAGAAGAGGCAAAGGGTACCACTACAGAGGTAAAATTGGTAGAGGGAATGCAATTTGACAGAGGCTATATCTCAGCATACTTCATGACAAACCCCGATAAGATGGAGGCGGTACTCGAAAATCCTTACATACTTATTACTGACAAGAAGATTTCCACAATGAAGGATCTCCTTCCTGTACTCGAGCCCATAGCAAGGGATGGTAAATCCCTGCTCATTATAGCAGAGGATGTGGAAGGTGAGGCACTGACTACTCTCGTAGTTAACAGACTTCGTGGTACTATTAAGATTGCCGCAGTAAAGGCACCGGGCTTTGGTGATCGTCGCAAGGAGATGCTTCAGGATATAGCAATCCTTACAGGAGGAACCGTAATCTCTGAGGAGAGAGGCTATACTCTTGAGAATACCACCATAGAAATGCTCGGAAAGGCAGAAAAGGTGGTAATCGACAAGGAGAATACAACCATTGTTAATGGTGCCGGAAAGAAAGAAAAGATCCAGGATCGCGCTAATCAGATCCGCAAGCAGATCGAAACTACTACATCCGACTATGATCGTGAAAAACTCCAGGAGCGTCTGGGTAAGCTTGCGGGTGGAGTAGCGGTACTCTACGTGGGTGCTGCCACCGAAGTTGAGATGAAAGAGAAGAAAGATAGGGTTGAGGATGCTCTCAATGCTACTCGTGCTGCAGTTGAAGAAGGTATCATTCCCGGCGGCGGTGTAGCCTTTATCCGTGCCACCTCTGCACTTAAGGGACTTAAGGGTGATAACGATGATGAGACCACAGGTATCAATATTATCGCACGTGCTATTGAGGAGCCCATCAGGATGATTTGCGAAAATGCAGGCAAAGAGGGTAGCGTGATTGTACAGAAAGTTAAGGAGGGTAAGGGCGATTATGGCTATAACGCTCATACCGATACTTTTGAGAACTTCTTTAGTACAGGTGTAATCGATCCCACTAAGGTGATGCGCGTAGCACTTGAGAATGCAGCTTCTGTCGCAGGAATGTTGCTTACTACCGAGTGTGCACTTGCCGACATTAAGGAGGAAGTGCCTCCGATGCCGATGGGCGGAGGTGCCCCCGGTATGGGTATGATGTAATTCCTATCGGAGAAACACAATATAAATATTATTGGGGAGCAATCGTGCTTACGGTTGCTCCCTTTTAATTTTTTTATCTGAAAAAATCAATTAATTAGAACCATTAAAAATATTTATGCTCTTAAAACCAGCAGGGATAAGAACTACTATGTAGAGCTGCAAAGTCTTGATGCCGATGCTCTTGTAGACACCCTGTTTGCACTTCCTCCTAACGTAGGCAACCTTATGCAGATTTGGTAAAAGTGGCGCTTTGGGTATGATATAAATCCTATATTGGATAGAAATATTATATTTGCGGGGAGCAACCTTATGCGGTCGCTCCCTTTTTATTTCTTTTCAGACAATGGACGACAAAAAATATATGCGCGAAGCGCTTAAAGAGGCAGCAGTGGCACTTAAACAGGGAGAAGTGCCTATTGGAGGAGTTGTTGTGTGCAAGGGCCATATCATTGCACGCGGCCACAATCTTACTGAACTTCTTACCGATCCTACCGCCCATGCGGAGATGCAGTTGATTACCATGGCTACGGAATACCTTGGCGGTAAGTATCTGAAGGAATGCACACTTTATGTAACTGTGGAACCATGCCCTATGTGTGCTGCAGCGTTGGCCTGGGCACAACTCGGACGTCTTGTTTATGGAGCTGACGATCCTAAGAGAGGATATTCACTCTTTTCCCCATCTCTCCTACATCCGAAAACAGAGGTGGTAAAAGGAGTTCTGGACATTGAGTGTGGCAATCTGGTAACTGAGTTTTTCAGAGATAAAAGAAACTAGTGTTTAGTTCTGAATTCTGAGTATGTAGTATTGAGTTGAGTAGCTAGTATTTAGTTTTGAGTATGGAATGGTTTCAAGGGCTTGGTCTTCCGGGACTCTTTCTAGGCACATTTATGGCTGCGACCATGGTGCCTTTCAATTCAACTGTACTCTATATAGGTATACTTCTGACAGGGGTCAATCCCTGGATAGTCTTCTTGGTAGGCACATTGGGCAACTGGTCGGGTGGACTTACTACGTATGGTGTAGGACGTATTGGTAAATGGGAGTGGATAGAGAAGTGGTTCAAGGTAAAACCGGAGACTTTGACTGCACAAAAAGAAAAAATAGATCGCTGGCGATCGCTTTTGGCACTTGTCACCTGGTTTCCTTTTATAGGTGATGTTTTTGCAATCGCACTAGGTTTTTACAGGGTTCCATTCTGGAAATGTTCTTTCTATATGCTTATTGGCAGAGGTCTGAGATTTCTGCTCTGGACCCTTCTTTTTATCAAATATGGCGAAGCTGTAGTGAATTATATTTTTTAGCCGTTTAAGCCATATAGCGACAAGAACCTCTTGATCACTTTTTTTCGTACTTCGAGATAAATGATGAGACGATACTACTTAACCCTTTTCTCTCGCTTAAAGTTTCTTTCAATTCTTTGGCTCTTCTTCGCGATACCGGCATCTCGGTATCATCGGTGAGGGTAATTTTAATAGCCTGATGGTTATATCGCTTGATGTACTCCCTGTTGAGCACCACGCTATTGCTAAATTGCTCCTTACAATTATTTGTAAAATAATTATTGAAGATAGGGCTAAATTGTGTAAATTGCGAATTATGGAATTTCAAAAGCAGATAACACTAAAACAGATATTATGATTAGAAGAGATTTCCTTAAGCAAATTGGTCTGGTAACGGCAGGCTTAGCTATTACAGACCCGTTTGCGATGGCTAAAAGTATGGCGGGCATGTCAGCCGAAGAGCTTGCAAAACTACCGCCGGAAGAGCTGATTCACTTCCCATTACGCAGTTTGAGACCCGATACGGGCGGTAAGCGGATTACAGCTATAATAGTCGGAGCCGGAAATCGGGGAAGACTCTATGCCTCCTATGCGGAGAGATATCCGGAGAACTTTAAGATCGTGGGTGTTGCAGAACCGATAGAAGGTCGTAGAGATGCTATGATTAAAAAACACGGCATTCCTATGGAAAACGCGTTTGTAGGCTTTAAGGAGCTTTTGGAGCAACCGAAGCTGGCCGATGTCGTAGTAATAGCTACTCCTGATGATCTGCACTATGAACCTTGTATGAAGGCGTTGGAGCTTGGTTATGATGTGCTTTTGGAAAAGCCTATTGCCCAAACCGAAAAAGAGTGCAGGGATATACTGCGTCAGACGGAAAAATACAATAGGATAGTGGCAGTATGTCATGTGCTGAGATATGCACCATATTTTATCGCACTGAGGGAATATATCAGGTCAGGAGCGATAGGAGAAGTTGTGAACATTCAACATATGGAGCCGATAGAATTTGCGCATATGGCCCATTCATATGTTCGTGGCAAATGGAGAGTAGAGAAGGAGACAACTCCCATTATTCTCGCCAAATCGTGTCACGACCTCGATATCATGCGTTGGCTGATAGATAAACCCTGCAAGGTAATTTCAGCAGAAGGGTCACTGCATTTATTCAAAAAGGAAAATATGCCGGAGGGTGCGCCATTCAGATGTACCGATGGCTGTCCGTATGAAGCCGAGTGCCCGTTCTCGGCAATGGATGTATATTTGAGACGTAAGAAGCACCTCGGAGTCTTTGACCTTAAGAACAGAAATGATGATGCGGAGATCTTGGAGAAACTTCGCACAACAGGCTATGGTCGTTGCGTATTCCAATGTGATAATGACCAACCCGACCATTATGTGACAACTATGCTGTTTGAAGAGGATAAGACAGCTACATTTACAATGGATGCCTTTACCCCCTGGGGAGGTCGCCGAACCCGCGTTATGGGCACGAAGGGATACATTGAAGGAGATATGAGCATATTTACAGCCTGGGACTTCAAGACGGGCAAGACTAAAATTTGGTCGAGAGAGGTTGAGGAATTGGAGGAATATAAGGGAGCAGGCCATGGTGGAGGCGATTTAGCACTGGTGCGTGACTTTCTTGAGGCGGTAGCAGCCCAGGACCAGTCCAGGCTTAGCAGCACTTTGGAGGCATCAGTGGAAAGTCATGTTATGGGCTTTGCAGCAGAAAAGAGCCGCAAGTCCATGAGAAAGGTAAGAGTTAAAATGAGAGATTAAAAATAGGTCGAAGGCTATACAGCTACTTCTCATCTGAATTTTCATAAGGTAGAATAGTTTTGATTAATTTAAATTATTCTTACCTTTGCAGTTTACTGAGATATGGTGTAATGGTAGCACTACAGATTTTGGTTCTGTCTGTCTAGGTTCGAATCCTGGTATCTCAACTTGTTAACCAATTAAACAGCGCTGTCTTGGAACCTCCGAGTTGTCAATTTCCATATGCTGACGAAAGCTCTTCCGAGCCTTCCTCTTTATACAGTGCAATCCCATTCACTTTAATTCACTTATCCCCGCTTTAGGAGGCGGCGGATGCCTTATCCTATTTTCATAACTATGGCACTTTATCTTAAAAAAGAACTTGACAATGATGCGCAAATCTTCGTATGGGAGGTTACCGAGAGTGAAAAGCAACTGATGGAACTCTCGGCTCCGATTCCCAACGATGAGCTCGAAGACCTGAGTTTTATCAAGAGCGAAGCCCGCAGAAGGGAGAAACTTGCAGTCAGAGCCCTTCTCAACGAGATATTCGAGGATAAGGTATATCTGGGTCACCACGACAACGGCCGTCCTTACCTCCAGAATATGGCCACTGAGATTAGTATTGCGCACACCAATCGTTTTGTGGCTATCATCATCCATCCGGATGAAACACTGGGCATCGATATTGAGTCCCTCGACCGTGATTTCTCCGCAGTAGAGACGAAAGCCCTTTCCGAGGATGAGATCGAGGACCTGTCAGAGAGGCATAAGAACCTACATCTGGCTATCTACTGGTGTGCAAAAGAGGCTATTTACAAGAGAATGTCTCTACATGGGGTTGATTTTGCGGAGCAGATAGAGCTTGAACGCTTCAGTCCCGATGATGATGGTGAACTTGAAGCAACTTTCACTCATAAGGATGGTGTAGAGATGGAGTTTGAGCTCGAATATATGGTATTTGAGGATCACGTGATGGTCTGGGTGGTGGGTTAATGCCTTTCTGTCAGTATCCTGTGCATACATAGCCGCTGTTGCATTTATGGCATCAGCGGTTTTTAAATCTCTATAAAATAACTACCTTTGTCAGCTCAACTGATAATATAAATATATAGAATAATATGGCAAAGATATCTAAGAACTTTGTTAAGGAGTTGGAGTGGAGAGGGATGATTCATGACATGATGCCTGGTACGGAAGAACAGTTGATGAAAGAGCGTACATCCGCTTATGTAGGTATCGATCCTACTGCAGATTCACTCCATATAGGTCACTTGGTGAGCGTTATGATGCTCAAGCATTTTCAGAATTGCGGCCATAGGCCGATAGCTCTGGTGGGTGGTGCCACAGGTATGATTGGTGACCCTTCTATGAAGTCATCTGAACGCAATCTCATAGACGAAGCGACTCTCAGGCACAACGAAGCCGCCATCAAGGCCCAACTCTCCAGATTTCTCGATTTTGACAGTGATGCTCCCAATGCAGCAAAACTGGTCAATAACTATGACTGGATGAAGGATTTTACATTTCTGGATTTTATACGCGATATCGGCAAGCACATTACAGTCAACTATATGATGAGCAAGGATTCGGTGAGAAAGCGCATTTCCGGTGAAGAGCGCGAGGGTATGTCCTTTACCGAATTTACTTATCAGCTTGTGCAGGGTTACGATTTTTTATGGCTCTATGAGCATGAGGGGTGTAAACTCCAGATGGGCGGCAGTGATCAGTGGGGCAATATTACCACCGGTACGGAGCTAATCCGTCGAAAACTTTCGGGAGATGCCTTTGCAATGACTTGCCCGTTAATCACAAAGGCGGATGGTGGCAAATTTGGAAAGACCGAACAGGGTAATGTTTGGCTGGATGCAAGATACACCTCCCCCTACACTTTTTACCAGTTCTGGCTCAATGTGAGCGACGAAGATGCACAGAAGTATATAAAGATTTTCACAATGCTCACTCTTGAAGAGGTAGAGGCTGCTGTCGCCGAACATTTAGAGGCTCCCCATTTAAGGAATCTACAAAAGCTCCTGGCCAAAGAGGTTACCGTGATGGTGCACGGAGAGCAGGAGTATCGGAATGCGCTGGATGCCTCTTCCATTCTTTTCGGCAATGCCACTTCTGAGGCTTTAAAGTCACTTAATGAGCAAACTTTTCTCTCAGTATTTGAGGGAGTTCCCCAGTTTGAACTCCGTAAGGAGCAGCTCCCTTCAGATATTATTGAAATGATGGCGGTGATCACATCCGTATTTCCTTCCAAGGGTGAATGTCGTAAGATGATTCAAGGCGGCGGTCTTTCCATCAACAAAGAGAAGGTAACGGATATCGCATACACGCTGACAGCGGAGCATCTGCTTGACAGCAAATATATTTTGGTACAAAAGGGAAAGAAGAACTATTTTATTCTGAAATTTGAATAATAGAAAATAACAGAAAGGTTATGGAGAACGAAAGCAAAAGACAACGCATGGTGGCAAGGCAAATTCAGCGGGATATGGCTGAAATCATCAGAGGCCGAGGTATGGCCGCCTTCGACGGAGCTATGGTAACGGTGAGCGGAGTGAGGATGAGTCCCGACCTCTCGCTTGCAAGAGTATATGTGAGTATATTTCCTTCCGACAAGAGTCAGAAGGTAATGGATATCCTTGCTTCCCAGAACAGAAGTTTGCGTGGAGAGCTGGGTAACCTTGTGGCCAAACAGTTGAGGATTGTGCCGGAACTCACATTCTTTTTAGATGATTCACTTGATTATGTCGAGCATATAGACGAGTTGCTCAACAATAAAGAGTAATGAACCTCTCGACTTTCATTGCCAGACGCTATCTCTTCGCAAAGAAGTCCCACAATGTGATTAATATCATATCAGGCATCTCTGCGGCGGGTATTGCCATAGGCTGTGCTGCTCTGGTAGTGATAATGTCGATCTATAATGGTTTTGACTCCATTGTACGCACACTCTACAGCAGTTACACCCCCGATTTACTGGTAACTCCCGCTGAGGGAAAGGTTTTTACCACTGATAGCGAAGGATTTGAGGAGATAAGGAGTAATGCAGCTGTGCTCTCTTTTTGTGAGGTGCTGGAGGAGAATGTCTTTGTAACATACGGAGACAACCACATAGTCGCTACTGCAAGAGGAGTAGATTCGGCCTATATAAGCGTCACCGGTTTGAAAGATTATGTGGTGGAAGGGAATTTTGAATTGGAGTTAGGTGATTTAAAGCAAGTGGTCATAGGTTATACGCTCGCCCAGGAACTGGGCTTGAGGATAGCTTTCGTAACACCGTTAGACGTCTATTTTCCTTCAAGAACGGCAGATGTGTCGCCGGTCAATCCTTTTACTTCACTTCGCAGCGAAAGGCTCTATCCTGGTGGCATCATCTCTCTCGACCAGAATTTTGACAAGAAGTATATGTTCCTGCCGGTTGAGACTCTCCGCTCTTTGCTTGAGTATGAGGATGAGGTAACATCGGTCGAAATCTATGCGGATTCCAGTGTTATTTCGCCTAATGGGGTGGTGAATGCAGATTTCCAAAAGAAGGTGAGTGCGGCATTGGGTGACTCCTTTACGGTTAAAAACCGGCAGCAGCAAAATGAGTCTCTCTACAAGCTTCTCTCTTACGAGAAAATAGCCATTTATGCCATTTTGCTCTTTGTGATGATCATCATCTCGTGCAATATTTTCGGTTCACTTTCGATGCTTATCATAGAGAAGCGCGACGATATAGAAATATTGACGTCGATGGGAGCTGATGAACGGCTTATTAAAAAGATTTTTGTAAAGGAGGGATGGATGATTTCCCTGCTGGGCATCGTGGCAGGTATTGCTCTGGGACTCCTAATCTGCCTGTTGCAGCAGAAGGTTGGGCTAGTGAAGATGCCGGGCAATTTTATAGTTGAATATTATCCCGTTGTGATACGTTGGAGCGATATTATGATCATTGCAGGCGGTGTGGGATTGATAGGTTATTTGGCAGCGGTGGTTTCGCGGGCGGCCAATTGAGAGGTATATGTGTAAAAAAAAGGGCTGATCCTCTGCCAGAATCAAACCCCTTTCCTTGTGTACTAAAACCTAAACCTACTATATAGATGCAATAAGTGGCACAAACGTTGCATCGTTTTTATAAAAAAGTTGATTTTTTTAAAATAATGAAAAAAGAGAGGAAAGTCATAGAAGAAATCGCCGGTGGAGAGTACCGGCACGGCTTTGAAACCGATCTTGAACAGGAGTTCATTCCCAAGGGATTGAATGAGGATATAATCCGTATGATTTCCCGCAAAAAAGAAGAGCCCCAGTGGATGCTGGATTTCCGTCTCAAGGCTTTTGCCCGATGGAAGAAGATGACCTTGCCAACATGGGCTCATCTGGAGATACCCGAAATTGACTTTCAGAATATCATCTACTATGCGGCACCGAAGGCTACAAGTGCTTCAGGTAAAATAGATCCTGAGCTCGAAGCCACATTTGACAAACTGGGAATTCCGTTGCATGAGCGCAATATGCTCGCCGGAGTGGCAGTGGATGCGGTATTTGACTCCGTTTCAGTCAAGACCACTTTTAAGGAGACCCTTGCGGAGAAAGGAATCATATTCTGTTCCTTTTCGGAAGCGGTAAGGGATTATCCCGATTTGGTACGCAAATATCTGGCAACAGTTGTGCCTATCGGTGACAACTTTTATGCTGCACTAAACTCTGCAGTTTTCAGTGACGGTTCTTTCTGCTATATACCCAAGGGAGTCAGGTGTCCGATGGAACTCTCGAGTTACTTCCGTATCAATGCCAGAGGTACCGGACAGTTTGAGAGGACTCTGATTGTTGCGGATGAAGGGTCGTATGTGAGTTATCTGGAGGGGTGTACAGCCCCGATGCGCGATGAGGCACAACTTCACGCGGCAGTGGTAGAGATTATAGTGGAGCGCGATGCGGAGGTCAAATATTCTACGGTTCAAAATTGGTATCCTGGTGACAAGGATGGCAAAGGCGGAATCTACAATTTTGTGACAAAGAGGGGCATATGCAAGGGCTCAAACAGCCGTTTGTTCTGGACACAGGTAGAAACGGGATCCTCCATTACATGGAAATATCCGAGTACCATACTCAAGGGCGACAACTCCACTTCGGAGTTCTATTCGGTGGCGGTAACAAACAATCGTCAGCAGGCTGACACCGGAACCAAAATGATCCATTTAGGAAAAAATACTGTCAGTCGCATAGTGAGTAAAGGTATCTCAGCGGGATATAGTCAGAACAGTTACCGTGGGTTGGTAAAAGTGGCTTCAAACGCTACCGGAGCGCGCAACCATTCTCAGTGTGACTCTCTCCTGCTTGGAGATAAATGCGGCGCTCATACCTTCCCCGTCATTGAGAGCGACAACCGCAGCTCCGTAATCGAGCATGAGGCCACCACCTCCCGGATCAGTGAAGATCAGCTCTTTTATTGCCGCCAGAGAGGTATTCCTGAGGAAGATGCGGTAGGACTTATCGTTAACGGTTATGCCAGAGAGGTGCTAAATCAACTACCGATGGAATTTGCCGTTGAGGCGCAAAAACTTTTACAGGTATCACTTGAAGGAAGCGTGGGATGATTAAAGAAGTAATAAACTATACACTATTTACAATCGGCGGTGATGTGCCGGTGTTGCTGATAGACCTTGTCACATCGATTTTCGGTCTGACCTGTGTCTTTTTAGCCGGTCGTAACAGCAAATACAACTTCTGGGTGGGTTATTTCTATACGGTACTCCTCTTCCTGATGTTTTGGAACAAAAACCTCTACGCCAGTCTCATTCTCCAGCCGATTTCTCTTGGTATAAATATTTTGGGACATTACAGGTGGACACACCCTAAAAAGGGGGAGGAAAGTTCGTCAGATCCGAAAGCCTTAAAAGTGACGATGCTTACCTGGCGCCAGAGAATAATAACCATAGCATCGGTATTTATTCTGGCAATCCTATGGGGATGGTTACTGCGGCAGCTGGGTACAAAATGGTTTGTAGGAGTGTTTCCTTCAGATCCGATACCATATCTGGATGCATTAGTTACGGTATTGATACTTGTAGCACAATTTCTTTCGGCTCAAAAGAAATGGGACTGCTGGATTGCCTGGCTATTTGTCAATATCACTCAGATAGTGCTTCATATCTCAGTGGGTCACATCTTTATGCCGATAGTGAGTGCTCTCTACCTTATCAATGGTCTGGTTTCGCTCTATCACTGGTTTAAATTGTACAAAAAAGAAAAGAAATAATATATGAACAACGACAACATTATGCTCAAAATAAAGGGACTTAAAGTTTCTGTAGATGACCGTGAAATCCTCACGGGTGTAAACCTTGAGGTGAGGCCGGGCGAAGTGCACGCCATTATGGGTCCCAATGGTTCCGGTAAAAGCACTCTTTCCGCAGTGCTTGCGGGCAAGGAGAATTATAAAGTGACCGAAGGGGAAATCCTCTATGAGGGTGAGGATTTGCTCAAACTTTCTCCGGAAGAGCGCTCCTGGGCAGGCGTTTTCCTCGGCTTCCAGTATCCGATAGAGATTCCGGGAGTGACCAATGTCAATTTTATCAAAACAGCAGTAAATGAGCATCGCAAAAGGAAAGGACTTCCCGAACTAAGCGCAGCACAATTTCTCAAATTGATGCGGGAGAGAATGGCTTATGTGGATATGGATAGCAGTTTTACCTCCAGAGGCGTCAATGTGGGATTTTCCGGAGGGGAGAAAAAACGCAACGAAATTTTCCATATGGCTATGCTCGAGCCTAAGCTTGCAATCCTCGACGAGACAGACTCCGGACTAGACGTGGATGCGCTCCGTGTAGTAGCAGGCGGAATAAATCGTCTCAAGACCCCTGAGAATGCAACTATCGTCATCACGCACTATCAGCGTCTGCTCGACTACATTGTGCCTGACTACATTCACGTCATTTACAAAGGACGCATAATCAAAAGTGCAGGCCGCGAACTTGCGCAGGAAATCGAACAACGGGGTTACGACTGGCTGATAAATTGAAAATGGAACAGAACTACATATACGCGCCCGCCCTCACCAGCGAATTCAGATGTAAAGTGCCTCTGAAAGAGACAAGGCAGCTCTTTATTGTCAATGGAAAGGTACAGGGCGGCAAAACTCCCTTCTCCCTTCGGTTGGAAGAGGGGGAGGTGATGAAAGAGATGCTCCAGATTATCTCCGTACGCCACAAATCTTATAAAGAGCACCTTTCTACGCAGCAGGATTTTTATTTCGGAAAGGGCTCGGCGGGCAGGATAATTCAGTGCTCTCATACTTTCTCACCGGATAAGTTCAGGACTACTGAGAAGGTGACCATAACATTGGAAAGAGATGCATCCGCAGAATTTTACATCATGCAGAACGAGCACAACAACGCGGAACACGGCACCTCATATGAGGTCAATCTGGCCACCAGAGCCTTCCTTAAAATGGTGTTTCTCTCGCTCCATGGCGGGGTTATACGCAACGATATCCTTCTCAACTTCAATGAAAAGCATGCAGAATGTGACCTGGCAGGACTCTATCTTACAGACTCCAAGCAGCTGATGGATAACAATATCTATGTCAACCATCTTGTTCCCGAATGTAACAGCAACCAACTCTTCAAAGGCATTCTGGATGATGAAGGTGTAGCCCGCTTCTACGGCCGTATCAATGTGGCTCCGGACGCACAGAAGACGGAGGCTTATCAGGCCAATCACAATCTGCTTATCTCCGACAAAGCAAAGGCATATACCAGTCCCCAGCTTGAAATCTACGCCGATGATGTGAAATGCAGCCACGGAGCAACCATCGGCCGCTTAAATGAAGACGAGCTTTTCTATATGCGTACCAGGGGCATACCGGCAGTAGAGGCACGGATCCTTCAGCAGAAGGCATTTGCCTACGAAGTGTTGGAGAAAATTTCCAATACGGAACTTCGCGAAAGAATGCTCAGTCTTGTGGAAAGGCGTCTTCGCGGCGAATTTTCACATTGCAGCACTTGTATCAGAAACTGTTGCTAACTTTCTGAGGCTTCATAGCCCTGTGCGCGGATGGTGAGTTCTGCACCGTCGGGGGTTACCAGCACTGCGCCCACTTCAGGGCGTGCAAGATGTCCTATGACATCATAATCCTGAAATTCTTTTCTGATTACATCATGCTTTTCAATGGGCACGGTAAAGATGAATTTATAGTCCTCTCCGCCGTTGATTATGGCGGTGACCATATCCATTTCTATCTCCTGAGCCATTTCGAGGCTTTGTGAGGAAACGGGAATCCTGTCTAGGTAAATTTTGGCTCCGAAGCCCGTGTCTTTCACAAGATCCAAGATTGCTGCACCCAGGCCTTTGGTGAGGAAATATCCCGTGGAGGGATAGAGTTCCTCTTTCACAAATCTGCTCACTACGGAGGGATTGATTGAAGGGCTGAGATATGCGGCCAGGATCTGTTTGTATTTTGAGAGATCGGGTTGTTGCGAGCTCTCTTTGATGAAGGATATTTTCTCCCTTTGTAGCACGTGAAGTCCCATATATGCTGCTCCAACATTACCCGTGAGGCAGATCAGATCCATGTTTTTGGGTGTGGGTACTTTGGCGATTATGCCTTTTTTCTGAACGCCTGCTGCAGAGATGCTGATACAGAGTCCTGTGAGTGAGGGGTTGAGCTCCAGGGAGAGATGTTTTACATTATGCTCCTTGGCGGCAGCGATGAAGCCCGACCAGAAATCGGCTACATCCTCCACGCAGAAGCGGCTTGATAGTCCAAGGTTGAGCGAGAGAGAGACCGGCTGGCGCAGCTGCGCATAGATTTCTCCTAATGCGCATAGGGCAGCTTTGTATCCGAGATGTTTGAGAGGGGTATAGACCAGGTCAAAATTGACCCCTTCGAGGAGAATTTTGTGAGAAGTGCAGCACTCACCCTTTTCAGAGAGCTTTATGGTGCGTTCATTGGTGTACCCGGTGTTTTCGAAAAGACTATCGATAAAATTTTCTTTGCCGATAGATGAGATTTCAGTACGAGTTGTGCCCATTTGATTTTGGAATTTTCACAAAAATACAAAAAATAATGTAACTGTAATGTAACAGTAAGAATGATAGGACTTTGTTAAAATTGTTGATAACTTTGTTGATAACTATGTTGATAATATTGAAAAGGCCTATGCAATTTACTGTAACTTGCGTACCGGAATTTACATATGTAAACAGGCGTTATTGGCCCCAGAATAATGCCAAAGGGGTTTCGGCCCCTTTTAGCTTGCCTAACAACTACAAATGTCAATCATGAAGTACTCTTTTGATGAAGCTCTCGCTGCGAGCAAGATTTATTTTAAGGGCGACGAACTGGCCGCCAACGTATGGGTTAATAAGTATGCACTAAAAGACTCTTTCGGTAATATATATGAAAAATCTCCCACCGATATGCACAAGCGTTTGGCTGCGGAGTTTGCCAGGATAGAGAATAAATATCCCAATCCGATGACACTATCTGAGATCTTTGAGTTACTTAAGGATTTCAAATATATCATTCCTCAGGGAGGCCCGATGACAGGTATCGGCAATGAGCATCAGGTGGCTTCGCTTTCCAATTGTTTTGTGATAGGTCACGAGCGTCCTGCAGATTCATACGGCGGCATCATGATGATTGACGAAGAGCAGGTACAGCTCATGAAGCGCAGAGGTGGTGTGGGGCATGACCTTTCTCATATCAGGCCTACTGGCAGCGCGGTACTCAATAGTGCCCTTACTTCGACGGGTGTGGTTCCTTTCATGGAGAGATATTCCAACTCCACCCGTGAGGTAGCACAGGATGGCCGTAGGGGTGCACTTATGCTCACGATTTCCATTAAGCATCCCGATGCGGAAAATTTCATAGATGCAAAGATGGAGCAGGGTAAGGTGACCGGAGCCAATGTATCCGTCAAGATCGATGATGATTTTATGCGTGCAGCTCTTTCCGGAAGCACTTACACCCAACAATATCCGGTTTACAGTAAAAAGCCGAAAGTGACTCAGGAAATTGATGCTTCCGCACTCTGGAAAAAGATTATCCACAATGCCTGGAAGAGCGCGGAGCCCGGCGTTCTCTTTTGGGACACCATTCTTCGGGAATCGGTGGCCGATTGTTATGCAGATAAGGGCTACAGGACTGTCAGCACAAATCCCTGCGGTGAGATTCCCTTATGTCCCTATGATTCCTGCCGCCTGATTGCCATCAACCTTTACTCATATGTTGACAATCCATTTACTTCCAAAGCTACCTTCAACTTTCCTCTTTTCAAAGAACATTGCGCCAAAGCGATGCGCCTTATGGATGACCTTATTGACCTTGAGATGGAGAAAATTGATCTTATCATGGCCAAAATCAAGGCTGATCCCGAGGATGACTACGTTAAGAGGACGGAATATGAACTTTGGGAGAAAATCCGCAAAAAATCATTGGGAGGACGTAGGACAGGTCTCGGTATTACTGCAGAAGGTGATATGCTGGCGGCTCTGGGACTCACCTACGGCACCATGGAAGCTATAGAGTTTGCAGTTCAGGTACAGAAAACGCTTGCCGTTGAGGCTTACAGGTCATCCGTGATAATGGCTGAGGAGCGCGGAGCATTCCCCATATACGAAGCTTCGAAAGAGATCAACAACCCTATGATCATACGCATCAAGACCGAAGACCCTGATCTTTATCAACGTATGGTCAAATCCGGTCGCCGCAACGTCTCCATGCTGACTATCGCCCCTACAGGCACCACAAGTTTGATGACACAGACCAGTTCGGGCATCGAACCCGTATTCAGGCCATTTTATCTTCGTCGCAAAAAAGTCAATCCCAACGACCAGAATGTTAAAATAACATATACTGATGATATGGGCGATTGCTTTGAGGAGTATTTCGTATTCCATCATAAGTTCCTTACCTGGGCTATGATAAATGGTTATGAGAAGGATACTGTAATGGGAATGAATGAAGATGAACTTGAGGATCTTCTTAAAAAATCTCCTTATTACAAAGCTACAGCCAATGATATTGACTGGGTATCCAAGGTGAAGATGCAGGGTGAAATCCAGAAATGGGTCGATCACTCCATCAGCGTTACAGTCAACCTGCCTGAAGACATCACGGAGGAGACTGTTGCGGAGGTTTACAAAACCGCCTGGAAATCGGGGTGTAAAGGTATGACCGTCTATCGTGAAGGCAGCCGTTCAGGTGTGCTTGTCTCAACAAGCAAGGATATGCCTGTTCTCAAACCTAAAAAGCGCCCTCAGACACTTGAGGCTGATATCATTCGTTTCCGTAACAGATCGGAGAGATGGATTGCCTTTGTTGGGAAACTCGACGGGCAGCCTTATGAGATTTTTACCGGTATTGTGGATGAAGATACCCGTGTAATTCCCAGGTCCATCGAGAAGGGTTGGATTGTCAAGGAGAAGGATCTCAAGAGCGGTAAGTCCAGATATGATTTCCATTATGTCGATGCTCTCGGCTATCCGAGTGTGCTTGGAGGTATCTCACACATGTTCAACAAAGAGTTTTGGAATTATGCCAAACTCATCTCGGGAGTTATCCGCAACGGTATGCCCATAGTGGACATCCTCAACCTGGTTCAGGGACTTGAGCTCGATAGCGAATCCATCAACACCTGGAAAAATGGAGTGGAACGAGCGCTCAAACGCTATATTCCCGACGGCACCCGTGATGAGACCGGTCAGAAATGTGGCAATTGTGCCAGCAAAAACCTCGTCTATCAGGAGGGTTGCCTGGTATGTATGGAATGTGGCTATTCCAAGTGCAATTAGCAGAGGAACTTTTATAGACAAAAGATGATATTTTTTCCGAATGCGAAAATCAATCTGGGTCTCGATATTATAGAAAAACGTCCTGACGGTTTTCATAATATTGAGACTCTCTTTGTGCCGTGTCCGGACTATAGCGATATCCTGGAGGTGCTTTATGCCGAAAAATTTTCAATGCATCTTTATGGAATTCCTCTTGACGGTGATCCTATGGAAAACCTCTGCGTCAAGGCCTATCGTCTGATGGCGGATATGTATGATCTACCGCCTGTTGCCATTCACCTTTACAAAAAAATTCCTGCGGGTGCCGGCTTCGGCGGCGGTTCTTCCGATGCTGCTGCTACTCTTATTTTGCTCAACAAGATGTTTTCGCTGGAGCTTACTGACGAAGTACTGGCCGGTCATGCCGCTTCACTCGGCAGTGATTGTCCTTTCTTTATATACAATCGTCCGATGTATGCAACCGGTCGGGGCGAAGTACTTACCCCTGTGGAAATATCCCTTGAGGATTACCGTATCGAATTGGTGATTCCGGATCTGTTTATATCCACAAAAGAGGCCTATGCCGGAGTAACGCCGCGCAAGCCTGTGGAGTCGATTTTGGACATCATTAAAAGGCCAATGGAAGAATGGCGTGGTCTTTTAAAAAATGATTTTGAGGAATCGCTTTTCCTCAAATATCCCGGCCTTGCAGCACAAAAGGAGGCACTCTATTCGAGAGGTGCAGTTTACGCCTCAATGTCGGGTTCCGGCAGTGCCCTGTACGGATTATTCAAAAAATAATGCTATCTTGTGGGCTCAAAAACAGGAGCAATGCATATAGGTATAGCCGGAAATATTGGAAGCGGTAAGACTACTCTTACCCGCATGTTGGCTCAGCATTACGGCTGGACGCCAAAGTACGAAGCCGTTACCTACAATCCCTATCTTGAAGATTATTACAAGGATATTCCGCGCTGGTCATTCAATCTCGAAGTTTATTTTCTTACTCAAAGGATAAAGGATCTGATGGAGATTGCCGGCAGTGACGATGTCATTATCCAGGACAGGACCATATTTGAAGGAGTTTATGTTTTTGTGGCCAATAATAAAGATATGGGCAATCTCTCTCAGCGTGATTTCGATGCCTATATGGACCTTTTCGGAGTGATGGTCAAAATGATCAAACTGCCCGATTTGCTTATTTACCTAAAATCCTCAATTCCTCATTTAGTGAGCCGAATTCAGAAACGAGGACGCGATTACGAGCAGAGCATGAGTTTGGAGTATCTTCGCGGTCTGAATGAGCGTTATGAAAAGTGGATATCGCAATATCCCGGCGAAGTGCTCATCATCGATGCAGATAATCTGGATTTTGAAAACAGGCCTGAAGATTTTGCATCTATTACCAACCGGATCGATGCCCGTCTCTTCGGGCTTTTTTGAGCGGGGTGCGAGTTACGTGTTACATGGTGCGAGGTACTTGGTGCGAGGTTCGGGTTACGCGGTGCGGGGTACTTGGTGCGTGTTACGTGTTATGCGGTATGTTATCATTTAATGCTTTAAACAGTTGAAATATTTAATCAGTGATGGAAGTATTTGGCGAGTTACTGCGTAAATGTAATTAGACAGACATTATTTTATTTAAAAATCTCAATACACTATAAGTTATGAAACGGCTAAAAATTTTATTGGTTTTCTTTATTGCTGCTCTTGGTTTGGCAGCATGCGAAAAAAATGATGTTCCGCAGGTAAATGATCCCATTGACATCATTTCTCCCTCCCCGAAAGATCCTATATCCAAAGTGACGTTGAGTGAAGAACAAAAAACCTATGTCAATTCGGGTAATGCTTTTGCGATAAATAGTTTAAAGCTCCTTTACCAGCAGGGACAAGCGAGCGTTATCTATTCTCCGCTCAGTTTGCAGTATGCTCTTGCCATCACAGCAAACGGCGCCAGTGGTGAAACTGCTTCGGAGATTATAAGGACATTGGGTTATGGGGAAAACCAAGATGCCCTGAATGAGTATTGCAACCTTTTGCTCAATCAGTTGCCTGCGCTTGATGATTCTGTCGAAGTAAAGTTGACTGATGCGGTGATTGTAAATAAAGAATTCCGTGTTCAGGATGCTTTTCGCAATATTGCAGAAAAGGTTTACTATGCACCTGTGGAGTATGTGGATGCTAAAAATCCCAAGGTTGTTGTTGACCGGATCAACGAATGGGCATATCGCAGTACCAACGGATTTATCTTTCCGTTTCTTGATGAAAGCGACATTATCGATAATTTCGCTGCTGCTATTTTAAATGCGCTTTATTTCAAGGCGAAATGGAGCGAAGAGTCAGGGAAACCTATGTTTAACAGTGATGATATTGAGAAATCCAAACCCTTCTATCTGGATGGAGGAGGAACAAGGAAGGTCGATTATATGGTTGCTTCCAGGAATTTCCGTTATGGAAAAATTGGAAAAAATGGTATCGTAGAACTTCCATATGCAAATGGTAAGTTTGCCATGTATATCATCCTGCCTGACATAAAGGGCAGTAATGGTTTGGAGAGTCTGCTCTCATCCCTCACTCAGAAGAGTTGGTCTACAGCCTTAGCATCAATGTCGAATGATGCACTTGTAAAGCTCCGGCTACCCAGGTTTGAGATAGAGGATAAATACAACCTCAATGAGATGTTAAATGCATTAGGAATTCGTCGTGCTTTTGATCCTAATAATGCTGAATTTGACAAATTGCTGTCCCATCCTGCTATCAAAGATTTCTTTATCGGATCGGTTATCCAGAAGGCTCGTATAAATGTAACTGAATGGGGTACAGAGGCGGCAGCCGTTACAGCGGTACAGATAGGATTTACCTCTTTTCCCGGTCAGCCTGATAAAGAGATTGAATTTTTTGCAGACCATCCATTCGTGTATACCATAGTTGAAAAAACCTCCGGAGTAATACTTTTTGCAGGAGTATTTAATAGTCTGTAGTGGGTAGTCTGTAGTAGTGCGGGTGCGTTGCGAGTTACTGGGTGCAGAGTGAAATCAAAAACATATATCCATCCGAGGCTTGGTGAGATTATTATAAGAAAAAGCCGGCTGTCGAAAAGAGTGAGGCTGGCTGTGCACCCGATAAACGGGATTTCGGTAACGGTACCATGGTTGGTCAGCTATTCGAGGGCAATCGCTTTTGTTGAGGAGAAAGAGGAGTGGATAGCGGCTACGCTTCTAAAGCAAAGCAAAAAGAGGAAGGAGGAGGCAGTCAGGATCACTCCCGACCAACCCCTTAAATTGATTACCGGAGAGATCTCTTCCGAGAGGCTCAAAAGAGCTTCTGCGGATGGTATTATATCGGAAGAGGCTATTTTAAAGATAATTCGCTTTGAAGCCAAAAAATATCTTCCACAGCGAGTGGAGCTGCTCGCTGCCAAATTTGGTTTCAAACCCGGTAAAGTGACGGTAAGAAATAATCGCACAAACTGGGGCAGTTGCTCAAAATCGGGAAATATCAGCCTTAACATTCACCTTATGCGGCTCACTCCGGAGCTTGCCGACTTCGTGATTATTCACGAATTGTGTCATTTAATTCATAAAAATCACGGACCCCAATTTCACGCCCTGCTCAACTCTCTTTGCGACGGCAGAGAGCGTGAACTGAACAGAATGCTTAAACAACAGAGACCTCAGGTGCTATTCATTCTTCCTCCCAAATCAGTTCATAATCAATGAGCTTTTGTTCGAGATTTGCGCGGAGAACGCGCACTTTGACTTTGTCTCCGAGGGTGAATTTTCGGCCGGAGGCCTTGGCGACAATCTGGTATTTTTCCTCATCAAAGACCATGTAGTCCTTGGTAAATTCCCTCAATGAGACCATACCCTCAATCTTGGTAGGCTCGATTTCCACATACATACCCCACTCGGTGAGACCTGAGACAGTACCTTCAAACTCCTGCCCGATCTTGTCCTGCATAAATTCCACAAGTTTGAGCTTGATACTGGCGCGCTCGGCATCGGTAGCCAGCTGTTCCCTCTCGGAGCAATATTTACAATTCTCCTCATAATAGGCTTTGTCCTGAGATTTGGCTCCGTTGAGGTATTTGGTCAGCAAACGATGCACCATCATATCGGGATAGCGCCTGATGGGAGAGGTGAAATGGGTATAGAACTGAAATGCCAGACCATAGTGGCCGATATTGTCGGTGGAATAGACGGCACGTGACATAGAGCGGAGTGCCATCATCTCGATGGCATTCTCTTCAGGCTTATCTTTGATACCGGTCATAAGCTTGTTGAGGCTTCTCGCGATGTTTTTAGGGTTGTCGGTATCGCCCAGAGTGTGACCGAAATTCTTTGCAAAGCGGCGCAGCTCCAGGAGTTTGTCAGGATTGGGGTTGTCGTGCACACGATAAACAAAAGTGGGGTTTACGGATTTGCATTTTCTGGCTACTTGAAAAGCCACATAACGGTTAGCCAGCAACATGAATTCCTCTATAAGCCAGTTGCTCTCTACCGACTCCTGGCGGCAAACATCCAGCGGTTTGCCCTCTTTGTCCACGATTACCTTCATTTCCGGACGTTCAAACTTGATGGCGCCGTGTTCGAAACGTTTCCTGCGGAGGATTGTTGCGATGGAGTGGAGCTTGAGTATCTCTTTGCAGAGAGGTCCGTGCATATCTTCGATGATCTCCTGTACCTGCTCGTAATCAAATCTGTGGTCGGAGTTGATGATGGTGCGTCCGAATTTGGCATCCAGCACCTTTGCGTTGTCGTCAATTTTAAAGATGACCGAGTAGCAGAGTTTGTCTTCGTGCGGACGCAGTGAACAGAGATTGTTGGAGAGTTTTTCGGGGAGCATCGGTATGGTCCTGTCCACCAGATAGACCGAAGTGGCACGATTGAAGGCTTCTTTGTCCACCGGAGTATCGGGAGTTACATAGTGAGTCACATCTGCGATGTGGATTCCCACCTCATATATTCCCTTTTCCAGTTCTCTGATAGAGAGTGCATCGTCAAAGTCCTTGGCATCCGAAGGGTCAATGGTAAAGGTGGTGACGGAGCGATAGTCCCACCGTTTAGCGATCTCATCGGCGGTTATTACATCTGAGATAGCGTTGGCAGCACTCTCCACCTCCGGTTCGAAACGGTAGGGGAGATTGTATTGTGCAAGGATGGAGTGCATCTCGGTATCATTTTCTCCCGGGACTCCTAGTACATCCACTATTTTCCCTATGGGGTCAGGACTTCGGCGCGGCCAGTCGGTTACTAATACAGCCACCTTGATCCCTTTTGCCGCCTTGATGCCGCCCATTTCCGGCAAGTCATCGAGGCTATCTAGGGGGATACGGATGTCGTAGGGCATATTGCGGCTCTCCACTATGGCCCAAACCTGTTTTCCGACTATGTGCAGCACTCCGATATGAGGCTTGCGTGAACGCTCTATTATGTGTTTTACTTCGCCTTCAATCCTTCGTACTCTTGGGTCTATATTCTTGGGAATAAGGATCTTGACGCGGTCACCATGCAAGGCGCCCCGCATCTTGCTGATGTGGATGAATATATCATTGGAAATACCGTCAACAGTTACAAATCCGAATCCGTCTCTGGTGAGATTGATTATGCCTTCAGCCTCAACTTTATTTTTGCTTCGCCTGTCGGATGCCTTTACGGGATCCTGCATCTTTCTTGTACTCTTTTTACTCCCTTTGGAAGATTTGCTCCCGCTGAAATCATTTTTCTTTCTCTTTGTTGCCATAATTCGTAACTTTGTCCATTCCTCCGTTCGGACGGAAAATGTAGTAACAAAATTAACAAATTTGAATAGATAATGAATAAAAAAGTACTCTTGATAATAATGGATGGCTGGGGAGAAGGGCGTCAAGATCACTCTAATGCTATATATACAGCCGGAACACCCGAAATTGATGCATTGAAAGCGAAATATCCTTTTTCGCAGCTGAGCGCGAGCGGTGAGGATGTGGGTCTTCCCGATGGGCAGATGGGTAACTCCGAGGTGGGACACCTGAATATCGGAGCCGGTCGTGTGGTATATCAAGACCTCGTGAAGATCAATATCGCTTGTCGCGAACATGCTCTGATGTCAAACAAGGAGATTGCGGCGGCTTACGAATATGTGAAAAAATCAGGCAAGCAACTCCATTTCATGGGACTTTGCTCGCACGGCGGGGTACACAGTTCTCTCAATCATCTCTATGAATTCTTACGCGAAGCGGCCAATGCAGATTTGAAAAAAGTATTCGTGCACTGTTTTATGGATGGTCGTGATACCGACCCTAGAAGCGGAAAAGGCTATGTGGCCGAGTTGGAGGAGGTTCTTTCCCGCACTACCGGTAAGATAGCCTCCGTGGCGGGCCGTTATTACGCAATGGATAGGGACAAGAGATGGGAAAGAATCAAGGAGGCCTATGATCTTCTTGTGAGTGGCAAAGGTCGCAAGGCCACTTCAGCTGTTGAGGCCATTGAGGAATCCTATCGGGAAGAGGTTACTGACGAATTTATAAAGCCCATCTCCATAGTGTCGGAAAAAGGGACTCCGGTAGCCACCCTGGAGGAGGGTGATGCAGTCATTTTCTTCAATTTCAGAAATGACCGTGCCCGTGAAATGACCTACGTCCTCACCCAGACCGATATGCCCGAAGCCGGAATGCATACCATCCCTCTCTACTATTGCACTCTGACTCCTTATGATGATAAATTTCAGGAACTTCATATCCTTTTCGACAAGGAGAATGTACCCCAGACTATCGGAGAGGTGGTTTCTTCTGTCGGAAAGAGTCAGCTTCGCATTGCTGAAACGGAAAAATATGCACACGTGACATTTTTCTTTAACGGCGGACGTGAAAAAGAGTTCGCCGGAGAGGATCGCATACTGATTAATTCCCCGAAAGTGGCAACCTATGATCTAAAGCCTGAGATGAGCGCATTGGAGGTAAAGGATGCGCTGATAGTCGAGCTCGCTACAGGTAAACACGATATGGTGATACTCAACTTCGCCAACGGAGATATGGTGGGACATACGGGTGTCTATGATGCCATCCTGAAGGCGGTAAGGACTGTCGATACTTGTGTGGGCGAGGTTGTAAGAGCGGCACGCAAGGCCGGATATTCTGTCCTGATTACTGCAGATCACGGCAATGCCGACAATGTCGTCAATGAAGACGGCTCTCCCAATACAGCCCATTCACTCAACAAAGTGCCTTTTATAGTGGTAGATGATGATGTGCAAGAGGTCAGCGACGGTATCCTGGCCGATATTGCCCCTACCATGCTAAAACTGATGGGAATCCCTCAGCCTGAGATAATGACGGGCCGTTCACTCATAAAGATATAAACTAATAGAAATCCTTTGTAATGTCATTTGTCCACCTTCACGTCCACTCGCAATACTCCATTCTCGACGGAGCCTCTCCCATCAAGTCCCTTTTCCAAAAGGCACGCAAGTATGGACAGCCCGCCCTGGCACTAACCGATCACGGTTATATGTATGGTGTCAAGGAGTTTTTGAGGGTGGCAGCCGAATATCCCGATGTAAAACCCATCGTCGGATGTGAGGTCTATGTGGCACTGGAGGACAGACATACCCGCCGCGGAAAAATTGACCAGAAGGCATATCACCTGATTCTTTTGGCTAAAAATATTACCGGATACCACAATTTGGTCAAACTCTGCTCTCTGGGCAATATCGAAGGATTTTATTTTCATCCGAGGATCGACCGAGAATTGATTGAAAAATATCATGAGGGATTGATTTGTACTACTGCCTGTCTTGGCGGGGAGGTACCCAGACGAATAATGGAAGGAAATATGGAGGCGGCCGAAGAAGCCGTACTCTGGTACAAATCCATTTTCGGTGAAGACTATTATCTTGAGGTTCAGAGCCATCCCACCGATGTGCCTCTAGCCCCGAAGGAGACATTTGAAAAACAGCAGATTGTCAACGAGGCTCTCTATGAGTTGGCAAAAAAACACGACATCAAGGTGATTGCTACCAATGATGTCCATTTTGTGGACAAGGAGGACGGGCCTGCACACGATCGTCTTATTTGTCTCACATTCAATAATAATGTGGATGATCCCGACAGGCTGCGTTATACCCAACAGGAGTATTTCAAAAGTAAAGAGGAGATGGCGGCACTATTTCCCGACCATCCGGAGGTATTGTCCAATACTCTTGAAGTTGCCGACAAAGTAGTACTCTATTCCATCGACTCAGATCCGATACTCCCCCATTTCCCAATCCCGGAAGAGTATGAAGATTCGGACGAATATCTGAGATACCTTACCTATAAAGGAGCGGAAATGCGTTATGGAGAAGAGATTTCTCAAAAAATACGCGACAGAATTGATTACGAGTTGGAAACCATCAAAAAGATGGGATATCCCGACTACTTCCTCATTGTGCAGGACTTCATAGCTGAAGCACGTAAAATGGGTGTTTCAGTGGGTCCCGGACGTGGTTCGGCTGCGGGATCCGTAGTGGCATACTGTCTAAAGATTACCAATATCGACCCCATCAAATATGATCTCCTGTTTGAGCGTTTCTTAAATCCAGACCGTATTTCTATGCCCGATATCGACATAGATTTTGATGACGAAGGACGTTCCAAGGTATTCGAATACGTGGAGAAGAAATATGGTAAAGATCATGTTGCCCATGTGATAACATTCGGTACGATGGCTACTAAAAGTGCAATCAGGGATGTTGCTCGTATCGAACAGGTGCCTCTTCAGGAGGCCGATCGTCTGAGCAAACTTGTCCCGAGGTCTTTTGAAATAGATGCTTACGACAAAACTGATTCGACGTCGCTGGTCAAGGTAGAAGTGCCTCCGACCGTAAAACTCTGTGTGGAGAGAATACAGGACTTTAAAGATGCCCTTAATTCGGAGGATAAAAATTTGAGCAATACGATTAAATATGCTCAACAGCTTGAAGGTAGCATTCGCCAGACCGGAGTTCACGCCTGTGCCCTTATCATAGGTCGTGAAGACCTTACCAACATAATTCCCATAACAGTGGAGGAGGATAAGGATAGCAAGGAGAAAATTTGGGTTTCACAATATGAAGGCTCCTATATCGAGCAGGTGGGTATGCTCAAGATGGACTTTCTCGGCCTGAAGACTCTTTCAATCATCAAAGAGACGATGTCCAACATTGTTGAGAGCGGCCATGAACCTTTTGACATCGAAGCCATTCCCATCGACGATCCTCTTACCTACAAGCTTTTCAGTAAGGGCAATACTACGGCAGTCTTTCAGTTTGAGTCGGATGGCATGAAAAAATGGCTTCGCGAACTGCATCCGACCCGTTTTGAGGACCTGATTGCGATGAATGCACTCTATCGTCCCGGTCCTATGGAATATATCCCTGATTTTGTAGCACGTAAACACGGAAAACAGGAGATAACATACGACCTGAAAGAGATGGAGGAATATCTTGAGGATACTTATGGTGTTACGGTATATCAGGAACAGGTGATGCGTCTTTCCCAGGAACTTGCAGGATTTACTCCCGGTATGGCCGACACTCTGCGCAGTGCCATGGGCAAAAAGAGACTCAGCGTGATGGAAAAGCTCTACGATCAGTTTATGGAGGGAGCTCTGGCCAAAGGCCACCCGCAAGAGATTTTGGAAAAGATCTGGAAGGACTGGAAGAGTTTTGCAGAGTATGCGTTCAACAAGTCACACGCCACCTGTTATGCCTGGCTGGGTTACCAGACGGGCTATCTCAAGGCACACTATCCTGCCCAGTTCCTTGCCGCCAACCTCAGCAAAAACCTAAACGACATTGAGGAAATCACCAAGCTGATGGATGACTGTAAAAGGATGAAAATCGAAGTTCTCGGACCCGACATCAATGAGAGTCGTACTACATTTACCGTCAACAAAAAGGGCAATATCCGTTTCGGAATGGCCGGCATCAAAGGTGTGGGAACCAATGTCATTGATGCAATTATCGCGGAAAGGGAGCGTGGAGGCGCATTTACCGATATATTCGATTTCGTAGAAAGACTTCCTTCGGGTGTTGTCAACCGTAGAGTAATAGAGTGTCTCGTCTATTCGGGCTCCTTTGACTCTTTTGGTGATATTCACCGGACGCAGTATTCCCTTTTCAACAACAAGGATGAGTCCTTTATTGACGAACTTCTGAAATACACTTATAAATATCAGAACGATAGTGTGATGCAGGGTGGACTCTTCGGAGATATCGAAGAGATGAAGCCGGTGCGTCCCGAGATCCCGCCTCTTCAGGAATATGATGAGATAGAGCTTCTAAAAAAGGAGAAAGAGCTTGTGGGTATGTATATCTCTTCCCATCCGTTGGACAAATTCAGATTTGAATTTGATAACTTGGTGACAGTCGAACTCAGCGAAATGCGCAGTATAGAAGATAATCTCTCAAGGGATCCCAAACTCCGGAATATAGAATTTACGGTAGGAGGTCTTGTGACCGATGTGCAGATCAAATATACCCGTACCGGGAACCGTCCCTGGTGCACATTCACCTTAGAGGATTTCAATGGCAGCCATACATTTTCTCTTTCGGGTAGGAGCTATGAAGCTTATATGCACTACATGGTGGATCACACTGCTTTGTTGATCAAGTGCGTGACGAAAGAACTTTACCGTAAGGAAGCGGAAGACAATAAGAAGGCGCCGGAATATCGTCTCTTCATTGCCAATATGACCCTTCTCTCCAACGCAAAAGAGCAATTTTTCAAAGAATTCCATATATCTATGGATCTGGAGCAGTCGGATGCCGGTTTTCGCAAGGCCCTGACAAAGAAATTGCGTGCCCATAAAGGGGAAACGCCTCTATTTATCGACCTTTCATTCAATCATAACGGAGAAAAAGAGACAGTTTCGCTCTATTCAAACAAATTCAGAGTATCGGTAGATGGAGAGCTTGTGGATTGGCTTTACGAACAGGGTCTCGATTGCCGTGTCGTCAAGAAGATGACTTGGTAAAGAGATTCAGCAACTCCTCGATAGATTTCGCTTTTATATTTTTCCCATCCGGGAATGAAACGATGAATTCGGTGGAAGAAATACATTGCACCGAAATAATGTTTTCGGCGGGAACAGTAGGGGCAAATCCTTTGCGCTTTAGCGCATTTCCTACCCAAAAAGCACTCCGTGCCTCTCCGTCGATACCGACGGGATTTTCCGAAGGAACAGGGGAAATTTTGCCCGAATAGGAGTCGAAAACCACTCCCTTTTTGCTAAAGAAAGATTCCAGCACTCCACTGAGAATCAAATCCTCCGGTGTGCCGCAGACCATCGGTGAGGAGGTACGGTTATCCTTTGTACCCCTCTCCTGAAGCCAGAGCTTGTCACCGAGTTGGATAGCGGAATCCAGGTCGTGGGTGGAGAGCAAGACACTTTTCTGTTGTTCCCGTGCAAGCTTGCGCAAAAGAACCATTATCTCTATCCTGCTTGTGACATCCAGAAATGCGGTAGGCTCGTCAAGCATGATGATTGGGCACTCCTGGGCCAGGACTTTGGCTATAAAGACCTTTTGGCGCTCTCCATCGCTTAGTTCCGATATATATGAAGAAGCTTTATGTGCAATGCCCACAGCCTCAAGAGATTTTGAGATGGCCTCATGGTCACTCACTTTTAGTTGCCCGAAGATGCCTGTATGCGGATATCTGCCCAGCGAAACCAGATCATACACGGTAATACCTCCGGCATAGGTCTTTTCGGTAAGTACCACCCCGATAATAGTGGAAAGACGATCGTGAGAGTAACTTTTAAGCGGGGCTCCAAGTACTGTTATACCACCTGCCAATGGGGGAAGGAAACCACAGAGGGTCTTGATAAGAGTGGACTTACCGGCACCGTTGAGGCCGAGCAGGCATGTCACCTCACCGCTACGGAGCGAAAGGTCAAGCGAGTTGTGGATAACCTTGTGCCTGCCGCCCCTCAGAGAAAATCCAATGGCCAGTCCGGTTGCCGATATGGTGATCTGCTCTTTCATCTCTTAGTTAAAATATTGGATATTCTTACGGTTAACAATAACATATATGATGACGGGAGCGCCGATAATCGGAGTGACGGCATTGAGCGGAAGTATTGCATTACTGCCCGGTACCACTGTCAGCATATTGCACAAAAGCGCAACGCAAGCTCCTGCAAGCAGGGTAATGGGTAGTAACTGTTTGTGGTTGGAGGTTCCGAGTAGCAGTCGGGCAATGTGAGGTACGGCCAGACCTATGAAGGAAATTGGGCCGCAGAAGGCAGTTGTGGCGGCGGTAAGAATGCTTGTGCAGATAAGTATGGCTACGCGAACTCTCTTGACACGAACTCCCAGATTGGCAGCATAAGATTCCCCGAGCAACAACGCATTTAGGGGTTTTATCAGGAAAATAGATACTATCAGTCCACCGATAGCAAAAAACACGAACCAGGGGAGTTTCTCTATTGAGACCCCGCTGAAATCACCCATTCCCCATAGCACAAACTGGTGTACTTTGTCTGCCGAAGCATAATAGTTGAGGATGGAGATTACCGAGGAGGCAAGATACCCCACCATTATACCTATAATGAGTAGCATCACGCTGTTCCGGACCTTTCGGGAGAATCCGATAATAATAAGTAGAACAACTGTTGCACCTATAAATGCCGCCACTATGGTGCTGAGATAGGTGGTGAATGAGAAATAGATCATCACAAGCGCTACACCCAGATAGGCACCATCACTTATGCCGAGGATTGAGGGGCCGGCAAGGGGATTTTGAAAGAGGGTTTGTAGCATAAGACCGCTCACCGCCAGCGAGGCTCCGGCAAAGAGGGCGGTAATAGTTTGGGGAAGTCTCGATTGTATCACAATATGTGTCCAGGTCGGCCTTCCTTCAAATGTTCCGAAAATGATTTGGATTACTGATCGCAGCGGTATCTTGACGGCACCATAGAGCAATCCACCGCAGAAAAGCAACAGCAGAGTTACTCCCAAGCCGATATAGACATTAATGATTTTACTGCGTCCCTTCATTTTATTTCATAGGAAAATAGAACCTCGGAGTGTATTCGGGTAAAAGTTCCGGATGGTAAATGAATATCAGATCTTCCAGAAGACGGTCAGGATGAAGTGTTATATCATCATAATATCCGGTTCTTGTCGTGTGACAGATGTAAATATTCTTCTCTTTAAAAGGCTTGAAATTGGAATAAGGCAGATATTCGTCTTTCAGAACTTCATATGTGAACTCGTTGTTTGTGAAATATTTGAAAAGCCATATATCTGCGTCATGTGCTTTATCAAAAACACTTTCGAAAGTGAGATATACATTTTTATTGCCTTTGATATTACTAAAAATGTAATCGGCACCGGCATCCGCATGAATTGTACCAATATAACTATCTCCTGCCGGAATTATCCAGGATGCCCCATATTTTCTCTCAAGCAGGACACGGGGTCGGCAGGTGGACTTTGCCGCCAATTCTTTGAGATGGTTATAACGCTTGCTTGTTGCGAAAAAAATGGAATCCGCCTTCTCTCCCTCCCCAAAAAGGAGACCATAGAAACGGCCCCATTCAGTCCGTCCCAACGGATGGCTCTCCATATAGTCGGCCGCTTCCACTATTGGAATGCCGATCTTTTCAGCTGCACCGTAGCCGCTGTTTTCGAAAGGTGACGCAATGATAAGTTCCGTATTGAGATCTATGATTTTTTCGGTATTAGGAGCTGTTGCAAGGCCGATATCTGCAATCCTGCCATCTGCTATTCTTTCGAGAATAAGGCTGTCAGTAACATATTGTACTTCACATATACCTTTGATGGCATCAATACGGCCCATTTGTGCCACCATTGATGAGTGGACTGTGGTATAAAATACTGCCCTATCGACCGGAGTCCTGATAATTTCTCCTTCGGGAAGAGAGTCAGGCAAGGGCTTGTCCCTTTCCACAAGAATATAGCGTTTTAGTGTTTTGAGAGTGTCCCAGGGATTGCGAACATTCACGATTATCCAATCATCAAAACGGGAAATTTCAAAGCCTTTGGCGTAATAGACGCTGTCGGCTTTGAAACATTCCGTTTCGGCTGTTACTCCGCTCCTGCTTTCACAGGAGCAGAGCGAAGCCATCAATATAATAAAAACAAAACCTATGAAGAATTGTCGGGTCACTGTTATTTATCTTTTTTACCACCGGCAGTTACCGGACATGCGGTGATAGGGTTGAGTCCTCCGGTGTCAAATGCGTGATACATGTGTCCAAAGGCATCGATTACATACATCTGTCCGTTGGTTACATAGTCGGATGTGCCTATGTAAATAAGTGTAAGCAGTGTGTCAGCGGAAAGAGAATAGGGATTTTCCACGCGTGTTCCATCTTTTATCAGTTTGCCGTAGATTTCTTTTTTGTTTGTATCGAAGACATAATAATCGGCTATAAGATTCCAATTTGCATCATAACTCGAGCTTACAAGATAGAGGGCATTGCCCGGACCTTTGGCGATAAATGTGGGAGTAATACCCTCCAGCTCAAGTTTCTGAACGGAGTCGTTGTTGGGGTTGACGATTTGAAGGCAGGAGGGAACATCATTATAGTTGCCCATGGATATCACATAGAGATTACCTCTTGAGTCAGACTCCAGATAGACCGGATTGTCCGATACCTTAACTTCGCTCATCACATCCATGGTAACGGGGTTGAGTACAGAGAGAGTCTTGCCGTAGTTGGGATAGTTCATACCACCTGAATTGGCAACATAGAGTTTTTCACCTGCAATTTTGATCTGTTCAGGATTGTCACCGACTTTTGCAAGTGCGGATACTGTTAGGGATGTGGTGTCAATCTTGCCGGCATAACCCTCGTAGAAGGTTACATATACGTAGTTTTCCCAGGTGGTGAAGAAGCGTGGCGATAGATTGGCTGCTGAACCTTTAGCCTTGGTTTTGATCTCCTTGATTACTTTACCCTCAAGGTCAGTTACGAAAATGACCCCGGAGTTGTAGACGGCAATATAAATTTTACTGCCGAAAGCAATCATATCCTGAGCGGTGTCACCGAGTTTCCTGCCTTCATTACTGCGC
The DNA here is from genome assembly GCA_002376715.1 of Bacteroidales bacterium UBA3543. GTDB lineage: Bacteria > Bacteroidota > Bacteroidia > Bacteroidales > UBA932 > Cacconaster. Next base: position 16,470 of record DFOK01000110.1, on the reverse strand, counting down.
TCGAAGATGTTGTAATTGAGCTCCTTGGTGTAAGGATTATAAGCCGTAAAGTTGGCATCGTTTGAACCAAAATTACCATTGTTGAGGATGTAGGTACCGATGGTAGTCAGAGGAATTTCAGGTTCTTTACCATTGTTGGGGTCGAGGCAGGAGGAGGATGACATAATCAGTACCGCTCCTGCAATAATTGCGAGTCTGAGAAGTGTTCTTTTCATTTTTTTATCGTTATTTGATTTATATTTTAATTTTTAATGTGAGCCTGAAGTTGCGTCCGGGCATCGGATAATATTGTATGATATCGTACATTTTATTGGTAAAGTTAATTATTTCTCCCTGGAGTCGGAAAGAGATTCTGCGCAGGTTAAAGTCCCTGTATGCTGAGACGGTATGTTCGGCATAGCCCTTGATGAGGTTGCGCTCCACATTGGGGGGCAGTGAATATTTGTCTCCTACAAAGGAGATGATGTAGCTTAGATTGACCCAGTGGTTGCTCCAGGCAAGATTGACTGCTCCCGAAATGCGTGGGGTGTAGGGAATCTGGTGACGCCAGGTTTTGCTCTCGGGGTCCGAAACATCCACAGCATACTGGTATGAAGCGTTGGTTGAGAGTGTGATGCTGTGATTGTTGCCGAACCGAACCCTGGAAGTGACGCTCAGATCTGCTCCTGCTATCTGCACTTTGCCTATGTTCATCATTTTCCATATAAAGAGGGTGGGTCTGGCCACAATTTTGTCTTCTACGCTATTGTAGTAGCCATCCAGAGTGGCGGAGAGCCATCCTGACTCCTCTTTGCCGAGAGTGCCGCTCCAGGTTAATCCTAGATTGTACTGGTCGGCACGCTCAGGTCTGAGGTTGGTGTTGCCCATTCTCAAATAGTAGAGGTCATTGAAGGTGGGTGCACGGTATCCCATTTTGTATGAGGCTCTGATTCGGAGATTGGTGGCCTTGAAGGGCTTCCAGGAGATGCTCAGAGCAGGTGAAAGGTTGTTTCTGTTAGGCGCGGGATCGCCTTTTTGCACCTTTTCGGTTATATATGTATTGGTAAGTGAGGCAACAATGGTTACAGATGACCCCTGATATTTTCCCGCTAGAGTTGTAAGTGAATTTATCCTTTCGGGAAATGGGCATTCGGGAATTGATGCATCCAGAGTGTTGTAGAACAGGTCCTGCGCAAATGTCAATTCCACTCCCTTTGCAGGCTTGAAACGGGTAGCTATCGAGCCATAATACTCCTGCTGAGTATAAAGGTCTTCTACAAACCCCAAGGGATATCGCTGACTTTCATCGTAATATTTGCTCCAGGCATAGTTGTATTTGAGTACATTTTTCAGGTCCCATTTTTGGCCGAGGGTGGTATTATAGGAAGCCTGGACGAAACCGTTTTTGTCCCACAAGCGCTCAAATGCATCCTGATTGTAAAGAACCACCGAACCGGGGAGTCCTCTTTCACCCGAAAGGCCGCTTGCCTTGAGTGAAAATTTGCCGGAAGCGCCGATAGAACCCCAGAGATTGATCTCCGCTCTGAGGGTATTGACATCGCTGTTTTTTCTCAACAGATGCTCCAGCTCCCTGCCGTTATCGATGATGAAGGGGTAATCGCCCTTGGAGGTTACCCAATCGGCATTCGCTCCGAGCGCCCACCTGCTTCCCAGTCTTTGCTCCAATAGCAGGGAAGGGTTATAGGTATCGAATGACCCCACTCTCATACGTGCGGTGACATTAGTGCCGCACTCTTCGAAAACAGGTACTGACGAGGTGATGTTGAGTGTTCCTGCGGAGGCAAACAACCTTGCAGACTTGAAAATTTCATCGCTTTGGCCTATGGAGAGAGTAATCATCTCCACATTGTCCAGCGAAAACCTTCCGATGTCCACCTGTCCGCTCTGTATGTCGGATACCGCAATACCATCGTAGGATACCGCCGTATGCTGAGCTCCGAGACTTCTTATGGAGACCGTCTTGATGCCGCCGATACCGCCATAGTCACGAATATTGACACCTGCGAGATTTTTGACTGCTTCGTGCAGTTCCTGTACTCCCAAACGTTCAATGGCAGTACGATCCATAACTTGCACGGGTGCGCTCTGAAGAGTGGGTGAGGGCTTGGTGACAGATGTGATGCGCGACTCCTCCAGTTGACGCACTACTACTGTGTCCCGCTTCTTATTTTGGGCAAAAAGAGTTGCCGGCAACAGAAATAATGCTACCGCAATAAGTACTACAGTTTTGAAAAATGCCCTGAAGGAGTATTGCATTTAACAACAAATCATGAAATCCAAACCCGGGATTTCCAATCCAACAAATAATCAAGGCAGGTCTTCTGACTTGTTCCTCCTTCGAGCTGCCTTCCCATCCGCAAAGGACAGTGGCAAAGAATAGCTTAGGAATTACAGAACTCACAGCTACGGGTATAGTCCCGGGTTCGCACCGGATTCCCTTTAGCCTCAATTACGATGCAAAGGTAAAGGATTTCTTTTTAAAGAAAAAAAATAGTTGCGAGTATGTAGTGGGTAGTATGTAGTTGCGGGGGCACGGGGTGCGGGTTTATATCCAACTCCTGACTTGGAATTCAAAACTATCAAAAAATCTACCTCACGGTGGATTTTTTGATCTATAATCCTTTCCAATAGTTAGGAATATCGTTGTAGTTAGTTACATTGGCGTTAGTGAAACAGTTTTCAATCACCCATATTGTTGGACCCGTTTGACCCCCACCTCCGTAAAAGTTCCATAACTCAGGGGCAGTACCTTGAACTGCTGAGTTCGAACCTACACCGTTAAAACAATTTGCGAAACGCATTGTTCTATTCGCAAAAAAACCTTGGTCATTGCCCTGCGGAAGCGGAAAAATTTCCTTTTTAAAACCAACTTAGTGCAATTTTTGAAGCAGTCTTCGAAATTTGTTGCAACCAAATTATTTGAAAACAAGTTATCAGGAAGAGTAGTTAATGCTGTGCAGTTGTTGAAACAGCCATAGAAGGATTCTGCTTGCGTATTATTGCTAAACAATCCCTGAGGAAGAGAAGTTAACGCGGGGCAGTCGTAAAAGCAAAAGTTGAAAGATATTGCCGCCCCATTACCGGTGAATAGATCTGCCGGAAGTTGAGTAAAGTTGCATTCTCGGAAGCAGTTGGCGAAATCTTGTACTTGCGCATTAGCACTGAACAATCCCGTAGGAATAGTAGTTAACGAGGTGCATTGAGCGAAGCATGCGTGGAAACTTATTACGCCCGTATTGTCCCTAAACAGGTCTGCCGGAATATTGTCTAATGAGAGGCACCCCGCGAAGCAGTAAGAGAAAGTTGTTACTGCCGTGTTGTATCTGAACAGATCTACCGGAATGTTGTTTAAATTCTCGCAGGCCCAGAAACATCCGTCGAAATTTGTCACCAGCGTATTATGCTTAAACAAATCCGCAGGAAGAGTAGTTAATGAGTGGCATTGCAAGAAACAATCGCTGAAATTTGTCACCAGCGTATTATATTTAAACAAATCCGTAGGAAGGTTATTTAATGAAGTACAATAATGGAAGCACAGGCTGAAATTTGTTGCTTGTGTATTTGTGCTAAACAATCCCTGAGGAAGAGTCGTTAATGAACGGCAATATTGGAAACAGCTTTCGAAGGTTGTTGCTTGTGAATAGTTGCTAAACAATCCTGTAGGAACAGTAGTTAATGATATGCAGTGTTTGAAGCAGCTTTCGAAAATTGTCGCTTGCGTATTCGCATTGGAGCCAAACAATCCCTGAGGAAGAGAAGTTAATGAGGTACAATATTCGAAACAGCGGGTGAAATTTGTTGCTTGCGTATTGTCGTCAAACAATCCCGTAGGAATTTCAGTTAATGAGTAGCAGGCTAAGAATGTACCCGCAAAATTTTCTGCAGACACGTTGTATTGGAACAAGTCTGCCGGAATGGAGGTTAATTTGGTACACAGCCAGAAGCAGCCATGGAAATTTGTTGCTTGAGTATTGAACCTGAACAGATCTGCCGGAATGGAGGTTAATTGATTGCAGCCGCAGAAGCATTCTTCGAAAGAATTTGCCTCCATGTTGGGGAAAGGGGTCAGTACTGTTGTAAGCAGCGTATCGCTTTCGTATAAGTTGTTTCCAATATGTTCGTAAAATGTGATTTGCGGCATCTGTTTTACGGCACCTGCTTGGTCGGAAATGATGGTAATTGTATAATCACCTACGCCGGTGTAGTTATGCGAAGCAAATCTCTCCGGTGAAAGTGTACTGTTTTGTGTTAAAAATGTGTTTTCGGATCCATCTCCCCAGTAGATAGTCATATGGCAAGGGTTTATGGAGGAAGCAAATGGTTGCTTGATTCCATATTCCGTATTTGGGTCATTGGTTCTGATGGTGTACATCAGTGGAGCAACATTAAGCCAACCATCACTTACTGAAGCGTAGTAGCGGGTATTCCCTTGTGCGTAGTTCATGCCATTCGGCTTGTTCGTTGTGGCTTTCCACTCGAACGACATGTCGCCTATCAGCGTGATTCTTACCTCTCCGTTCGCAATGATCCTCGTCACCGTAGGGTCAAAAGCGAGGTAAGCAATCAGTTCGTCACCTGAAGTGTATGTATAGTTGGTGATATCGAGGCATGTGGATCGAGTACATCCTGTTTCGTACTCAACGGTCCAAATCAGTCTTTTGAGGGTTCCTAACCACTCCGGCATGCCGGTGAGATTAAGTCTTAGGATATTGTTCTTGGCTGCTAATGTAAATAGCTGATCTAAACCGTGGCCCGACTCGTCACACAAACACAGCTTGTCGCCTAGATGTGCCGTAGAATTGTTTCCGTTCTGTGTCTGTTGCCATAATTTATCAAAATGCACACCATAATTAGGATCCAGGAAGATGGCATCTGCAGGATAATAGGCTTTGTATTTTGTAGCCCCAGATACGGCATTTCCCGTAAAATTACCGCTGCTTCCATATAGGATAGATTGAGAATTTTGCCAAAGACCTTGAATTTAGTTTATTGTTTACTCAGTTTTATATCCGTTGCACTTTCGGCTAATTACCAATGGTTAACGGTAAATAGCTAATCACACCTACCACGCATCTCCTCCGTCCCCAACGTCGGGAAGGCTTGCCGTGAGGATGTTTTGGGTTAGTTCAATTTCGATAACTTTGAGATCGGGAGCGACGTAATGTTCCGCCAATTTGAATTCGTTGTTTTTCATAGTCATTTGTTTTTAATAGTTCGTCTTGTGACCTATATGGGGCCAACAGAACACGAGTAGCGGGTATAAATACTGCCTATTTTTGAATGGGGGAGGGCAATAAATAACTCTATATCAGCGAGATAGAGTAGACTTACGGACGATTGTTCGACTTGGCTAAATTTTATATTCCGTTGTCGCACAAACATAGAGAAGATTTCTAGTTGAACTATATGTGTTTCAGCGGACTAAGTTAAACAAATTAATTGCAATAAAAAATTTTAATTCGTTTCCATTTGTAGTACGAGGTGCGTGGTGCCAAAGCCCCAATCCCCACCCCGAGGATTAAGCCATATATCAGGCAATAGGCCTGATTAATTGGTAAACAAACGGACAGTATACTGCTCAGACTTTAGGGTTGCTCTATTGGATACAGCATTGAATGGACCGAATACCATAATCAAAGCGTAATCGCTATTGTTTTCAGCCTCAGTAGAAGACCAAAAAAGGCCACTAGAGCCTCTCATCTGGTATCCGTACTGGTTACTAAGGCTACCGCCGGCAGGGAAATATCGAACCACATCGTTCCCGTTACCGGTACTCCAGAAAGCCTCGTTGGCGATATCATCAATGCTTGTCGATGCTGCTACACTACGACAAGTAATCTTCATATGACAATTATTAGTATTATAGTTTTTATACTCATACTTCCAAGCAGAGACCATACCGGTACCCTGGTAACGAAGGGCATAACAAAGCCTAGAATAATTGCGAAAATCGCTGGTCATAGTAATGTTCGCTCCTTGAACTATGACGTTTTCAGTAATATTATCATATGGCTTGGGAGCCATGCTATCGAAGTCAACATAAACGTAGTTACCTCGCTTCGGCACAATACTCATCCATTCTTCATTGCTCGGCAGGTAATAACAGGGAATATTGATAGCCCTTGCAGCATTCCAAGTAAAGTGACCGCTCACATTGCAGGCTGTCAGATTATTGTCAAAGCCGGTACCGTCAGGATTTACATTATATGCGGCAACGTAGCTGAGCGGGTTGATTACCCTTACCCAACCGCTATTTACACTACCTGTGTAGCGATTTCCTACGGAGTAGTTCTTTCCTTCCGTTAAGGTGCCGCTCGTCCACACATACGTCTGCTCCCCAATTAGTGATATTCTCACCTTTCCGTTTGCAGCGACCTGTGTCACGGTGGGGTCAAAAGCGAGGAACGCGGTGATATTGTCCTGGGCGGTAGAGAAGGTTACACCGGTTACATCAAGCCTCAAATGTTTATTCACTCCCGGTTCATTCTCTACAATCCAAATCAGGTTGACTAGTGTTCCCACGTTGGCCGGCACGTTTTGGAGATTAAATTTGATAATGCTGCTCTTCAAAGCCAAGTTGAAAGTTTCGTTGAGGGGATTGGCAGTCTCGTCATACATGAGGATTTTATCGCGAAGGTGTGCAGTAGAATTGTTTCCGTTCTGTGTCTGTTGCCAGAAATTGGCGAGAAGAGGTTTTAAGTTGCCGTTTAGGTCCAGCGTGATGACATTTCCCGGATAATAGGCTTTGTATTTTGTAGCCCCTGATACGGCATTTCCCGTAAAATTACCGCTGCTTCCTGTTTGAAATGTAAAGACATTATGTCCTTTATAGGCACCGTTGTCATCATATCCTACCAGCAGGAGCTGGTCACCGTCCTGCCATGAGAGTGTGCGTGTGCCGTCATCGTACGCTACGCGGGTCTCCGGTGGGATCGTTGCGCGTATGGTAACCATCTTTCCCTCTCCTTCAACAGGCTCGGGAAGATTAATATTGTGCGTGCAGCCCGCCACCAATAGGGCTAGGAGTGCCGAAATAAGTAGTTTGAGTTTCATAGCTGTTTATTATTTGGCAAAAGTTTAAAAAATAGTCCCCGTTAAAAGATTGAGTTTCAGTGGATAAAGATAGATACTTTTTTAATAAAAAAAAATCTATGTCTGCTTTTTGCAAACAATGCACTAATTTGATTTATTTAGGGAAATAGCTACAATTGCATTACCGATAATCGCGTTTTGGTGTTTTTGAATTATGAAACGCAAGATTTACAAAAACATTGTCATATAAACAGGTACATAGTGTACCCCGTTTTCATATCTGTAGTCTTTTGTGTAAATCACATACTTGTTCATTATGCGGTCAGAGAACTTGACGCAAAATTCGTCTAGTGATTTGTGCGTTTTATACCCCGATGATTTAACCTCAATGGGTGAAATTTTATGTTTGTCAGTGATTATAAAATCTACTTCATAATACTTTTTACCGTCAGCATATGGTATGGTGTGATAGAACAAGTTTTTGCCGGTAGCTTTTAACATCTGAGCAATCACATTTTCATATACATAACCAAGGTTGGCGCTTAGTTTGTCACTGAGCAACTTCTTGTAAATAACATTTTCCGTTATGTCACTATCCTTAAATGCAAGCGTAACGAAAAGACCGGTATCGGAAGCATACATCTTGAAATATTCCTGATTCATAGTCAATGCCAAGCCCACATTGGGGTCATCAGCATGGTAAGCCACATTTGTTGTCATAGAGTCTTCCATATCCTTGATGATATTTATTACCCTATCGACCTTCTCTTCAGGGATGGCATTTCCGACTTGATATCGTGACCTGTTTCTGCTTAATTGAGCCGGTATGGCATCGTACATAGCTTTTGCTCTTCCCGAATCATCAATCTTACCGAAGTCCTCTTCATATAGAGCAATGATGTCTCGTTTAACCACATCTACTGCTGTAAAGTTATTGGTATTAATGTATGCGGAAACAGCTTGAGGCATACCTCCCACAAGCATATACAACCGAAAATCACGCATAAGTTTTCTATGAACAGCATCGCCAAGCGGCATTTTCTTTTCAAATGCCGTACGCAATAAAGGTATGGTTGCATTATCTCCCAATGCCCATCTGAATTCCTCATAGTCCATGGGATACATATTCACCTTGGTTTCTTCACTTGGAATAATGATATCGCGACTTTTGGATCTTACGGATATTAAAGAGCCGGTTTCAATATAATCATATCTATGATCCTTGACAAGGTGTTTGATAGCCTGCCTTGCCAATGGTTGCAACTGTACTTCGTCGAAAATAATTACAGACTCTCGCTCATGCAATTCTACTTGGAAAATGAATTGCAACCTGATGAAGAGATAATTCAAATCCGATATATCATTGAACAAATCGCTGACCTCTTTGGAGACTTTTGAGAAATCGATCAATATGTACGATTTATACTCTTTGCGTGCAAACTCTTCCGCAATAGTGGATTTACCAACACGGCGAGCTCCTTGTATAAGCAATGCGGTATCACCATTACGCTCATTTTTCCATTTGAGCATAGTGTCATAAATCTTTCTCTTGAAATGAATCATATCCTCTGCCATATTCTTAGACTTTTAGGCAAAAATATAACTTTTCAAGCTCCCCACCAAATTTTTTTCGTCAATTTGCCGTTTTCCACCAAATGTTTTTATGTAATTTGCCGTTTTCCACCAAATGTTGGCCAAGCTCAGAGCCCCAAATCTATAACCCTGCACCCCGTAACTAAATCCGAAGGATTTCATCCACATAGCGGCGGTCGCTGTAGAGACGGGGGACTTTGTTTTGGCCGCCTATTTTGCCGCGTGACTCCATCCAGCGATAAAATGTTCCCTCAGGGACAACTGCCAGGTGGAGCCGCTCCATTGTCATGGTATGAGTGCGTTTTGCCTCATAATCGGAATTGCAGGCGCAGAGCTCCTCATCCAGAGTATCGGCAAAAGCCTCCACATCTTCGGGTGCATTTTCAAATTCAATCACCCATTGGTGGGCACCTTTTGACTCTCCTTCCATAAAGATCGGAGCGACGGTAAAATCACTTACCGTAGCATTGTGCATCTTGCAGGCAGCTGCCAAAGCCGTGTTGGCATTGCCAATCATCAATTCCTCTCCGAAGGCATTAATGAAGAGTTGGGTCCTGCCGGAAATAACCACCTTGTGGGGAGTGAGCGAGGTAAATGTTATCACATCGCCTATAAGATAGCGCCACAAACCGGCTGTAGTTGATATTATGACAGCGTATGGCACATTGGTCTGTACCTCGTCAACAGTAAGAGTGGGTACGGGTCGTCCGTTTTCCATTGCATCGGAGAGCTCTTTGAGAGTAGTGAATTCATAGAAGACTCCGTTGTCGAGTGTCAGCAGCATAGATTTATCTTCAGGATCATCTTGAAAAGCGAAGTATCCCTCGGAAGCATTGTAATTCTCAAAATAACGCACCGAACCGGGAGGAATAATAGCGTCGTACTGTGCTCTGTAGGGCTCAAAACTTATACCTCCGTGCATAAACAACTCCAGGTTAGGCCACACGTCAGTCAGCCAACGTACATTGTTATACTCCATTACACGGCGGAGCATAATAAGGTTCCAGGAGGGTACTCCGGCAAAGTTTGTCACATTGGCCTTACTGTATTTGCGACAAATAATCTCCACCTTTTCGTGGAAATCGTGCATCATCGCTATTTTTTTGTTTGGTATGCGTAATAATTCCGCCAAAGCGGGTGAGTTGCGCAGAAGTATTGCTGAGAGGTCGCCACTGAAATTTCTTCCGCCAAAATCGGGTGCTACGCTACCTCCTAGAGTGATTGACTTACCGGAATAAATTCGTGAGTCCGGATAATTTTGCACATAGTTGGCCAGCATTCGCAGCATCCCTCCGTAATGACATTCCCGGAGGTTGGTATGAGTAATGGGGATAAACTTGCTCTTGCCTGAACTTGTTCCCGAGCTTTTAGCAAAAAAGTGGGTTTTTTCATTCCAAAGTACATAATTTTCACCGAAACGCAGCCGTTCGATATAGGGGTATAGCGCATTATAATCACGAACCGGTACCTGACGCTGAAAATCTTGGATCGAGTTGATCTTCGAAAAGCCGTGCTCTGAGCCAAAAATAGTATCCGCACCTCCCTTCAGAAGAGTTGCAAACACTTCTTTCTGTACTTCGAAAGGATATTTCCTGGTGCGGTCCAGCCCCTTGAGCATCCCGTGTGCACAGGAGAGATATATTTTATTGATGAGAGACATATGTCGATTATTTATAACAAAGTTATGCAAAAATAGTGTGAAGTACCGCTACCGAACGGATGTTGATGGATGTTTCCAGCCAATAGCTCAGATACTTCAACATCTGATCGCAAAAACTGTTCCTTGCCTTGGCATTTAGCGGGATTTGCATAGCTTCATTGAAGTCGGCACTCAAAAGTCGGTGAAGCAGCAGGGAGTCCTGCTCTGAGAAGAGATATCCGGAGTCGTTAGAGGAGTCCGGCGTGACAAATCTTGCAGAGATTATGTCAAACAACGGAGTCTGCTCCGACCAATTGTCATGAGGCAGAAACCCCATCTGCCTGCAAAATCCGGCGAGAAATTTCAGATGAAAGTTGGCGCAATTGCCCTCAAGGGCTTCCAGAGTCGATATCATACCCTTGAGCCATTCAAAGAGTTCTTCGTCTCCGCTTTCCTCCCTGAGAGTACGGTAGATTACTTCACTGACAAATAGTGCGATGGCACCTTTGCTTATATCGGTCCTTATGGAGTGGAGTTGAACCAGGGGGTGGTATTCCCGCAGATAGAGCAGTTTGCTTTTAGTTGAGGCAGCAGTGACCACCTCCAGTAGTGCAAGGTTGTGAAAGTGAGCGGTGACGGCACTGTTTTTGCTCTTTTTCATGCCGCGCAAATAGATGCCGCGACGTCCGAGTCTGCTGTCGAGCACGTGTGCTATGAGACCCGAATCGCCGTACTTTGTGAGATGAAGTACTATCGCCTGGGATTTGCAGATAAGTGACATAGGAGTTTTTCCATCGCTTTGCCTCTATGTGAGAGGGAATTTTTCTCTTCAAGGGAGATTTCCGCCATAGTGGCATTCATACCGAGCGGCCTGAAGATCGGGTCATATCCGAAGCCGTCAAAGCCGTGTAGAGTGGTGGTGATGTGGCCTTCGCAGATCCCTTCAAAGGTGTGCAACACTCCTTCCTCTATTAGCGCAACGACGCACCTGAACCTTGCGGTACGCTTTTCGGCAGGTACGCCTTCAAGTTCTTTGAGCAGTTTTCTTATATTGTCAGGTGGAGATTTGGGTTCGCCGGCATAGCGTGCGGAATGTACTCCGGGTGCTCCTCCAAGAGCGTCCACTTCGAGTCCGGTGTCATCGGCAAAACAATTTTTCTGAAATTTATTCCAGACAAAGAGTGCCTTTTCAACGGCATTTTCGTATAGAGTTTCGTGGGTTTCGGGGAGTTCCCCGTCAAATCCCAGTTCCGAGGGCATCACAAGGTGAAATTTCTTGCCCAATACCCTTTGGGCCTCGGCCAGTTTGTTGGCATTGCCTGTGGCAAACACTATTTCCATACCTGATGATTCTGATAATTGGCCTCAAAGATATGAACAAAATGATTAAATGATTACTTTTGCAAAGTTTTAAAAACAGTAGAGAGAAGATGAAATTTTTCAAAACCATCGCGGTTACATTCGCAATTTTGGTATCAGTGACCTTATTTGCGCAGTCCGGCGACTTCAAATTAGGACAGAATATGGAGATTCAGTATTCGATACTGAAAGAGCTCTCCAAATCTTATGTTGACACCATAGATTATGGTAAAATCATACCCGTCGGTATCAAAGCGATGCTCCAGTCGCTCGATCCCTATACTACATACATTCCGGAAGAGGAGGGAGAAGATTTTGAAATGATGACGACGGGTGCCTACGGAGGCATCGGTTCTCTTATCAAGAAGAGTCCCGACAGCGGAGTGCTGATTGTCGAGCCTTATCCGGGTTCTCCTGCAGTAAAGGCGGGCATGGTCCCCGGAGATGTGATTATAGCCATCGACGGAGTATCGGTCTATGGAGAAACCTCCGCTCAGAGTGCCGCCAAGATGAAGGGACAGCCCGGTACAAATGTGATTTTTACCGTGATCCGAGGTCGTACCCTCGATACGGTGGATATTACCGTCACCCGTGAGAGAATCCGTGTTTCCGATATTGCTTATGCGGAGATTATCAGGGATTCCATCGGCTATATAGTACTGACGGGATTTACTCAAAATATGCATCTTCAGTTTAAGGAGAGTGTAATGGCCTTGAAAGAGAAGGGCGCAAAACGCCTGGTAATCGACCTCAGGGGCAACGGTGGGGGTATTATGGAAGAAGCGGTATCGCTTATGTCGCTATTTGTACCGGAAGGTACTCATGTACTCTCCTCTAGAGGACGTGAAGAGAGGATGAATGAAGAGTATTACACAACCACTCCCCCTATTGATACGCTAATCCCCGTACTCGTAATGGTGGACAGCGGTTCAGCCTCTTCATCGGAGATTGTTGCCGGAGCATTCCAGGATTTGGACAGAGGAGCCATAGCCGGCAGGAGAACTTTCGGGAAGGGACTTATTCAGTCCATCAAACCCACTCTCTATGACGGTAAGGTTAAGATTACCTCGGGGAAATATTATACTCCCAGCGGCAGATGTGTCCAAGCCATCGATTATAGCCACCGCAATGAGGATGGCAGCGTGGGGAATGTACCCGACAGTCTGAAACGTGAGTTCAAGACACGCCTTGGCCGCAGCGTTTTCGATGGTGGCGGTATCACTCCCGATCTTATTGTGCCGGCCAGGTCTTATAGCCGTCCCGCATATTCTCTTGTTTACAATGATATTCTCGGCGATTACGCAATCGAATATTTCAAAAAGAATCTCTCCATAGCTCCCGCCGCTGAGTTCCATCTCACTGATGGGGAGTACGAAGACTTTATCCGTTATGCCGGAACCCGCGAATTTGACATCCGCAGTTCCGCAGAGTCTGCACTTGACCAGTTGATAAAGGCGGCAAAGCAGGACGGACTCTACGATGTGTACAAGAGCGAAATTGATGCTCTATCCGCACGTATCAAGGTGGACAAGGAGACTATGCTGCGTATTAAGAAAGAGGAGATAGTTCCTCTTCTGGAAGAAGAAATTTTGGTAAAATACTATTTGCGAGGTTCAGAATACAATATCCGTCTGAGAGATGATCAGGGACTATACCAGGCCCTTGACAGGTGGAAGTAGAGTTTTGAGTATGTAGTATGTAGTGTGTAGTATGTAGTGAGTTGGTGCGAGGTTTGGGTTGAGGGGTTGGATGGCGAGGTTCGGGTTGCGGAGGTTAAGCAGTAGGTGTTAAAGGTTAACAGCCAACAGCTAAAGGCCAACGACTAACTCCTCCAGACATTTTTTGCAGAGACATTTACCGGGCCACTGATGCTGTAATTGTTTCAAAACGGCCGGAGGAAGTGTAAGGCGTGTGCACCAGCAATCGTTGTGCGAGTGGGTGTCATGATAGCATTCGAAAGAGGCGCCGCAGCGAGGACAAATTTCAGTTCTCATTATGAGATATTTATTATGACTCGGGCAAATATAAGCATTTAAATTTAGTGCCGGCGGTTTATCATTCTTTAGCAGATTACTAACAAAAGAAAAACTATATGAATTTTATGAAACGTATAATGTTGCTGGGGCTAGGGCTTGGTTTCTTGGCTTTGCTATGTGCTTGTCAAAAGGAGATAATTTGCACATTGAGCGAACCGAGCATTGAATTGGCCTATACCGGTGCTCCGCATAAGGTGTACCTCTCCAGCAATGTTCCGTGGACTATCGAGGTACCAAGTGATGCTACATGGCTGCAGATTACGCCGCTTTCTGGGCAGGAAGCGCAAGAAATGGAATTGACCTGCCAGGCGAAGCCCAATGATAAGAGGATTCGCCAAACGGAGGTGATTATTAAATGTGGTAACCGCACTTTGACTTTAACCGTGATCCAACAACCGTTGGATGTAATTGACTATACTTATACGGTTCTGCAGAAGCATACGCAAGGCACCTATCCCAACGAAGTGATTATTATGGGTGATGGCTATTCCGCGATTGATTATGGCTCACAGGGTTCTTTTAATCGAGATGCGCAAGATGCCATGGAGGCTTTTTTTTCAGTCGAACCCTTCAGCACTTACCGTTCCTATTTTCGGGTAGCGCAATTTGTGGTTTTTTCGCCGGAAAGCGGGATTACGGAAAGTGATAAAAACACTAAAGTACGCACCACTTTTGGTGTCCGTTTTGATGAACCGTATGTCATGGCTATGGACAATCCTAATTTGGTGTTTCAGGCTGCGAGGCGCATTCCCGGTATGACCGAGGAGCGTATGAGAAATACGTTATTTATTCTTTTGGCAAATATTGACCGTTATGGAGGCCTTTGCTGGCAATACGGAGATGGATCGGCACTTGCACTTTGTCCGGTTTGTCGAACAGCGGTTGGGAGCTATTCCAGGTTGGCTGACTTGATTCATCATGAGGCCGGTGGCCATGGCTTCGGGCGACTCGTCGATGAATATGTAACACACCCCGGAGAGACATTGCCGGAAGATGGATCAGGTTCTTCGCCTTACCGTCATAAAAAGGAACTGCAAGAGAGAAAATATTACGGTTATGCTTTCAATGTCGATATCAGCGGTGACAAAGAGCAGGCTCCGTGGGCGCATTATTATACGCTGCCCGGATATCAGGCAGTAGGTTATTATGAGGGTGCCTATTTTTATGAACGGGGTGTTTGGAGGCCGGAAGAGCGTAGTTGCATGGTAGATAATCGTCCTTACTACAACGCTCCGAGCCGTGAAAGCATCGTAAAATTGTTGTTGCGGCGTGCAGCCGGTGTCCGGTTATATGATTATCTGTATCAATCCGCTTCGGGGACTTTTGAAGTGGTTCCTATCCCGAACGATCCGTTCAATATGGAGGATTTTATGCGCAATGATGTGAAAAAAGCATGGTCGGCACCTATGCCGATAACTGCCGATACTCGAAGCGGTTACTTTTTTATCCCTACTCAACCTGTACGCTTCATACCCGGCTCACCCACTTTATAGGGGTGCGTGTTACGGGGTACGTGTTACGAGTTACGGGTTGCGTGTTATGCAGTGTGGGGTTCGAGGTGCGCCTTAATAGTAGTAAGCGATACCCATATTATAATAGAGGTCGGTAAATTTAAGCGAAATAACTTCATTTGAGGAGAGTTTTACTGATACTGCGACATCTCCCACAAGATGGAGACCGGACCTGGTAGTTTGCTCCTGTGCATTAAGTTTTCCGGAAACGGAAACGGTAGCTGGAACAGTGTTTCTAATTATGATACAACCGGCGCCTGAATCGAAATGAACCTGGGTTTTAATCTTCTTCGCAGCTATAGAATAGCTAGCCCCATCCTCTTTAAACGATATTTTGTTTAAGTTTATGGAAACCCGATAATGTTCTGACGGGGCTTCTCCGGCATAATCCTGATATTTTTTAGGAACCATACTCATATTAATATAACCTGTAGTAGATTTTCCATCCTTGTGGGTTATCCCTAATAATCCTACTTGAGAAAAAACGACATAGTCCTCACTTACATCTTTAAACAGGTGGCCGGGGATCCAGTTCGTTGTTAATTTTGAGATTAAATCACCATCGTTGGATGTAGATATTTCGGACAATACGGTTGCCCCTTTAAAGTCGTCATCAAAAAAATGCTGGCAGGACCAAACAGACAGTAAGGCCACAAGCCAGATGATAATGTGAAATTTTCTAAACATGACTTTCAATTATTAGCAGTGTAACGATAGTGTATTTTGTTTGTTTTAGTCTCATTGCCCCCCATTCTATTATATATACGCAGTCACTCACCAAATACTTCCACATCCATACCCCCGCACCACATCCGTACCTCGCAACGCGCACCTTGCAACCCGCAACAGAAAAACGGCCCTGATGGGCCGTTTTAACAGCATCCCCTCGGCGGGAGCCTTGGTTATGGTCTGCCCCTTCGGCGAAGCAGACGCCCTAAATTTTAGTCCAGAAGCTCTACAATTTTAGCTTCAGGAGCATGTTTCATAACGGATGCTATGCCATTGTCCCTGGTCCTTTCGGATGCGTACATCTGGCTGCTTCCAATTATCTGACCGTTAGTGGCCTTGAGATTGAAGAAAGGCTTGCCGTTTGAAGCTACTTTCTTATCGTATCTTGCCTCTTCAACGCTGTTTTTCTTTACAGATTCAACTCCGTTGAGGCAAGCTGCCTTGGTCTTGTAACCTTCGCTGGTTAGTATTATCTCGCCATTGGAGGCCTTTAGATTAAATTGGAATTCTCCGTTTTTTCTTAATGTAATTTCAAATTTTCCCATATTAAATAAGTGTTGTTGTTTAGTAC
>DFOK01000067.1 GCA_002376715.1 Bacteroidales bacterium UBA3543 | reverse complement strand
ACCCAAACGGGGTAAATCTCGTCTCTTCTCTTGAACTAATTCAACTGCCATATAGTCATTAAGTGCCTTATTTTCAACACGTTTCCTGCTCTTATAATAGGCTTGACGAGTCATTCCAAAGTAGGCACAAGTTGACGTTACTGTTTCTTCTTCTTGAAGTAAAGTGATAACTCTTGTTCGTACTTTTTTTTTAAGTCCATGTCAAAAAGCTCGTCAGCTACTTCTATCACCTTTTCTGAGCATTTATGGTGCAGAGCAAGCTCTGCATAGGCTTTTTTCAAGGCTTCATTTTCCGCTCGAAGGCGTTTCAATTCGTCTATTTCATCTCTTGTTTCCACGCGAACTATTTTATTTAATAGGTGTTGTTTACCATACTTTCGAAGCCATTTTTGGATAGTCTCACCGCCTGTAATGCCATATTTGCGACGACATTCCTCAATACCTAAGCCATTTTTTTCAATTTCTTCTACTACTTGTAACTTAAAGCAATCGCTGTACCGTTTCGTTGTTTTCTGAACTTTTGTCATAATTTTTCCTGATTTAAGTGTAAACCTATTTCAGGACATGACAGAACCACCCCGTAACCCGCAACGCGTAACTCGCAACCCGAACCACCTCATACCCCGGCAACACGTAACTCGCAACCCGAACCACTAGTCAAACCATTCTTTATAAGTCATATAGCCCCGTGCATTTTCGCGCGCAGCGGCACGTATGGCATCAGACCCTTCCTTTATACGCTTAGCGGGAATACCGGCATATACGCCGGGTTCCAGGACTTGATTGGTTAATACCACTGCTCCGGCTGCTATGATGGTACCATCAGGAATGACGGCATTATCCATGAGAATTGCTCCCATACCTACTAAAACATCATTACCCACCTTTGCTCCGTGAACGATGGCATTGTGTCCTACAGAGACATCGTTGCCTATTTCTACGATTGATTCCTCGTATGTTGTGTGAAGCACCGCCCCATCCTGGATGTTCACTCTATCTCCTACTATTATGGAGTTGACATCTCCGCGGAGCACTGCTCCGTACCAGATGCTGCAGTCATCACCGATGACTACATCTCCGACTATCACCGCATTTTCAGCTATGAAACATCTCTTACCTATTGTCGGGGTAATACCGTTCAATTCTCGTATGATTGCCATTTTATTATTGAGTATTTTAAAAATTCAAAAAATAAGCGCCGAATCCGACTATCAGTCCTATGAGCATATTAACCAATTTTGCCTTCAGAAAACCCTTCTTCGTCTCGGCCAGAAGAGGTAGCGAAGCGTGGCCGTCCTGCGAAATCGAACTTGCGAGCAATACCGAAAAAGGGACCAGGCCACTGGCATAAAGAGCCACAAAGAGCAGATGGGGCCCCGATTCGGGAATAAGGCCGACCAGAACCGCTAAAAGGATCATCAGCGGAATATTGTCGCTCGTCCAGGACTCTATGTCCAAATAATGAAGACCCAACTGTACCAAAAGCAGAGCACCGGTTGTCCATAGAAATATGGACACAAAATGCTTGCGTATGACATGAGCCCACAAGTGCTCCTTAATGAAATGATCACCCGATACCGCAATGACTACAAGCACACCTAAACTGAGTATGGCGAAAAGCAAATTGATCCAGTACTCATCGAGAATCGAAATCCCGTGTGAATGATCGTGAGAATGGGCATGCGCCAAAGAGGTAACATCCGTAACGATTTGAGTCGCCTCATGATGATCGTGCCCTAGAACACCCAATGCCAGAGCCACGATAAAGGCAGCTAGTCCCAGCAAAAGCACAATTTTACGCCATGTGAAATGCTTAATATTAGCCACACTGAAATGTGGCGTGTCGAAAGAGTGACCTTCATCTTCCAAATGCACCTCAAAATTCTCTTCACAAGCAGTTTTAAGCCGTTTCTCGCCTTTCCTGAGGCGGGCTAAAAAATTTATCAGAAGTCCCGAGATGATTGCAATTACAAAAAGAACACCGAAAAGTATAAGCGCATCCTTTGGAATGAGGGCCAGCATTACGAAAGCTTCGTCTCCCGACGATGCAATCATCATTGCTACCAAAGCACCGAACCCTATAAGACGGTGGGTATAGAGCGACACCGCTGCAAAACCGCCGACACATCCGGGGATAAGTCCCAAAAGAGTTCCGAGAAACACCTGCTTGTTTGGGGCTCCTTTCAGACGTTCAAACCATTTACCGTGTGAAGAAACATTGATGAACTCTATCATCAACATCATTACCGTCACCAGTCCGGTGATGAGCAATCCGTTTTTCAACACATCTACAAGCAGAGTCCAATTCATCGCTTTCACTCTCTATTTAGCACGCTGATACTTCTCTATGAGTTCTGTTGCAGCGGTGAATGACTCCAGTTCGCCCTCGAGTACCGAATCTTCATATTCCGGCAGGAGTTTCTCAATCACAGGATTTTCATAAAACATGTTCTTGAGTGATTCGTTAATGCTTTCGTACATCCAGAATCGGGCCTGTTCCCTACGCTTCTTGGCATAATATCCGTTACCCTTGACAAGTGCAAAGTACTCTTCGATCTTCTGCAAAATACCGGGAAGACCTTCTTTGGTCACCGCAGAAGAGGTGACCGCGGTAGGTACCCATCCAGACTCAGTTGGAGGGAAAAGGTGAAGTGCATTTGTATAGAGGGCACGCGCCATATTGGCTTTGTCTATGTTGGTGCCATCTGCCTTTGTAATGGCTATAAGATCGGCCATCTCCATGATTCCCCTTTTGATCCCCTGAAGTTCATCTCCGGCTCCTGAGAGCATCAGAAGCAAAAAGAAATCGCTCATCGAATGAACTGCAGTTTCGCTCTGCCCTACTCCAACCGTCTCTATGAATATTACATCGAAACCGGCTGCCTCACAAAGTAAAATTGTCTCACGGGTTTTTCGGGCCACTCCTCCAAGCGAACCTGCGCTGGGGCTGGGACGAATAAAGGCGTTGGGATCGTTGCAAAGAGTCTCCATTCTGGTCTTATCTCCGAGGATACTTCCTTTACTACGCTCGGAACTTGGGTCTATTGCCAGCACGGCGAGTTTATAGCCTTTTGAGGTGAGAAAAGAGCCGAAAGCTTCAATAAAGGTACTTTTGCCTGCTCCAGGGACTCCGGTGATACCGATTCTCATCGACTGAAGATGCGCGGAGATAATCTGGCAGCGCTCTATGATTTTCCTGGCCAGCTCACGGTGCTCTGCCAGCGAACTCTCGATAAGAGTGATCGCCTGACTCAATATTGTGGTGTCTCCGGCAGTAATGCCTTCCATATATTGATCCACAGAGAGCAGAGAGGGTTTCTTTCTGTAAAATGACTTGACGTAGGGGTTGATTATGGGTGGTTGTTCCACTCCTTTATTTACTATAAGTGCGGTATCTTCGTTATTATAATCTGCAAAAAAGTCTCCTTTAGGTTTAGTCTTCATATCATTTTCAGTTTACAGAGCTATTTTGAGGCTATTTGATGGTACCTGTTATGAAAAGGTTGACCATCGGTTTGGAGGGCGAATTGGTAATCAAAGTAAGAATGTTAATCATATCTCCGGAGTGCTCTCTTGTGTCAAACCTGAGTTTCAGGGTAGCACTTCCGCCCGCTTTGATTTTCAACGGTGTGGGACCAATCTGGCTTAAACCGCTCTTTTCACTCTCCACTTTGTATATCAGTAGTTCACTTTTTCCTTTATTTTTGATTTTATAGGAAATTTCGAGTACCGTTCCTTTGACGGCTGTTCCAAAATCATAATAAGACTTATCTATAATTGGAACAGGAGCATTTTTGACCTGTTTAGAGTCCAGATTACGGAAATTGTCCACTATCACCGCGCTCACCGTAAATTGTTCCTGCTGCTTTTTACCATTGAGGACGAACCTGCCGGTAAAGGTTTGTTTGCCCCACTCCTGACGCATCATAAGTGTGGGATCAACAGTGTAGGTTAATTTGGCCATACTCTTGGGTGGTATGGGGTTAGGATATACCGTGAGCAAAAGTCCGCGGGTAACCTCTATGGTTTCAACCTTGAGGGGAGATTTGGAGAGGTTGGCGATGTCGATGTCGTCCTGCTTAAGTATGCCCTGCTCTATGTTACGGAGTGATACCACAGTTTTATTTATACCCATCTGTCCGATTTTGCCGTAGAAGAGCTCGTCCACATTTTTCTCCTTCTCATGAGCCACACCACGGATTCTTAGAATTACCGGACGGTTGACGCCGGAAACGTAAAGTGTAAGAGTCTTGTCAAAGGGAAAGGGTCCCTGGTCATTATGAAAAACCACATCCACTTTACCCTTTTCGCCGGGTTTTACGGGAGAACGGGTCCATTGAGGTGTAGTACATCCGCAGGAGGAAATTATATTGTGTACCACAATCGGAGAATTGCTGATATTCGTGAATGTAAACGTGCATTTAACCGCTCCGTCCGAAATGATAATGTCCCCGAAATCGTGTATTTTCTTATCGAAACTAATAACCTTGCTCTCGTCGAGCATTACCTGCGAATCCTGAGCAACCATCTGGCAAACAAAGGATTGACACAGAATCGCAATCATTATGACCACCAGTTTCTTCATTTTTTTAAATTTTTGGCAAAGATAATAAATATAGTTTGCTATTTTTGTTAATTAATTGCATAAATCGAACCAAACTAACATAATCTTATACAACAATGAAGAGAATCATCTATCTGCTTCTGGCAACCCTATTTGTTGTTACCTCCTGCAACAAATATTCTTA
>DFOK01000094.1 GCA_002376715.1 Bacteroidales bacterium UBA3543 | reverse complement strand
ACCCCCGGCGTGACAGGCCGGTATTCTAACCAGCTGAACTACCGCACCAAGTAGTATAATAGCTTTTTCCCTTTTGGGACTGCAAATATAGATACTTTTTTATATCCGACAAAATAAATCATGCTTTTTTGAGAAAAGTGAAGTGCACATTGCCGTAGTGTTTTTCTTTGACAAAACAGGGATGGTCTGTAAAGCTATATTCCTTCGGATGCTCAAGTATGAGGTATCCGTTATTAGCCAATATGTTATGTTCTATAATTCTATCAGGGAGAGTACTCAGACCCTCAATTGCATATGGAGGATCAGCAAATACGATATCAAAACTCCTGGTACATATATTTATGAAATCAAATACATTGTGACGTACCACAATTATAGCCGAAAGCCCTAATGCCGCAGCAGTTTTTCGTATGAAATCGGCTTGGAGATGATTCATCTCGACGGCAACAATATCTTGACAACCGCGTGATGCAAATTCAAATGAGATGCTGCCGGTACCGGCAAAAAGGTCGAGAACAGTTGTTTCTTCAAAATCAATCTCATTGGTCAGGACGTTGAATAATCCCTCTTTTGCAAAATCCGTCGTGGGGCGTGCCTTTAAGCCTGCAGGCGGGATTATGCTCTTGCCTTTGAGTGAACCTCCGATGATACGCATTATAAGTGATAACTAACCTGTGGATCAGATAAACTCCACGGCGCGGAAATGCCTGAACATTTCCTCGGTCAGACCGGAGGGTACTTCTCCGTGGAAATGGATAGTAGTCATCCGTGGATTGATCTGAAATTCTCGCAGTGAGGCGAAAATAAAATATTCGGCAGTAACAACATCAGCCGCCGGATAAGCATTGGCAAGCAGGAGTTTTTCTCCCTCAGCCAACACAATGTAAATATAATTATTGTTCAGTGACACGGCCAGACGGTTATGCCCGGAGATAGTGGGGGCGAAACGCAAAAGATCCACTATGGGTGGCTCAGTGGCGCTTTCGTCGTCACTTTTCTGCACATAAACAAGAACTGCCTTATATTTAGGCAGTTCTATATGTCGCACTATATCCGTATCCTGGAGCGGTACTACTTCGGACAAGATTTTGTGTGAAGCTTCCGTTGAAAAGAATTCGGAAGGTACCAGAGTAAATCCCGTCACTATTCCCAGTTACCGGCGTTGTTGTTGGGGTTCTCGATGCTGCCTACCATGAGACCTGGATAACGCTCCGTGTCCTCTCTTTCAGCAATGAGGTTGATAATCAACTGACGGTCCATGTCCTTGAGAAGGGAGTTGTAGTGCATCTTCGCCTCAAATAGAGGAACGTTTACACCGGATACCATCTTGTTGACAGCACTCATAATAACGGTATCACCATGAGAAAAAGGAATGTACCTCAATGAGTCAATGAAGAAATCTGTACGTGTAGTAAAAAGGGTATCCCTTACAAAGATTTCGATGTTTTCACGTCTTACGAGCTTCCGTGCAACGGCAATGGAGTCGTCCATTGATCCAATCTGCCTTACAATAGTAATCTTGCCGTTCTTGTAAAAGTCAACGAGTGTATCCATTACAGGTGCGTAGTAGCCAAAGGCTGCTTTAAATGTAGTCTGAAGCTCGCGGAGATCCTTGAGACGCTGGATAGCGACTGCCTGACGGGCGTCTCTTTCCTGATTGAACTTCAAAGGCTCGTTAATACTCCTGACGATAAGTACTGCAAGAACAACAATCACTAAAGGGAGGATGAAATAGGTGAGTAGTTTTTTCATTGTATGATTTTAATTAATAATATTGCCTTTGTCAATGTCAAAAAAAGTTCTATTTTGACTTACAAAAGTAAAAATAATATTTAGTACTTGCAATATATTTTTAATTTTGCAACTAGAAAAAGAGAAAAAGAGTGAAAAAGAGATTTGATACCACAATTCTTGAGAAGTTGCTTTCATCTTCGACGAGACCGCTTCTCATAGGCCACTTCAATCCGGACGGTGATGCCGTGGGGGCTCTCACAGCTATGTACCATTATCTTAGGGACAGAGGAATGGTCCCATATGCAGTTTTGCCAAGCCCTTATCCAGATTATCTTGCATTTCTAATCGAAGAAGGGACTCCGATGACGATCCACTCGCGAGAGGACGAAAGCGCCAGGGAGTTGATCGCTTCTGCGGATTTGCTGATATGTTTTGATTTCAATCGATTAAGTCGCACGGAGCATCTGGAGAAAGATATATTGGCCAACGGGGCTCCAAAGGTGTTGATAGACCACCATCCCCTTCCCGATTTGGAACATTTTGACCTTGTCTATTCCGAGATTGACCTCTCTTCATCCTGCGAGTTGCTTTTCTGGCTACTTATGAGCATGAGCGATGTGGACGGGAATGTCTCCCGCCTCAGTCTCAAGTGTGCGGAATCGCTATATGTTGGTATGATGACCGATACCAACAATTTTTACAACTCCGTCAGTGCATCGACTTTTGAGATGGCCTCGCTGCTGACCGGTGCCGGAGTGAATAAAACCAGACTTCAGGAGTGTGTCTACAATAATTATTCTGCTGATCGGATGCGTTTGATGGGTCACCTGCTAAAAGATTGTCTCCATGTAATTGAAGATTGCGGTGTCGCTTATTTACTCCTGAGTGCGGCCGACAAAAGGTTATATAATTTCGCAATAGGCGACTCGGAGGGATTTGTCAACCTACCGCTATCAATAAAGGGTATAAAGATTAGTGCGCTTTTCTCCGAGTTGGATTGTGGCACGGAAAAATACATACGTGTATCGCTTCGTTCCAAGGGGGATTTGGATATAAACCGATTTGCCTTTCTCTATTGCAATGGAGGTGGCCATCTTAATGCCGCTGGTGGCAGACTTTACATGCCATTTGAAGAGGTTGGACCTTATATAGAAAAAAGTTTCAGAGAATACCTTAAAATTGGTTGAGGCACATCTTTTGTATTATATTTGCAAAATGTTTCGGAATTTCGGGTTCATATTGATTGCTGTTTTGACGCTTTTTGCAATGACATCCTGCGAGGGTGATAAGTTGCTTGTTCTGACCAATCAGGAAGAGCAGATTGATAGCTACATAAGTAAACAATTTCCTGACAACGAAGTCCTTCGTCTGGATGGAGCCAACCGTGTCATCATTACACCGGGCAGTGGCCCCCAGGCGGCAATTGGAGATTCAATTAAATTTATTTATGAAGCCTATCTCTTCTCGGGTAGCCCTGTAGGTATATTTTGGGGTGATAGCGCCAATGTGGTACTTGGATCCCGAGATCTGGTGGAAGGACTCAACCGTGGCATGGAGGGAATGCACCTGGGTGAACAATCGATCATTCTCTTTTCAGCAAAATATGGTTTTTATGACCGGAATACCGGCATAGTTCCTTCGATGTCTGCATTGATGTACAATGTACTTTTGACAGGTATAAAGAAAAATAACTGACAATTACAGAATTTATGTTAAGATACAGATTACTGCTTTCAGCACTTGCCATGGTAACCGCGCTCACTCTTGTGTCGTGCGCAAAAGAGGTGGGGGAGACCAACGAAGAGATACAGGCCCGGGTGCTCGATTCTTGGATAAATGTCAAACATCCAGGTTCTGAAAAGACTTCTTCGGGTCTTTATGTCATAGAGTATTTGGAAGGTACCGGCCGTCAAGTGACCGATAGTTCTTATGTGTTTGTCAAATATACTGTTAGGGAGCTTTCAGGTAATATTGTGGCAACCAATGACAAAGCAGTTTCCGAACAGTTGGGAAAATTTTCCTATTCCAGTCATTACGGTTATAACATATGGCGTGTGGACCAGGATGCCCTCTATGCAGGTGTGGAAGAAATTCTTAAAAGAATGAGGGTAGGAGGTAGGGCGACCGTCGCATTTACACCGGCACTTGCCACTCTTTCCGTAACCATATATTCCCTCTTCTCCTCCCTGGATGGAACAGTTCCTCTTATCTTTGAATTGGAACTGCTGGATTGTGTTGAGAATATTTACACCGACTATGAGGAACCGATGCTCAGGTTGTATAGCGAGAAATATTATGATGGTTTAGACACAATTAAGCGGGGTTTCTATTTTGCTAAAATCAAAGAAGTTTCTGCCGAGGATTCTATTCCAACAGAGGCACAAATTAAGATTCGCTATATTGGCCATATGCTTGATGGAGTTGTATTCGATACCAATATACAGGATACGGCCAAAAGATATCGCATCTACGATTCTAAAAAATCATACGAGGCTATGGATGTCACATTCAAGGACAATATTGCCGATTTTAAACAGTCTAATAGTATCATAGAGGGTTTTGCAGATGCTATCATGCGTATGAGATATGGAGAGAAGGCAGTGGCCTTTTTCTGGTCTCAGGTTGGCTATGGAGCAGGCGGCAGTTCACCCTCAATTCCGGAATATACCCCTCTCTGTTTTGAAATAGAGGTAAAGGAGAAATAATGAGATAAGAATAATTGATAAAAAGAATAATTGATAAAAAAGTCCGCGAGAGCGGACTTTTTTATCATGCTTTGTCGTTGCTGCCTAGCACATTGATTACCTTGTGCTTGTATAGCTCTTTGAGCTTGTCACGGGCGGGACCTAGATACTTGCGGGGGTCAAACTCTGCAGGCTTCTCCACAAATACCTTTCTTACTGCAGCAGTCATTGCCAGACGGCCGTCGCTGTCGATATTGATTTTACAGACAGCAGACCTCGCTGCCTTGCGGAGTTGCTCTTCAGGGATACCTATGGAGTCTTTGAGTGCGCCGCCGTACTTATTGATCTCAGCTACAATATCCTGAGGCACGCTGGATGAACCGTGGAGCACGATGGGGAAGCCGGGGATACGTTTCTCTATCTCGTAGAGGATGTCGAGACGTATTTCGGGCTTCTGGCCGGGTTTAAATTTAAATGCTCCATGTGAAGTACCTATGGAAATTGCAAGAGAGTCAACTCCGGTCTTGCTTACGAAGTCTTGAACCTCTTCCGGTCTGGTGTATGTATGTTCTTCGGCAGATACGTCATCTTCCACTCCTGCAAGAACACCAAGTTCGCCTTCAACGGTTACATCATACTTGTGAGCATATTCGACAACTCTTCTTGTCAGAGCGACATTCTCATCATAAGGAAGATGCGATCCGTCAATCATAACCGAGGAGAAACCATATTCAATACAGGATTTACAGAGTTCGAAGGAATCACCATGGTCGAGATGGAGCACGATGGGAATGTTGTACCCAAGCTCTTTTGCATATTCTACGGCACCCTGTGCCATATATCTGAGAAGTGTCTGGTTGGCATACTTACGCGCACCGCTCGACACCTGTAGGATAACGGGAGATCTGGTCTCCACACAGGCCTGAATTATGGCCTGTAACTGCTCCATATTGTTGAAATTGAACGCAGGGATGGCATATCCACCCTTCATTGCCTTAGTAAATATCTCTCTGGAATTTACTAGGCCTAAGTCTTTATAAGAAATCATAATTTTAAAAATATATGTTCGGTTTAATGGATTTATATCAATAAACCTTACAAAGATAATAGTTTTTTGAGGAATATCACTATTTTTGTCTATTCCAAGCAAAGCAGAGACAACGTGTACATGAATAAGAAAGTGATAATTTTCTCAGCCCCCTCCGGGTCGGGTAAAAGTACTGTGGTCAACCATCTTCTGACCAAATTTGACAACCTCGAATTCTCCATTTCGGCCACATCCAGAGCCCCTCGTGGCCGGGAGCAAAACGGCAGGGAATACTACTTTTTAGCCGAAGAAGAATTCCGCAGAAGAATTACTGCAAATGAGTTTGTGGAATATGAAGAGGTCTATCCCGGCTCCTTCTATGGCACTCTAAAGTCGGAGATGGAACGTATCTGGTCCAACGGGAACATCATTTTATTCGATGTCGATGTCAAGGGGGGCATCAACCTAAAGAAACTCCTGGGTGATCAGGCTCTATCCGTCTTCATAAAGGCACCCTCCATAAAAATCCTTAGGCAAAGATTGGAACTCAGAGGTACCGATTCCCCTGAGGCTATTGAGGCGCGAGTCGCTAAGGCAAGGATTGAAGTACGCTACGCATCCGGGTTTGACGTGGTGCTGGTCAACGACGACCTGGCGACCTGTCTTAGGGAAGCGGAGGAATGTGTGGCAGAGTTTATCGCACGTCCGCAGAAGAGGGTTGCACTTTTCTTTGGTTCTTTCGATCCGATGCATACCGGCCACATCGAAATTCTCAGGTATCTCAAAGAACATACGGAAGCAGACGAGGTGCGAGTGGTGGTTTCACCGCAGAATCCCATGAAACAAAAGAATTATTCAAAAAACACCAGGTTGAAGAATGTAAAAGCTGCCATAGCGCGCAGTGGCCTGGATGTGAAGGTCTCAGATGTGGAATATCATCTTCCTGAACCGCTCTACACCATTAATACATTGCGCTATCTGCGCGAAAAAGAGCCCGCTTGTCTTCACATAATGGTCATAGGTGCCGATAATCTTACTATCCTCAGCCGCTGGTATCGCTATCAGGAGTTGATTGATGAGTTTGAGATTTGGGTTTATCCCAGGAAGGGGGTGGATGCACGCGCCCTTTGTGAAGAGCACAACAGGCGTTCTGCAATCAAGGGTATCCGTCTGCTCGAAGGCAGGTTGCACAATATCTCCTCTACGGAAATTCGCAATGCAGAGCTCTCCGGAAAAGATATGTCCTCCTGGAAGGCTTAATCTTTTTCTGCCATTTTGTCCTGTTTTTTTTCTTGGCAGATTATTTGTTCTTTTACGGCATAATAAAGTTATACGAATAAAAAGAGAAAAGATATGATTAAGAAAGACCGCATTAAAGAGCAAGAAATTCCTAAAAAAGGCCCTAAAACGGCTAACGAGTCCGATTTGGAAGAAGTAAAAGACCTTACACCGGAGGAATCGCTCGTTGCGGAGATAGAAAAACTCAAGACTCAGATTGAGGAACTTAATGACAAATATATCCGCAATGTGGCAGAATTTGACAATTACCGAAGACGCACCGCCAAGGAGCGTCTCGATATGATTGCTACTGCCGGAAAAGATATTTTGGTGGGTTTTCTCCCAGTACTGGATGATTGCGAAAGAGCCATCAAGGTTCTTAAAGAGTCGGATGCCTCACAAGCGGCAATTGAAGGTACGGATCTTATATACACAAAACTGATGACCTACCTCAAATCTAAGGGAATGTCAAGAATCGAGGCTTTAGGCCAGACTTTCAGTACCGATTTTCACGAGGCTGTAGCACAGCTTCCGGCTCAGGATCCGGAATTTAAAAACAAAGTCATTGACGTAGTCTTACAGGGTTATACACTCAACGGTGTAGTGGTAAGATATGCTAAAGTAGTAGTTGGAGTATAGGATTATGGCAGAAAAAAGAGATTATTACGAAGTACTCGGTGTTGACAGGAAAGCCTCGGCGGAGGAGATAAAGAAGGCTTACCGCCAGAAGGCTATCGAGTACCATCCCGATAAGAATCCGGGGAATGCGGAGGCCGAAGAGAAGTTCAAGGAGGCTGCTGAAGCCTACGATGTTCTCAGCAATGCCGATAAGCGTGCAAGATATGACCAGTTCGGACATGCCGGTTTGAGTGGTCAGGGTGGTTTTTCCGCCGGAGGGTTTTCTATGGAGGATATTTTCAGTCAGTTTGGCGATATTTTCGGAGGTGCTTTTGGAGGTTTCGGAGGTTTCTCCGGTTTTGGCGGTTTCTCCGGTTTCGGAGGAGGTGCTGCGGCCGGTCAGAGAGTTTCACGTGGTTCCGATATCAGAATTCGAGTTAAAGTCAATCTCTCAGATGTAGTAAAGGGAGTTGATAAAAAAATAAAGATCAACAAAGCAGTTCAATGTTCGGAGTGTAAAGGTAAAGGAGCAGTTTCGGAAGCCGATATCAAGACTTGTGAACAGTGTGACGGCAGGGGAGTGGTGACCAGGGTAGTTCAGACCATGCTCGGCCAGATGCAGAGTCAGTCTACTTGTTCTCAATGTAAGGGAGAGGGTAAGCGGATAGTAAATCCCTGCCGAAAATGTAACGGTTCGGGTCTTGTTAAAAAACCGGAGGAGATATCATTCTCCATTCCCCCCGGAGTAATGGATGGTATGCAACTTACTATCAAGGGTAAAGGGAATGCCTCCAAAGCAGGTGGTGTAAATGGCGATTTGCTGGTGGTAATTGAGGAGGAAGAACATCCGGAACTCAAGCGTGAGGATAACGACCTGCTTTACAATCTCTATATTTCGGCTATTGACGCAATGCTCGGGACCGATGTCGAAGTGCCTTCGATAGATGGCAAACTCAGAATAAAAATCGAGCCGGGCACTCAGCCGGGTAAGATATTGCGTCTTAAGGGCAAGGGAGTTCCCGATATCAACCGTTACGGTACTGGGGATATGATCGTATTTGTGCAGGTATGGATACCGAAGAAGCTCGATAAAAAGGATAAAGAGATATTGGAGAAATTCAGAGATTCGGATGCATTCAAACCTGATCCCGACCAATACGACCGACAATTTTTTGACAAAGTCAAGAGTTTCTTCAACAGGTAATATTATGCGTAGAATTCTCACTCTACTGCTGCTCTTCTGTTCTTTTGCTGTGTGTGCGCAGGAGAGTCCGATCTCTCCGCTCAAGTTGCCGCCCTCTTTTGCAGGTTCTTACGGTGAATTGAGGCGGGACCACTTTCACACCGGTTTGGACTGGCGCGTAGGAGGGGTAGTAGGAGATACTATTTATGCCATTAAATCCGGTTATGTCTCCCGACTGAGCGTTTCAATAGGGGGATATGGTAATGCAGTCTATATCACGCATCCGGACGGCACTCTCTCCCTCTACGGCCATATGCATGATTTCGTGCCCAAATACGCAGCTTTGGTGGAGGAGAAGCAGTATGCCTCTGAAAGTTTTGAAGTTTCGCTTGAGTTTGAGGAGGGGTGCCTGCCTGTAGAACAGGGCGAAGCCATAGGCAGAGTGGGCAATACCGGTTATTCAGTAGCACCGCATCTCCATCTGGAGGTGCGTGACCTTGCCACCCAGACTCCGCTTAACTATTTGGCAAGAGGTTATTATAAGGTCGTTGATGACATCCCGCCGCTCTTTCAGCGCCTGTTTTTCTTTGGTTACTGTGATACGCTGGGGCTGCCTTTAAGATACCCCTTAACTAGTTCCAATTCTCCAAAATCTCTCTTCGGCACCACTATCCGGCTGCCTCATAAGAGTTATCTCGGTATAGATGCGATAGATCGTCAGAACGGAACCACCGGTAAACTGGCAGTAACTGAGTATCTTGTATTGCTTGACCAGGATACGGTATTCAGATTTGAAGTAGGAGAGATCCATCCGAAGCAGGGACGTTACCTCAGCGCATTGCGCGAAACGAATATCGGAGGCAACGATGTGATTAAAACTCTTGTGGAGCCTCATAACCTCCTCGCAGAGCACATATATGCCCCTGAACGCGGTTTACTCATTCTCAATGACCATGAAGAGCATGACCTCAAATTGCGTATTAGTGACGAGCATGGCAATCGTTCCTCTCTTCACCTTAAGGCTAGACGTGATGACTCCCTTGAGAGTTCCCTTTCTGCCATCGCTACGGCACTTGCAAGTGAAGAAGATCCCCGCCGCATAGCGATGCACTGGTATATGCCCCATATCTTCATAGATGAGGGCGTTACTTATACTTTGCCCGCATTATCACTCTATTATTCGGGATGGTTTCCTTATGCAAAGGTGGCTGAGGCGGATTCCTCTTTAAATATTCTCTCCGCAGTCTGGAAACTCGGCGATCCATCGCTTCCCCTGCACAGTCGGGGTGAACTATTCCTCGAGTGCTCCCTGCCGGATTCGCTTCATTCAAATGCCTGTCTGGCATATTACCAGGATGGTGTGCTCTCTTATGCCGGTGGCAAATGGGCCGGTAATGGAGTGCGTGGCAGTGTCGGATTCGGTACCTGGTGTGTCACAACTGATACCACACCTCCTAAGATTTCATTCTGGGAACGTAAGGGCAATATTCTCCGCGCGGGGGGTGAAATTTTAATCTATCTTGAAGATGATTTTTCCGGAATAAAGGATTATAGAGTGGAAATTGATGGGAAATGGCATCTTTCCATGTTTAAAAGCGGTCGCATATCACTGCGTCTTGACCCTTCGCGTGTTTCACGCGGCAGTATGCATACCCTTGTCGTCAAAGCGGAGGATAATTGCGGAAATGGCACGGTTGTTTCCAGGGAGTTTTTCTTCTGATCTTATATATTAAATCATATCGGTCAGCACTTGCAAAGTACTGACCGATATAAACCTAAAAATCCATTTATACATCAATTCGTTAGAATTGAGCTTCCATTATCTCTTCCACTTCTATGTAATTACCACCGGAATCCTTAAACCTGTAAAAGAGGTGGAATGTTTCATAATCCCAATCGTAGTAGCTCTCTTTATCGGGAGTGAGTTCCAATGTGGCCGGTGATCGACGCGTTTTTATCAATTCTACATTCCATTTTTGTTTGTTATCCGTAGGGATAATTTTAAGATTGAAATATTTGTTGTCTGCTTCTTTCCCTGCAACGGTATCATTGGTTGCCATTTGCATTTCAATAATATCACTTGCAATGGAGATCGGTTTTTTATCTACCTGATGGGAAGAATTTCGCTTTGTTGTGGTGTTAGTGACCATCATTTTGCTTATGTATGACCACTCATAATCATTTTTAACCTCGAGTTTGAGCAATAATGTACTACGATTCTCGTCGAAACTATAATTTGATACCGATGAAATAGAAATAGGAAGATAGAAAGTTTTCAAGAATTCAATCTTATCGGGATAGATGGTTACCGCTAGAGGAGCTTCCGTATATCCTTTTTCAAATTTCACCTTGTTGCTTTCCAATTTCCACGCGTCACTCGGAAGGAGTAGTTGGTTGGCAGCTAAAAAGTCGGGATGTGCTACAACTTCCACAGTGTATTCTTTATCTGTTTCAATTCCTTCCGATATCAAATAGTATTTCTGCACAACCGGCTTATTGGAATACAACAAGCACGAAGCAAGGGTACTTTGCTCTAATCTATTATCCCTGAAATAAAAAATAGGTTTATTCAGTGTAACTCCGATAATTGAGGTCAACATCTCAGGCGTTCCATGCAGTTTATACTCTGAACTCCCAGTCAAGCGCACAGGAATAGCATATCTGATTTCACCGTATTTCAGGCCTGATTGTTTGAGTTTATCGGTGTTTATTATAATAGGAATATTGCCGTCTACATCTCCTTTCGGTATGAAAACTTCATTTGATTCGATTGACCAATATTCTTTAGGAAGCATTTCTATTTGACCTGAATATCGCTGTGTTATGTCTTGATTATACGCATCTATAAGAGATTCGTCTATTTCGAAGCCTACATAAATTCCATTGCTTCCCGATCTTAGTCCCGAGCAATAAACGCCTAAATTTATCGTATACTCTCCGGATTCCTTTTCCCAAGCTTTACGAAGGACAAAACCTGACGATGGGATATAAACCATGGACTTGTCATTGTCTTTCATAAAGTCTTGTTTATTACAAGATATAAATAACAATGAGAGTAAAAGCGTTAATAATAAATTTCTCATAATTATCTGGTATTAAGCTAATTATTTAATTGGTTGTTATTACCATTGAGGGTTTTGCTTCAGCTTCCCTTCATACTTCACGATTTCATCGTGAGGAATTGGCCACCAATACATTTTGTCGTGCCATACGCGGTCATCTACCTTTTCTACCGTGTACGTAAATCCTGTCGGACGATTGTTGCTGTCAAATCCTGTAGCTTCAATG
>DFOK01000018.1 GCA_002376715.1 Bacteroidales bacterium UBA3543 | reverse complement strand
CTGCCGACCTGTATCCCCTGTTTTCGATAAGCTGCATTGCCCTGAAGAATGCCGCTTTCTGTAGATTGGCCGAGGATTCGTCTGAAAGTTCCCGGATCTTCGTAAGAGCTGTAACTGCAGAATTATAATCATTGCTCAACAAGAAAGCTGCTGCAATGTAATTGTTGATGATATCATCTTTTCCGCTCTCAGGATAAAGCTCCATGTAATTTTCGAAACCGGAGATATCGCCGTTTACATCAAAAGAGAGTTTTGCATGATTGAAAAGAGCATCTTCTTTGATGACACTATCAAAATCGGATTCAGAAGCCTCTTTGAAGGCTTCCATCGCAGCAATTTTATTGTGCTGTCGGAGATAACTGTTGGCGCTATAATAGTAAGCGCTCTGGCCAAGTGCATCTTCATTCCCTACAACGTTGCTGAAGGACTCTATGGCCTGCTTGAATGACTGAAGTGTGTAGGAAAGAAGACCAGAGTAATAATGGTCCTTTCGGGTAAGATTACCACCGGATGTGGAAAACATATCGAAATACTGGGCTGCCAGCGTCGGCTGTCCCATAGAAAAATAGGCCTCCGAAACTATTCTGGCCAGATTGATCTGTAAATCGCGATCAAGCGTGCTGAAAATGGCCGGTCCACGGTCAATTACATACCGGTAATTACCAAGCATAAACTCAGATTCGACAGTATAATAGGAAGCCAGCACCGAAAACCGTGGGTCTTTTTCCGCCTTACGGAAAAGCGGCAGAGCCGCAGCAAAATCTTTTTCCAAATAACGCACATAGCCCAGATAATACTGACTTGGCACGGAAAATGGGCTGAAATCGCCCTCTATAATGGCAGTCAACCTCTTTGCAGCTTCGTCAGTATTGCCGGCCCTGATATAACAGTATGCGCTTTTGAAGTCATATTCAATCTGCTCCTCTGCATAGAGGAAGGGCTTTTTTATGGAATCATAGATTACAAGCGCAGCGGCATACTCCTCTCTATCGAATAGACGCGATGCCAGGGCAAACTTAACCATCTGTAGCTCCGGAGCATTGGGATATCTGTCCTCAAAATTCTTGACCAGACCGGCAATGTTGGATCTATCGAGACGGATAGCACACATTGTCTTATAGGCCTCCACCTGAATTGCAAAAATGGAGATATCGCTGTCCGGGTCCGGTGTGACAAGATTTAACATCTGCTCCGCCGAATAGAAGGCCCCCTTTCTATAAAGGTCAAGCGCTGACTCAAGACGGCCTACACGATACTCCTGTGCCATTATTTGTCCTGAAATTATCAGAACAAGCAACGCATGAATCAGTATGAAGCTTTTATTTTTCATTAATTATTTTCACAAAATAAATCCAAAATATCTCACAAAAAACGCATTATCATATGAAACGTTTGGCTACAAACTATACAATAACCTTATTCCTGCCTAAAATAGGAAAGACAAAAGTACAAAAAAAAACTCATTTACTGAAGTTCGGTGATAAAGGGTTCAATCAGAATAAAAATCCATACCCGAGGCTGATATTTATATTTCTGCCTGCAGTTGATGTTTCGTACAACTTTCTTTCGTGTACCGTTTGATCTCCATGGACCACCAGTTCTGCATAGGATTTTTGTAGAGGTTGCTGGAAGTTTATATCCAGAAACAGTGCACCGGTATCGAAAAGACGATATCGGGCTGATAAACCAAAGTTTAAGAATATGGATGATGCATGCTGTCTGTATGAGACATTGTATCTGACACCATCTTCCTTTAAACTTTTCGAAGATTCTTTATCAGGCAGATATGTCATATAGCCGATCCCCATTCCGGGATGAATGCTCCATCTGTTTCGTTCAAATCGATAGATGATTCCAATATCGAAAACCGGATGGGTTTTCGTAATTATTGGGACATTTATATCTACTAACTTTTTGATTATATCCATTACAATATCCGCAATACCGGAAGGGTTGTATTCCGACTTTGTAGTTGTATAGAAATTTGCATGAAATCTGGCATATCCTCCGAACTTTTCTGCAAACAGGTAGGTGAACCGAAATCCGGCTAAAGGAACAACCTTAGGCTTGGATTCAAACAACTTAGATCCCGGAGGTGAACCGGAACTGATTAGGTCAAAATTTGCTCCTGCCATCAGATCGAGTAGGAATTTTGAGTTCTGACCATTTAAGTGATAATTCCCTGATTTCATTTGTTGACCATAAGAAAACAAACTAAAAAAGAGAAATATAAAAATCACGCAGTAATGTCTAATCATGAGTATGTGTTATACAGTATTTAGTTGTAGTATGGAACTCAGAACTAGCTACTAGATAACTTACTCAGAACTCCATACTTTGGACTCGAAACTATTTCAATTGTCCCATCATCTCCAAATGACATTGTAAGAGTTCGCCGGTTTGCTCGTCGCGTAGGTGCAAACCGTTTCCTTCGCAGTATTTATAGGCTTTACAGGTGGCGCATTTTCCTGTTTTGGTCCAGGAACGGTCACGCATTATCTGATATTTGGTATTCCAGACTGTCCAGAAGTCATCTTTGTAAATATTCCCCTGAATGTAATCACCACGCAAGCTGGGACATGCGCTAATATCGCCGTTTGCCAACACCGAACCGATGTGAATGCCGGCCTGACAAAAGAAAGGTGCGTCGCGCACTTGCATTTCATATTCTGCCAGATAGCCCTCACAGCCATATGAAGCGCGAATTATCCCCTCTTTACGGGTCTGTTTGATGAAGTCCAGCATCTGCACAAACTCATCTGTGGATAGTCTGAGTAGCGGGTTATCTTTTGCTCTTCCTTTAGGGAAAACAGTAAAAAGCCGCCAGTGAGTAACGCCTAGCGAAATAAGCAATTCCTTGAGCTTATACAGGTCCGGCAATGATTTTTTGTTGACACAAGTAACCACATCATACACCAGATCCGGAGTTGAAGCCACCCTCCTTATAGCATCTACTGCACGCTTCCAGGAGCCTTTTTTGCCACGAAACCACTCGTGTGACTCAGCCGTATATCCATCCAGGCTCACGGTGACCGAACGCAATCCGGCACGGAGTAATCCGTCAAGTCGTTCTTGCGAAAGTCCCCATCCATTGGTAACAAATCCCCAGGGATATCCCATGTCGTACATGGCTCTTCCGCACTCTTCCAAATCATTCCGCATCAAAGGCTCACCTCCGGTAAGCACAATCATGGTCTTATTGGGATTCACGTGCGGACGAATATCTGAGAGCACCTTCAAAAAGTCCTCTTTTGGCATGTCAGGAGTAACGGATTCTCTTGTGCAATCACTTCCGCAATGGATACAGTTGAAATTGCAACGCAAGGTGCATTCCCAAAAGAAATAGGTAAGTTCGTGTAGTTTTGCTTGCGTTTTTCTGTGTTCGCGGTATAAGTTCAGTATGATTTTTTTTCGTAATTTCATCTTTAAATCCGGTATGGGGTATTCATCGTTTACTCGGCACGTAAGGAAACCTTCTCTTTCATACAACTACTCTTCTTCTTTCATTTCCTTATACTCTGCCGACATAACGCCGTACAGAGCAATAGTCTGATGTTCCAGTTCAAAGTTGGTGTCAGCCCTGAGAAAAACTCCGTCATACCACCTTCCATCACCTTTTTTAATCTTTTGCATTTGCTTCCAATCTACTTTGATAGAATCGGGAGCATACCATCCGCCATTCCTTTCTTTGTCTAAATCTTCGACAACAATCAGATCTTCACCTCCGAAATGACGATATTTTAACTCATAATCTCCACGAAAATCTGTCCTTACCGTGTCGTTGCCATAGGGTGAAGAATATGCTTTTCTGATGACTGCGATATTTTTAATAGGCTTTTTCGATTGTTTATCCGTCACTTTCCCTTTGATAATGTAATCTGCGGAAGGACATCCGTATTCATACGAAGGTTCGAACCAGTCGCATCCGGTTATCATTCCTACCAGTGAGAAAAAGAGGGTTAATATTTTCCCATAAGTTTTTAGTGCTACTTTTTTCATGACTTTCCGTGCACTGAGATTTTTAAATAAAAAACATTTGTCTAATTACTCTATATACGCAGTTACTCACGAAATACTTCTATCATTGATTAAAGACTATACAACAATACATCTTAATTAATATTATATAGATGCAAAAAAAATGCAAAAGCGTTGCAAGTTAAGTGGTATTTTCCGCTATTTTCAACAAAGTTAAGTGAAAACTGTCGATTTGGGCCAAAATTGTCAACTGAGATTTATTAAATGGGAATAAAAATGTAATTTTGCATCCAAACAGTCTCATAAACATGGAAGACAACGACATTATCATAGAATTTGAAGATGTGGAAATCACAAACGGAGAAATTCCCGTCATAACTTCCCTTAACCTGACTATCCGTGAAGGAGAGTTTATCTATCTAACCGGCAAGGTCGGCAGCGGTAAAACCTCTATCATACGCACCATAACCGCAGAAAATCCCATCACCACAGGCAATGCCCGCGTTGGGGATTTCAACCTCTCCAATCTCAAAAAGAGGAAAATACCCTATCTAAGACGCAAAATCGGTGTGGTTTTCCAGGACTTCCAACTCCTGATGGACAGGAGCGTGGAGGATAATCTCCTTTTTGTCCTCAAATCCACCGGATGGAAAGATCGCAAGCTTATGGAGGAGAGAATAAATAGCGTGCTTGAGGCGGTGGGAGTGGCCAGCAAGGCACATAAGATGCCGCATCAGCTCTCAGGAGGCGAGCAGCAGAGAGTAGCCATTGCCCGTGCTCTTCTCAACGAACCTCGCCTGATACTTGCAGACGAGCCCACGGGTAATCTTGACGGAGAAACCGCTGCAGGCATCATGCGTCTGCTTTTCGAGATCAACCGCACACGCAAGACTGCCATACTGATGGTTACACACAATATGAATATAGTTCGGGATTATCCCGGACGGATACTTGTATGCGCCGATAATGAATGCAAAGAAATATCAACAGATAATAGCCTGGTTTGAGGCCAATATGCCCATTGCCGAAAGCGAGCTGGACTATAAGAATCCCTTCCAGTTGCTCTGCGCCGTTATACTCTCTGCTCAGGCTACCGACAAGCGGGTCAACATGATCACCCCCGAACTCTTCGAACGATTCCCCACACCCGAAGATATGGCCGCATCCAATGAAGAGGAGATTTATCAGATTATACGTTCCATAACTTATCCCAATAGTAAAGCACGACACTTGCTGGGAATGTCTAGAATGCTGGTAAGTGACTTTGGGTCTGTTGTGCCGGATGATATAGATGAACTGCAGAAACTCCCCGGCGTAGGACGTAAAACTGCCAATGTGGTGGCATCAGTCGTTTACAACAAACCGGTTATTGCCGTGGACACACATGTATTCCGCACCGCGCGCCGCCTTGGACTCTCATCAGGCAACAATGTGCTTGAAGTTGAAAAGGATCTGACCGCCGGTTTTCCGGAACACCTTCGCGCAAAAGCGCATCACTGGCTGATACTTCATGGCCGTTATGTCTGCACTGCGAGAAAACAAAAGTGCGAATCCTGTGGACTCGCACCTTTCTGTGACCATTTCAATCAGAACAATTGATTCTGATTAAAATCTCTTGGTAATACCTATATAAGATCTGTAAGGAATATCAGGTCCGAGAAGTCTAAGGTTGTATTTACCATCCAAAAACAGGCTCCAGCCATTGCTGAAGTTGTACTCAATGCCTGCACCGAAGTCCATACCGACGTGGAAGTCAACATTCTTACCGAATCCTATGTTCACACCAATAATGGGATAAACATTCAGGCCGTCAATGAGATTGATAAGGTAGTGGAAACCCACATCGGCACCGAGATGGATGGAGTTATGATTATCTACTCTTTCAAAGAATAGATCGAATCCTGCCCTTCCTCTAAAGTTGTTTGCGTTAAAGTCACCATGGAGGCCGACTGTAGGACCCCAAAATGCGTAACCTATGTGTGCGCCCACTGCTCCGAAAGTGGTGGAGACTTTATGAGTTTTCTGATCTGATTCGGTTGCCTGGTCCGAAGTGGTCTGAGCTGATATAGATGAAACACCTATAAATGCAACCGCCAGCAATAGGATTATTTTCTTCATTTGATAAAATTTTGTTAGTTAAAATTTCAAAATTGATGTATCTTTATTATTTGAAATAGAAAACAAATGTAACACTTTTTTAAAATTTTCATCAT
Organism: Bacteroidales bacterium UBA3543; assembly: GCA_002376715.1. Classification (GTDB taxonomy): domain Bacteria; phylum Bacteroidota; class Bacteroidia; order Bacteroidales; family UBA932; genus Cacconaster. Next base: position 22,731 of record DFOK01000018.1, on the reverse strand, counting down.
TTTTTGAATCGCAATTCTGATATCTTTGCAACTACCCTTGCCGATTTCAGGTCCTGTCTGAAACTGGAAAGATCATTGTCGGACAATACCATAGCCGGATACAACTCCGATTGCTCAAAATATTTCACATTTCTGAAGGAAAAGGGTATTATTTCGCCGGAGGCGGCATCATCCGAAGATATCTCGGAATACCTTGCGAGAGTAACGGACACAGGTCTATCCAAGAGGAGCCAGTCCCGTCTGGTCAGTTCAATGAAGTCACTTTATCGCTTTTTAGAAGGTGAAGGACGGCTCAAAGAGAATCCTTGCGACAGAATTGATACTCCAAAGCCGGGCAGATATCTTCCGGAAGTGCTCTCCGTGGATGAGGTGGAGCGAATCCTTGACTCTTTTGACCTTTCGAAAAGCGAAGGACAGCGCAATAAAACCATCATCGAGGTACTTTACTCCTGCGGATTGAGGGTGAGCGAACTGGTGAATCTGCGCATCAGCGACCTCTTTTTGGCCGAGCAGTTTATCCGGGTCACCGGCAAGGGCTCCAAGCAGCGTCTGGTACCCATCGGAGAACCGGCAGTACGGAACATCTCCCTCTATATGAGGATACGTAACGCCGGTCCGGTAGCAAAGGGAGCAGAGGATATACTCTTTCTCAACCGCCGCGGAGGCAAGCTCACGCGGGAAATGATTTTTCTGATTGTTCGCCGACAGGCGAAAAATGCCGGAATCCGTAAAAATGTCTCTCCTCACACTTTCAGACACTCTTTTGCCTCCCATCTGGTGGAAAACGGAGCTGATTTACGTGTCGTACAGGAAATGCTCGGTCACGAAAGCATACTCACCACAGAGATTTACACACATATTGATACAAAGAAATGGCAGCAAACTATTCTTCAATTCCATCCTAAAAGAAAATAATTTTTGCTACCTTTACAAATTGGATTTGAAATGATTTTTTTACTATAACACTTAACTTATATTGAAATTATGGCTTACACCACTACAACTAAACAGAGCTATGGGAACAGAGTTTCCAAATCCTTTAAAGGTATCGGCAGCGGTATCCTGCTTTTCATCATCGGTACGGTATTGCTATTCTGGAACGAAGGCAGGACGGTTAAAGTCAAACGCGCATTAAACCAGGCGGCGGATGTGACCGTGGAGATGCCCGATATCTCCCGAATCGACCCCCAATTTGAAGGCAAGATGGTACACGCTATAGGTGATGCATCTACCGCTGAAATCCTTAGCGACGGACTCTTCGGCATTTCGCTGAATGCCATCAACCTCTCTCGCAACGTGGAATACTACCAGTGGACCGAGCAGAGCAAAGAGGAAAAAAAGGAGAAAATAGGAGGCGGTCAGGAGATCACGACCACCTACACTTATAGCAAGAAATGGGTTTCATCGCCCATAAACTCTTCAGATTTCGCTGATCCTGATTATAAGAACTCCAACTTTGTGCTCACCACTATTGAATCAAACCAAATTGTGGCTGATGTAGTAGATTTCGGAGCCTACAAACTCCCTCCTTTCCTAAAGTACGGTATCAGTAGTGCAGAAGAGGCCACTCCCGAACTCACCGAGCAGATGATCAAAGAGTGGAATGAGGTACTCTGGAAAAGAGACAGCTCTGCTACAGTTACGGTGAGTACGGGTCAGGCCTATTTCGGACGCGACGTCAACAACCCTGACGTGGGCGATGTCAAGGTAACATTCGGATATACTCCTACTCCTCAAACAGTCTCCATACTCGCGGTAGTTGTCGGTGATACATTCGGTGAATTCGTGGCTAAAAACGGTAAAAATGTCTCACGCATTGCACTCGGCTCAGTTTCTGCTGCAAATATGTATGATGCAGCACAGAAAGAGAATAAGGTAATTGCCTGGATCCTCCGTATCATTGCCGTTATATTGATTATTGGCGGACTCAGGGGCATATTCAACTTCCTCAGCACCATATTCGCGGTTGTACCATTTATACGCAGGGTTCTCGCTGCCGGCATCAACTTTATCTGCACCGTCGTCGGTCTTATCTGGAGTCTATTGATATTTGTCATCGCATGGATATCCTACCGTCCTGCACTCGGCATTACACTCCTTGTTTTGATAGCCGCCCTCATAGTGCTGCTGGTTATGCGTTCAAAGAAAAAGAAGAACATTCCAGCTGACATGCCCGCCCAATAATCGCAGACATGAAGCAAAGAGTATTTTTGATTTGCACACTGATAGCAGCTTTGGCAGCGGGCTGTTCAACAGGAGATAAAACTCCTCAGACTACTGTCGGCATTAAAGAGAACCCATATAAAGGTTTTAGAAAGCTTGCCGATTTCGGACTCAACGGTCCCGTCAAGTCATTCACTGAGACCAGATACCATGAAATGCAGCCTTTCTCACGTACATGGAATTTTGACCATGACGGCAAGTTAATCTCAATTGTCGAAGAAGATGTGCACCCCCAGACACGTCTGGAAATAAGTATAGATAAGAAAGGAAATCCTGTCGACACGGTTTTTTCCTTGACAGATTCTCTAAATTATGCATTTGATATGCAGGCCAGCACTTATCTGCCCGACGGTAAGCCTCTCAAAGAGGTCTATAAAATGGATGGCGAACCGGCTGAGATCTATCAATACATCTACGACAAGAAAGGCCGCTGCATAAGGGTCAACATAGTTGAGAACAACGGTGATCTTAGAGGCTCTTTCCTCTATTTCTACGATGACGATGGCAACCTGACAAACGAACGCTATGTAAGCATCAAATATGCCGTAAATGGTAACGAAATCATATCAGAGACCGTAAATGTATATGATAGCTATGGTAATCTGACTGAGTCCAGCAGCTACAATGTCGGCAAACTCGAAGTGAGAGATGTAATGTATTATAACGAGCAAGGAGACCTGTTACGCCAATATTCCGAGTATGAGGGAGGATTTACCACCGAGATTTTCTACACATACGACAGAGATGGCAGGCGCAACGGTGACAGGTTCTATGCCCTCGAGGATGACCGGCGTGTGATAATGACCAGAGATAGCACGTTCATTGACGAAGCCGGATATAGACATGAGGAACAATACACCTGGACAGACGGTCTTCATACTAGTGAAGCCATTTTTGACAAAGAGGGAAAAATGGTGGAATACAATTACTATGGCGAGTTTGCCCAGGAATCACGCATTCCTGACAACACCATAATTTTCTATTATGATGAGGATGGCTACCTCAGTAAAGCAGAGCTGAAGAGCCAATATGATGTAGTCCCCTACTATTTTGGAGAAAAAGACAGTTTCGGCAACTGGACCCGTCGCTCCCTTCCCCCTGATGAGGTATTTGATACCTACGGCATCGGTATAGAAGATTTCAGCCATTTCCTTCGACGCTATGAAAGAACTTATACCTACTACGACTAAAACACAAATATTTATCAACACATAAAACTTTATTCTATGGTAACAACATTAATTGTGATAGGCATCCTTGCCATTTTGGTAATCTGGGTAATTTCCGTACAACGTAATCTGATCAGCAAGGAAGAATTGTGCAAAAACGCAATGAGCCAGATAGGCGTCCAAATGTCGAGCCGCTGGGATGCACTTACGGCACTCGCAGACCTCATCAAATCCTATGACGAACACGAGTACAAGTCACTCAAAGATGTAATTGCACAGCGTACAAGTATTACCGGCAGCAGTTCGGCAGCCGATGCCAACATACAGGAAACTATCCTGACAGATGCCATGAGACGTATAGCCGTGGTAGTTGAGCAGTACCCCAATCTCAAAGCCAACGAGATGTACGTCAAGACTATGGATAGTGTCAATTTGTATGAAAATCAGGTACGTATGAGCCGTATGGTATATAATGACAGCGTAACCAACTACAACCGCCTCATCCGTCAGATTCCCAGCAATATCGTAGCTTCATTGTTTGGCTTCAAGTCCAAGGATTATCTCGAGGAGAATCAGGCCAAGACTGAAATGCCCTCAATGAAAAAGTGATGAAACGTTTGTTGCTCACATTTTTGACCGCTATTGCCGCTTTCACTGCGACGGCGGCAAATCCTGCTATTCGGGATATTGACATAACATACATACTTACGCCTGAAGGCCATGCACGAGTGACCGAAGTGTGGGATGTCACAGTTGCCAGCGGCACCGAATGGTATCTGGTCAAATATGATATGGGATCGCACGTATCGATTACAGAGTTCGCAGTAACCGACGAGAATGGTGTTAATTTCATAAATGAAGGGGATTGGGATTTGGACCGCAATATTCACCAAAAGGCCGGAAAATGCGGAATTTATCGTAAAGGTGGTAATGATTATGAATTGTGCTGGGGTGTCGGCTCCTACGGAGACCACAAATATACAGTGAAGTACACCATCAATAATTTCATTTTATCGATGAATGATTATGATGCGCTTCATTTCCAGTTCATCTCCCCCGGACTCTCTTCCGCTCCTGAGCATGCGAAAGTATCGGTCAGATATCAGGATGATCTCTACCAATTGGACACATCCAATTCTCTTGTATGGGGTTTTGGATATGAAGGCACCTGCGAATTCATAGACGGGGCCATTGTAGCCGAATCAGATGCTCCTTTTAAGAAAAACAGCTCAGTCATCATATTGGCGCGCTTTGAAAAGGAAATGTTCCACGATCTTGTCAGCATTGATGACCGGCTATTTGAAGAGCGCCATGCGCTGGCGATGGAGGGCAGCCATTTTGATGGAGAGCCTTCGGAATATTCATACGAAGATTTTGAAGCTAAAGATTCCATTATTCCGATTCTATGGACTCTGGGTATTATCCTGGCCGGTGTAGGCATAGGCAAACAGAGCAAAAAATATAAAAATGTCTCCACCTTCGGGGTAAAAAAACTCAAAAACGTCGACTGGTGCAGAGAAATTCCATACAATGGAAACTTGCTCGCAACCAATTATGTTATTACAAAAGCCCCTTCCCTGTTCAAGACACGCAATAGTTATGCTATAGCGTCAGCCTATATCCTTAGGATGATTCAGAAAAACATTCTGATTACAGGTAAAGACGAGAAGGGAAAAATCACCATCTCTTTCAATGAAAAAGCAGATCTCGATAAACTTGAATCTCCTGAGAAGTCACTGTTCAATATGATGAAAGAGGCTAGCGGAGCAAACAAGATCCTTGAAGACAAAGAATTTTCGAGATGGGCCAAAAAAAATAAAAGCACACTGATCAGCTGGACAAATTCCATCAGCACCAAGGGTATCAAAGCCCTGGAAGCGGGTGATTTTTTCTCAAACAACAAGTTCACCCCTTCGGGAGTTCAGGCCAACAACAAAGTACTGGGATTTTTCAAGTATCTTCAGGATTTTACGCTTATCAATGAAAGAAGATCGGTAGAGGTACATTTGTGGCAGGATTATCTGGTGTTTGCCACCCTTTTCGGTATTGCCGACAAGGTTGCCAAAGAGCTTAAGGATATCGATCCGGTAGCCTTCGAGCAGGTTGTAAACTACGATTTTGACACATTCTCCACCATTCTCTACCAAACGAGAATGCTTTCCAATGCAATCACAATGAACTCATATGTGGCATCCTCTTCGGGTGGCTCATTCTCAGGCACAAGCTCCTGGAGCGGTGGTGGCGGAGGCTCTTCATTCGGTGGTGGCGGAGGATTCTCCGGAGGCGGATTTGGCGGCGGAAGCAGATAAATTCCATTTGCCGGACTATCAAAAAAAAATTACCTTTGCGACTAAAAGAGTTCTTATGAAGCGCAGAGGTATTTTTTTATTAGCCTTTATTATAACCACAATACAGGTATCAGGACAAAATAAAAACCATACACGAGACACTATTCCGCAAAGGGACACTCTCTCCTATTTCGAGGAACTGCTGGTGATAGATACTCTGGACACCGATGACAAATTCACCAAAATCATCCTCTACGATGACTATACCTGGGCATATTTTGATCTGGGCAGACCGGTGATAGATACGGCAGAGTTCTTCGATTCCTGGGAAGGAACAGGCGTACATTCCTTCAGGGATGTAAAACTCTCGGACCTCCCCGAAGAAGTGGACCTGCTGTTGATTGACTCCCTAAACGGATTCTGCGTCCCTTACCAACAAAAAGTAGGGTCCGGATTCAAGTTCCGTAGAACAAGGGAACATAAAGGTGTTGACTTATCGCTCAAAACGGGAGATACCATCAGAGCCGCGTTCGACGGTGTAGTACGTCTCTCGGAAGGCACCAGAAGAACCGGCGGTTACGGCAATCTGGTAGTAATCCGCCACCCGAACGGACTGGAAACCTACTATGCTCACCTCTCCAAACGTATAGTGGATAGCGGAGAGGTAGTTAAAGCAGGTGAAGTGATCGGACTGGGAGGAAATACCGGACGCAGCAACGGTCCCCATCTCCACTTTGAGACCAGATACAAAGGGCATCCTTTTGATCCTCAGCGTATCATCGACTTTGAGAAGGGAGTACTCAGAGACTCACTGTTTACTCTCAAAAAACACTACTTCAGCATCTATTCGCATTGGGGACAGACCGACGAGGAGTCGTTGGCCGCTTCACAGCGTATCATCCATACCATCAAATCGGGAGATACCCTCAGTGCACTGGCAATAAGATATGGCACAACCGTCAGGAGAATCTGTCAACTCAACGGCATAAGCTCCAATAAGATATTAAGAATTGGCCAACGTCTGATAGTTAGGTAGTATCCGTTCCAGAAGCGCTACACGCAAGCTGTCTCCCTCTTTTAGAAATAGAGAATGGAGTGCTTTGAGGTATGCATAGGGCACAAATCCATACTCTCTGCGCACCAATTCCTCCTCAGGAAGGAAAAACATCTCTCCCTTATTGAATACGTTGATACAGAATAGCACCTTATCCTCCTCAATCCAGGCGGGAATCAGCGTATTGCGGTACTCTACTGGGTATACCGGAAGGGAGCAATCCTGCGCGAACATAAAATAGAGAAGCATCAGGAGGTGTTTCCCACCCTCTCCACGGTTGAGAATGGTTGCCGGCATCTGGTATTCGGGCGAGAGGTCATCTGATGGAAGTGCATTGAATCCAAACCTGTGGAAAAAAATATGATTGAAGACTCCACAACTCTCCATTGCGGTCATTCCGCTACTCAATTCCATAACCATCTCCGCTGACTTGCCGACAAAAGCATTGACCAATTCTCGCCAGTTTTCTCCGCGATAGAGAAGTTTTGTGAGTAGCACTGCAAAATCCAGAAGTTGAAATTGTTCCCCATCCTCAAGGTGGATAGCCTCATTCATGGAGTTTATGACCATTTCATAATAAATCTCTTCCAGGCGGTGTGCTACTTCTTCTTTGACGGCATGGTCGCTTTCCCGGGTTGCAATTTCCTCAAGGGCAGAAAGCATTTCAGGGCCCTGTCTGAGAATCTCTGCCATAACGCTTCTCGCTACGACCTGATCCGGGTCGTCAAGCAATGCGTAGAGGGAGTGCCGGAGATCGGTCTTCATCAGATGGATGTGCCGGTAAGTGCATCAAGTGCCAATCGGACAAGCCCCTTCATCAAAAGATGGTAGTCCGGACGGCTCTCTTTTGCATAGCGGTTGGCGATTACAAGGCAGATTGTGCCTGCGTCGTGTCCCAGAAGGGCAGAGAGACCTGCAAGTGCTGAACTCTCCATCTCAATATTGGTCACCCTTCGGCCATCATATCTGAATGATTCCAGATTGGCTATAAGATCGTCAAACGTGAGCGGTAATCTGACCGATCTGCCCTGTGGGCCGTAAAAGCCGGGAGCGGAAACCGTCATCCCCATTACCGAATTCTTTTCAAACAATGATATCAGGCGTTCTGCAGATTTGATGAAATAGGGAGCCGGAAGTCGCTCCGGCCACTTCATATGCCGGACAAAGGCAGACTCCATCGCAGCATCCACAACCTCACTACATCCGGCATACCAGTTCAGGAGTCCGTCAAATCCGATGGAATATTCCGAAAACAGATAACTTCCAAGAGGTATATCGGGTTGAACGGCACCGCATGTGCCAATACGAAGCAATGTCAACTGTTTGTGTTCCGGTCTGACACATCTGGTGTTGAAATCGATATTGGCAAGAGCATCCAGTTCTGTGACTACTATATCTATATTGTCAGTGCCTATGCCGGTAGAAATAACCGAAACCTCTCTGCCATTATAACGGCCGGTGACTGTACGAAACTCTCGCGATGATTTGTCAACCCTTATTGAACCCTCCTCAAAAAAAGAGGCAACAAGTTTTACGCGGCCGGGGTCTCCAACCAAGATGACGGTATCAGCCAGATCTTCCGGCAAAATATGAAGGTGGAAAATTGATCCGTCGGGATTGATGATGAGTTCTGAAGGTGCTATAGGAAATGAAGACATAAGTGTCGTTTTTTAAGGTTTAAAATTCAAATATAGGACTTTTTCGCTAATTTTGTCAAAACAATACACACATCAGCCATTATGTTCAGAAGATTCCAGACATATCTCATAATTGCAGCAACATTGCTTATCGGCTCAATGTTTTTCTCCAACATGTGTTACGGCGTGATTACTACTGACGCTCCTTCGGAGCAATGGGAACGAATTACCATCAGTTTTTTTGAAAGGAGCCAGTTTTTGATAATGGCATTCGTTACCTTCTCCCTATGTGTGATTGCACTATTCCATCAGAAAAAACGTATGATTCAGATACGTATCTGTCTGCTCAATTCCATAATTCTTTTTGCTTTTCAAATATGGATATTGGTGGAATTCATGCAACTCAGACCTCTATATTCTCTTGCGGTCCCGTCACTCTTTCCTCTCATCGCAATTATCCTGCTGGTATTGGCAATCAGGTATATTGCCAAAGATGAAGCCGCGGCAATGTTTTCAAATGCAGTCCGTAGGCAAGGCACCTACAACAAAAAGGGAAAGAAAAAGTAACCTACTCTTCGCTCTTGCAATATTTTTGTATAACGCTGTAAGCATCCTGGATGCCCAGCTCTCCAGCCATGCTCAGATCCATACAACCCTTTTCCTTGTCTTTAAGGTATATCAGTACCAGACCACGGTTGTAGTAGGCTTCACCGATATTGGGATAGAGTTCTATAGCTTTGGTGTATTGTACTATTGACTCGGGAAGGTCATCGGAGAGACAGTAGAGATTGCCCAAGTTATAGTATATGTAGGGAAACGAGGGATCTATTGAAGCCGCCCTTTTCATATCATGAATAGCCGGAGTATAGTCATAAGTGTGACGAACCTGCTCCTGTACCCTCGTTTTGACCGTATTGTCGTTATCAAGTGTGAGAACGGGCACGTTGTTTTCGATGGATGAGATGAAATCTATCATTTCCGCCTGAAGAGCACCTCTGTTGATGTAGTAATAGATATTTTCCGGACTCTTGGTAATGGCTTCATCATAGCATACCATTGCTGTATTGAACTGTTTATTATCCGTTTCCAGAAGTGCTTTGGCAAAGAGGTTGACATCGGTACGGTCGATGCGGAGAAGGCGATTGACCTCTTCACGCAGACTTTGGGCATCCGGCAGGTATCCGCCTTTGGATGATTCGAATTTCACGGCAATGGGAGATGCACTGATGAAACTCTCGAGCGATGCATCGTCAAACCTGCGGTTGATAAGTATGTTACCCTCCTGAGGAATATTATCCGGAGCCACTGCAGCAAACTTATAAAGAGGTTTGAGGCGGATGTCCACATCTCTGTACTGCAGCAGTTCATTATCGAAGTCCTTCTTGGCAAAATCCGCATCGAGCGCCAGCAGGTGGTCATACTTTCTGGTGGTATCGGCAAAGGCGGCATATCCTGTGGAGTCAGAAGTTTGCGCACGGTATTCCTCTATTTTCCTTTGTGCTATTTCGTAATCCCGGCGCGAGGAGTTGTATTGTCCGAGTTGACTCTTTGCATAGGCCCTGTTCATATAAGCTTTCGCAAAATCGGGATAAAGGTTGATGGCTTTCGAGTAGTCATCCATTGCATCCCGGTAACGGCCCATTTCCATAAAGACGGCGGCGCGGTTGAAATAGGCCAGCACATTGTTCGGATTGATGGCCAGGACCCTGTCATAATCGTCGAGTGCACTTCGATAATCTCCAACCTGAGCTCGGATAATAGCTCTGTTGTAAAGAGTCAGAGCATTGCCGGGCTCTTGTTCCAACACTTTATCCAGGTCGGCCAGCGCTCCTTCGATATCCTTCATTTCGTGTCTGATTATCGCTCTGTTGAAATATGCAAAAGTGTTTGCAGTATCCAATTTCAATGCGGTATTCAGATCTTCAAGTGCAGGTTCCAGATCTTGTCTGAGCGCATATATTCTGGACCTGCGCACATAGGCTTCAGGGTCGTATCTATCTATGGAGATAGCTTTGTTGTAGTCATCCAGGGCTTTGATCGTGTCACCCAGATAGAGGTAGGATGCCCCTCTGTTGAGGTATGCATTGCTCTCACGAGGCTCTTTTTTGATGAACATATTGAAGTCCTTGACCGCTTTATCGAACTGTTGTGAAAGGAAGTAGGTCACTCCCCTGCTGAAATAGAGTCCGGTATAGCCGGGACGCAGATCCACGGCTTCTTCTAGGTCTTTGAGTGCCAGATCGTACTTGCCTATCCTGCTTAAGGTAATGGCGCGATAGTGATATGCGGGTGTATATATGGGATTGAAGTGTATGGTCTTATCGAAGTCCATCTGGGCTCCTACAAGGTCTCCGAGATTGTATTTGGCTATTCCCCTAAAGAAATAGGCTTCAAATATGGTGCTGTCCAGACGGGAGAGGATGTTGAAACTCTCGATTGCGTTGGAATACTTGCCTTCTATCAACGCCTGTCTTCCCCTATAATAAAAATGGTCAAGATCATACTGGCACCAGACCGGTACGGCGGTGATGATAATGAAGAGTGAGATGAAAAAGGCTTTTTTGAACATATTGACAAAAATAGTACTTTTGCACTTTGCTTGGACAAAAAATGAAAAAAATCGCACTATATACGCTATTCTTGTTTGCAACCTTCCCGCTTTTAGCACAGGTAACGACCAAATACGAACAAAAGTTATACCGTGGAAAACAGCAGGAGATACTCTCTCATATAGCCGATGATATGGCAAAAGGGCGTGCCTCTGGCACTATTGGCAAGCAGGCAATCGAGCAGTATATAATACGCAGGTTTCAGGAATATGATCTCAAGCCCTACAACTGGCACTACATCCAGAGCTCCAGGTGCAACGACTCCATAATAGCGAGAAATGTGGTCGGAGTAATTCCTGCCACGGTTCCAACTGACAAATATGTTATAGTGGGTGCTCATTATGACCATATAGGCGAGATCAAGGGCAATATCTACAATGGAGCAGATGACAACGCTTCGGGCGTTACCGCTCTCATCAATCTTGCAGAAATGTTTGCCGAAATGAAAAAGGATGGCAAAGGACCGGGCAAAAACATAGTTTTTGTGGCCTTTGACGGCAAGGAGTTCAATATGTGCGGCTCGGAACATTTTGTGCAAAACCTGCCCTTTCCGGTGCGCAATATCACCTGTATGGTAAATCTGGATATGATAGGTACCGACCTTGAACCGGTAGGATTCAGACGCGACTATCTTATCGTACTCGGTGAAGAACGCCTTGACCCCAAATACAGGGGCATTTTAGGCTATCTGAGTCGAAGGAAGAACTACGAAATGGACCTTGACCTAACATTTTATGGCAGCAAAGACTTTACCAAGATTTTCTACAGGATGAGCGATCAGTACTCTTTTGCCAAAGCAGGGATTCCGGCCCTACTCTTCACCAGCGGCATTCACAAACATACCTACAAGCCATCCGATAAGTCAGACATCATAAACTACGACTTGTTGAGAAAACGTACATTGTTGATATTCAATTTCCTCTTCAGAGTCTGTGAATACTGATTCAGATATTTGGGGATAATTCACTATATTTGTTATTTATTACACACGATAAAGCTATCGTGACGACAACATTTTATACAATGAAATATATTAAGGTTACTCTCGCGGCTATTGCCGCCTTGATTATCTCTCAGACACTATCGGCTCAAGTGCCGCTGAAAATCGTCATCGGAGGACAGGACACAGTTTACAACCAGAAACACACTCTGGTATGCATTACTGATCCTGGCAATGTCGCTGCCATCAATGAAAATCAGTTGAAAGTTTACCGTACCGGTGCTTTCGGTACGGAAATCGACCTTAGGCGAGGCAACAACAAGATTGAGATAACATTATTCAAAGGGAAAAACAGACGTATTGAAACCATCAACGTTTATTACGATCCCGATGCCAAAAAGCCTGTTCGCCCCGAACCCAAAATTACCTTGGAAGAGGCAAAGGCAATTATGGAAAAGTCACAATATAAGGAGGAGTTATTTTATGGTCTCTCACTGGACGGAGCATATTTGCAGTTCGGTGACGGTGACGACCGCCTTGGCGGATCCAAAATGGGATATGTGGATTCGGGAATAGTGTTCAAGGTGGTCGCCTCAGTTGGCAACCTCTACAAGGTGCAGCTTTCACAGAATAAATTTGCATACATTCCTCAGGAATATCTCGAAAGAACTGACGAAAGAACATCTCAGGTCAACACCGGAAGCTGGAGCGTCTCCAATCTCGGCAAAGCCGACAGGGTGAGAATCTCTTTGCCCAAGCGTCTTCCTTATGTCTCCTGGACACAACTTGACCCCACAACCATCTGCATCGACATTTTCGGAGCCACCAACAACAGCAACTGGATAACCCAGTACAGAGGCCTGCAAATGATCTCCTATGTGGACTATAGACAGGTTGACAGCGATGTCTTCAGGGTAATCCTACGCCTTAAACACAAATATTGCTGGGGCTACAAAATAGGATATGAGGGCAACAATCTGGTAATAGATGTACGTCACACCCCGGGGCTCTCACTTAACGGACTTAGAGTAGGTCTTGACGCCGGTCATGGTGGTTCCGCTCTCGGCGCCGTAAGCATCACCGGCATCCGGGAGAAAGATGTCAACCTCGATATCGTAAATATGCTCAAAAGAGCTCTCGAAGCCAAAGGCGCTACGGTAGTACTCAGCAGGAGCGGTGATTATGATATCTCAATGAGTGAAAGAAAACGCATCTTCAATGAAAACAAAGTTCACATAGCTCTCTCCATTCACAACAATGCCGGAGGATCTCCGGTCAACCCGATGGGATCAAGCACCTACTATAAACACATCACCAACCGCGACTTTGCCGAAACCATGCTTGAGAGACTCCTGGAACTTGGAGTACCGAACTTCGGACTCGTGGGCAACTTCAACTTTTCGTTGGCTGCACCCACTGAATACCCCGTAGTGTTGCTTGAACTCCTCTTTATGAGCAGTATCTGGGATGAAGACAAGCTGGTTGATCCCGATTTCCAAAAGAAGATGGTCAACAATATCGTGCTCGGACTTGAAGATTATCTTGAAAAAGTAGATGCTTCCATCGAAGAACCCGTCGTTAAAAAGAAGAAAAGGAGATAGAGTTGGATAATGGAGTTCAGGATCAGTTCGTCATACAAACCTACAGGTGACCAGCCGGAGGCTATAGAGCAGATCTGCAATTCGATCAGGGAAGGCACTCGGGCAACTACGCTTATGGGTGTGACAGGATCGGGCAAGACCTTCACTATGGCCAATGTCATCGAACGCCTTCAAAGGCCGACACTTATCCTGAGCCACAACAAAACACTCGCCGCACAGCTCTACGGCGAATTCAAATCCTTCTTTCCGGACAATGCGGTGGAGTATTTCGTATCATACTACGATTACTATCAACCTGAGGCCTATCTGCCCACGACCGATACCTACATCGAGAAGGATCTTAGCATCAACGACGAAATTGAGAAACTCCGTCTGAGCACCTCCTCGTCCCTCCTGTCGGGGCGAAGAGACATCGTTGTGGTCTCCTCCGTATCATGCCTCTACGGTATCGGAAATCCCGAGGATTTTCACAGCACCACCATTCACATCAAGAGAGGAGAATTGTTTAGCCGCCAGCAGCTCCTTTATAAGCTGGTCGATGCTCTCTATTCACGCAATGAAATTGAGTTTAACAGAGGCAATTTCAGGGTCAAGGGAGAGTGTGTCGAGATTTATCCCGCCTATGGCGATATCTCTTTCAGAGTACTCTTTTTCGGTGATGAAATTGAGAGCATCGAGATGACCGACCCCCTTAGCGGCACTACACTTGAATATTTAAATGAGATATCCATTTTCCCCGCCAACAATTTCGTCACTACAAAGGAACGTATTCGCAGTGCGATTAACAACATTCAGGACGATATGATGGCCCGGTACAACTATTTTAGGGAAATTGGCAAACATCTTGAGGCCAAGAGGCTTAAAAGTCGTGTGGAATATGACCTGGAGATGATCAGGGAGATCGGCTATTGCCCCGGTATAGAGAACTATTCGAGATATTTTGACGGTCGCAAGGCCGGTGAAAGACCCTTCTGCCTGATAGACTACTTTCCGGATGATTTTCTTACATTTGTAGATGAAAGTCATGTCACACTGCCCCAGGTGAGGGCAATGTATGGTGGAGACCGTTCCCGCAAGGAGACTCTGGTGGAGTATGGATTCCGCCTTCCGGCAGCCGCCGACAACCGTCCCTTGAAATTTGACGAGTTTGAGTCCTTGATCGGCCAGCGACTTTTCGTAAGTGCAACTCCGGGTGAGTACGAATTGGAGGCCTCAGGCGGCGTGATTGTGGAGCAGATAGTACGGCCTACGGGACTCCTGGACCCTCCTATCGAGATCCGACCCATCGCAAACCAGGTGGACGACCTGCTGGAAGAGATAGAGATACGTGCCGAGCAGGATGAAAGAGTGCTTGTCACCACTTTGACCAAGAGAATGGCTGAAGAACTTGAGAAATATCTGACCAAGGCCTCTGTAAGAGCTCGCTACATTCACTCGGATGTGGATACGCTCGAGAGGGTTGAAATAATTGAGGATTTCAAGGAAGGCAGGTTTGATGTCTTGGTGGGAGTCAATTTACTGCGCGAAGGTCTTGACATACCTTCAGTATCGCTGGTTGCAATACTGGATGCCGACAAAGAGGGATTTCTCCGCTCCGGCAGGGCTCTTACACAAACCGCAGGCAGAGCGGCGCGCAATCTCAACGGCAAGGTGATAATGTATGCGGATACCATCACACGTTCCATGAAAGAAACTATGAATGAGACTGAGAGGCGCAGAGCCAAACAGGAGGCCTATAACAAGACTCACGGTATCACTCCCAAACAGGTGGCGGTCTCTGCAAGGAGTGTTCTCTCAAAGAACACATATCAGGCCCGGGAAGAGGCAGAAGTGCGGATGCTGGCAGAGGACCCTGTCATCAGCAGGATGTCTCCGGCAGAACTGATTCGTGCAGTGGAGGCTGCCAAAAAGAAGATGGAGGAATCGGCGGCAGAATTGGATTTCATTCTTGCCGCAAAATATAGGGATGAAATGAATTCCCTCAAGAAATTACTGAAATAGCAGATGACAATGACTCCCGAAATACTTAAAAATATAATCCGTAATTACAGCGAAGAGGATGCTGCAATGGTTACACGTGCTTATCGCATAGCTGAATCCGAGTTGAGAGATAGAGAACGCGGCAACAACAGACCATTTATCGAACACCCTCTGGGAGTAGTATCAATCATTTCGGAAATGGGCCTGATGGTAGATTCCGTAACGGCCGTGTTTTTACACGAAGCCAATCGTTTCAAGGTGGAAAACCCATCCGAGCTTAATAGAACGGTACTTTTCAACAGTTTCAAGTCTGATTTTCCGAAGGAAATCGTAGATATTGTAGCAGGACTGAACAACATAGCTTCAATAAAGCTCCAGGAGACAAATCTCGATGCCGAACGTTACCGCAAACTTATAGTTTCTTATTCCAGCGACCCTCGGGTAATACTGATTAAGCTTGCAGACCGCGTGGAGGTGATGCGAAACCTCGACATATTACCCGCATCCAAGCACAAGTCCAAGATAATGGAGAGTATGCTGCTCTATATACCGCTCGCTCACCAACTCGGACTTTACCGTATAAAAAGCGAACTGGAAGATCTTTTTCTCAAATATGCCGAACCGGAGCAATATCGTGCCATCACCAACAACCTCAAGGCTACCGAAAGGGACCGAAATCTGCTGGTAAGCCGCTTTGTTAATCCCTTGAAAGATAAACTTAGCCGCAACGGCATCGAATATACGCTCAAGGCACGCACCAAGAGTGCCTATTCCATCTGGAAAAAGATGCAATCCCAGAAGGTACCCTTTGAGAAAATTCACGATGTATTTGCCATCAGATTTATCATTGAATCTCCGCCCGATAGAGAAAAAGAACAGGAACTTTGCTGGCAGGTCTATTCTCTGGTGACCGAAAAATACCAGCCCGACACCTCACGTCTGCGTGACTGGATTACCGTACCAAAGGAGAACGGTTACGAATCACTTCATACCACAGTCCAATACAAAGAGGGTATCACAATTGAAGTACAGATCCGTACTGTCAGAATGGATTATGAAGCAGAACATGGGCACGCATCACACTGGTCGTACAAAGGCGTAAAAAGCGGAAGCGGAATCAGCAGTTGGCTTGACAGAGTGCGAATTATTATGCAGGAGGGTAATGACCTGCAACAATACACACAAGTCTCCCCTATTCTGCTCAACGAAATATTCGTTTTCACTCCTACAGGGGACCTCAGACAACTCCCAGAAGGGGCAACTGTGCTGGATTTCGCATTTGACATCCACACCAACCTCGGCGTAAAGTGCTCCGGAGGCCGTGTCAACGGGAAAATGGTCTCCATCAAAGAGAAGCTCAAGACCGGAGATGTAGTGGAGATCATAAGCAACAAAAACCAAAAACCCACCTCTGACTGGCTCAATATTGTCGTTTCCTCTAAAGCGAGGAGTAAAATCAAACAAAAACTCAAGGAGGAAGAAAACAAGAGGGCATCGATCGGGAAGGAAATTTTCGAAAGAAGACTTAAAAACTGGAAAATCGAGGCGAATGACGAAATACTCCACGCCCTGATCAAGAAATATAAATACAAAACTCTCAACGAGTTTTACAGCGCTATCGGGGATGATTCCATTAACATGGTGGAGGTAAAGGAATTTTTATCCGAAGACAAGAGGCAGGAGAAGTTGCCCGATACTTTTGAGAAGGTTAGCAGAAGCAGTACGAAAGAGGAGTCGTCCGACTATCTGGTAATTGACGGAAAACTGGGAAACGTAGATTACAGGATGGCAAAGTGCTGTAATCCCATTTTCGGAGATGAAGTATTCGGTTTTGTCACCATCAGGGAAGGCATTAAAATCCACCGCATTTCCTGCCCGAATGCCGCACGCCTGATAGAATCTTACCCTTACAGGATACAGAAGGTAAAATGGAGGGACAACGTCGGCAAAGGAAGTTTTCAGGTAACATTGCGTATAATGTCTTATGGTGATTTCGCCACCACTAATAATATAATAACAACCGTCAATTTGTTCAAAGCCTCCATACGCTCTTTCAATGTGAACGAAAAGAGAGGAGAGTTCGAAATAATGATGCAACTCTATGTTCCCAGCAATCTCGAACTGGACAAGATAATAGCATCACTCAAAAAGCTTGGGTATGTAAGACAGGTAACACGGCTATAGTATTGTATCATGACCGACAAACAGATACATATCAAGGGAGCCAGGGTCAATAATCTAAAGAACATAGACCTGAAAATACCGAGGGACAAACTGGTGGTTATCACCGGTGTATCCGGTTCCGGCAAATCTTCTTTAGCATTCGATACGCTTTTTGCCGAAGGACAGCGCCGTTTTGCCGAAAGTCTCTCGTCGTTTGCAAGACAATTTCTCGGCAGGATGAACAAACCGGCAGTGGACTACATCACCGGCATACCGCCGGCGATTGCCATCGGCCAGCGTGTACACAGCCGCAATTCCAGATCCACGGTTGCCTCCAGCAGCGAGATTTACGACTATCTGAGGCTGCTTTATGCCAAGATTGGCAGGACATATTCCCCCATTTCCGGCAGAGAAGTGACCTGCGATACGCCTAAAAGCGTCTCCGATTATATTTTTTCCCTTGGTGAGGGTAACACAGTGCTAATAGTAGCGGATATGGAATGGAAGCAGGATGGCAAGGTAGAGAAACTTCTGGATCTGAAGCAGGAGGGATTTGTCAGAGTCGCCTCACCAGAGGGGATTATTTTCAGGATAGATGAGATCTTGCAAAATATGACGGATTTTGAAAAGATGGAACTCTATCTGCTAGTGGACCGTATCATCGTAAGTGACGACGAAGAGACACGCAGTCGACTCCTGGACTCCGTTCAGACTGCATTTACCCGGGGAAACGGACGCATAGCCGTTTTCAGCGATGGTCTATTTAAAGAGTTTTCAAACATTTTCGAGTGCGATGGAATAGTGTTCGACCGTCCGGCCGAACATATGTTCAGTTACAACAATCCACTTGGCGCCTGTTCGGGGTGTGGCGGTTTCGGCAAGGTAATGGGTATTGATGAAGCTCTTGTAATCCCTGATCCCTCTCTAAGTGTCTATGAAGGTGCAGTGGCATGCTGGAAGGGAGAGACTATGAGCCGTTTTCTGAATGATTTCATAATGGAATCCACACAGACCGGATTTCCGATCCACAAACCATATAACAAGCTTTCCCAACAAGAAAAAAACATACTGTGGGATGGAGTACAGGGCAGTACGGCCATCACTCCTTTCTTCAAGTGGATTGAGAGTAAAAAGTACAAGATACAATTCAATTATATGCTCTCCCGCTACTCCGGAAAAACCACCTGCCGTCTCTGCAACGGTACCAGACTTAAGGAACAGGCTCGCTGGGTAAAAATAGGCGGCAAAGATATTACCGAACTGATGCAGATGCAGGTAGGAGATCTGGCAAAACACTTTGAAGCACTGCTGCCCGGATCCAAATCCGGAATCGAACTGGATGAATATGACTACGGTATAGCATCCAGGGCGCTCAAGGAGATAGGACAGCGACTGGGCTATATCAAATCCGTGGGACTCTCCTACCTTACCCTTGACAGGCCCTCTTCTACCCTCAGCGGAGGAGAAAGCCAGCGCATCGCCCTTGTAAGCTCTCTGGGCAACAATCTGGTGGGATCCATGTATATTCTGGACGAGCCGAGCATAGGTCTTCATCCCAGGGACACCCGCCGCCTTATATCAGTACTGAAAAAACTCCGTGACCTCGGCAACACCGTGATTGTAGTGGAACACGACGAAGATATCATACGTGCTGCAGACCAGCTCATAGACATCGGACCGCTGGCAGGAAAATATGGCGGCGAGGTTGTCTATCAAGGGCCGGTCACCGGTGGAAATAATTCATCACTCACACTCAAATACCTCTCTGAAAGAAATCTAACGAGTATCCCTCCTGCGAGAAGAAGATGGAACTACTCCATAGAGGTAGTAGGTGCTATGCAGAACAATCTGAAGAATATCAATGTCCGCTTTCCACTAAAATGTCTCACTGCAGTTACGGGTGTCAGTGGCAGCGGTAAATCTTCTCTGGTGGGAGATATACTGCATCCTGCACTTTACCGCCATATTCACCAGTTGGGAAGCAAACCCGGACTGTTTAAGGAACTGAGGGGAGATCTGGGCAGGGTGAGTTCGGTCGAATATATAGACCAAAATCCTATCGGCAAGAGTTCAAGGTCCAACCCCGTAACCTACCTTAAGGTCTATGATGACATCCGCAAGCTTTTTTCAGAGCAACCCTATGCAAAAATGAACAACTACGGACACTCCCATTTTTCATTCAATATTGACGGAGGACGCTGTCCTGAATGTCAGGGAGAAGGAGTGATCAAAATAGAGATGCAGTTTATGGCAGATGTAACCATCACCTGTGAGGCATGCGGCGGCAAAAGGTTCCAACCCGATATTCTCGAGGTAAACTTTCAGGGTAAGAATATCAGCGATGTGCTAAATATGAGCGTAGATGAGGCCATAGAGTTTTTCTCAGCTCAAAACGACCTGACGGCAAAGAGGATTGCCGACAAACTTCGGCCCCTCCAAGATGTCGGACTTTCCTATGTCAGTCTGGGGCAGAGCAGCAGTACTCTCAGCGGGGGTGAAAGTCAGAGAATCAAACTGGCTTCATTCCTCGGAAAGGAGTCCGCTTCAGGAAGTATTCTCTTTATATTTGATGAACCTACCACCGGACTTCATTTTCAGGATATAGAAAAACTGCTCAAGTCATTTGATGCTCTTATCGAAAAAGGACACTCTATAATTGTGGTAGAACACAACCTCGACATCATAAGAGCAGCCGACTGGGTTATAGATCTCGGTCCCGATGCCGGAGACAAAGGTGGCGAACTGGTATTTGAAGGCACGCCGGAAATGTTGGCTCTCCATCCGGAACTCCCTACAGGTGCTGCTTTGGCAGGAGTTTTCAGGAATCAGTTTCCACAATAGAGACTCTTTGACTATATTTGTAATTTAAAGAAGATGAAGACCCTATCCTTATTGCTTATACTTACGTTGCTCTCCTTCTGCAACAGGCAGAGTAAAAGGGTCACAGGTACATCTCCCGAAAATGATAGGCTATGTAGTGCTATTTCACCTCTTCCGGACACCTCTTTCTCCTCCGTCGAGGCATTGATATACGACATAACAATTTTCGATACGATCAACAGCGGAGTTCTAGAAGACTTAAGGGATCTGTACGACTCCGTTCCGGGCATATTAACCTTCAGAGGAGGTCCATACAGAGATTTCCCAAAACATGGGAAAGTGGCGGGCAGACCGGAATCGATTAGTGTCGACTGGATATTCAAGACTGCATTCGATACCACCAAAACACCTTACGGCATCTGGGGAGGCGGCACGGGATGGACCGGACAGCCTCTACTGGCAGAATGGCACTATGATATCATCGGCAATTCCGCCACAAACAAAGAAATCATCGTCGCTTCGCTCGCAGGTGAACTCTACTTTCTGGATTATTCTTCCGGCCAACCCTCCAGAAACACAATCGATGTCTTCAATGTCATAAAAGGCACACCTTCACTTGACCCGACACTCAACGGCAACCTTTATGTGGGACAGGGAGTAGAAATCAATCCTCCTTTCGGAGCTATGGTAATAGACCTGCATAAACATGCCATAACTCATTTTGTGCCGAAAGACCCCAAGGCATGGCGCGGATGGGGTGCATATGACTCTTCACCCATAAGGGTAGGGCAATTTCTTTTCAGATTGGGTGAAAACGGCACGATATACAAATACCTTGTGGAACAGGGAACATTGAGTCTCCACTCCACTATGCGATATAGAATCAAGGGCAAAAAGGCCCCCGGCATCGAATCCTCACCTGCCATCTATCGCAACTACGGCTACTTTACGGATAACAGCGGCAACGTGATCTGCTTCAATCTGAACAATCTCAAGCCGGTATGGAGATATGACAACCACGATGACAACGATGCTACACCGGTGCTTTGCGAGGAGATGGGCATCCCCTACCTTTACACATCCTGTGAGGTTGACAAACAGGATTCCATTGGATTTTCCCATTTCATAAAATTAAATGCCCTGACCGGCGAAAAGGTTTGGGAAAACAAAATCGCCTGCCAAAAAGCATTTTCAGAGAAAAAATGGTCCGACGGAGGAATGTTCTCCACTCCACTACCGGGCATTGGAGATTGCAGCGAATATATTTTCGCCTCTATAACCACACATATACCGGCATTCAAGGGTATTTTTATGGCCATTGACAAAAGCACAGGAAAAACTCTATACAGCATTGACCTCAAACGCTACGCCTGGTCCTCTCCCGTGCCGATGCTGGATCCCGAAGGAAAGATGTATATCTTTGCAGCTGACTGTTGGGGATATGTTTATCTGATTGAAGGTGTCACCGGAGAGGTACTTCTTACACAAAAGGTAGGCATTAATTTCGAGGGATCTCCGATAATAGTAGACAATGCCGTCATTATCGGTTCCCGTGGAGATGAGATTTACAAGATTTCAATTAATTGATAAAAGAGATAGATTATGGACAGAACATGGAAAGAGATAACTGACATAGCGCTCCCGGCGCCGCGCCGCAAAGGAGGAATGCCTCTGATGGAGGCTCTCAATCGTAGGGAATCCTCCAGGGAACTGACCTCAAAGCCACTTGACTTGCAAACACTTTCAGATCTGCTCTGGGCTGCCTGGGGTTACAACCGAGATCATAAACGCACTGCTCCCTCATCACACAACCGACAGGAAATCGACCTTTATGTCTTCCTTGAGAGCGGTACCTACATCTATGATGCTGCGGGCAACCGTCTGCTGCTCCACGATAAAGATGATCTTCGCAGCCTTACCGGCACACAGGACTTTGTGGGCTCCGCCGCTGTGGAAATTGCGATGATCGCCGACACATCAAAAATCAAGGGCAAGACACCCCAGGGCACGATTGAGGCCATATACGCAAATACCGGTTTTATCTCACAAAATATTTATCTTTTCTGCGCCCAGGCAGGGCTGGGAGGCGTTACCCGCGCCATGGTTCCGAAAGAAGAACTGGCACAAAGGTTGCGGCTCAGCAATAGTCAGGTTATAACACTCGTCCATACTGTAGGATATAAAAAATAAAACCCCAAAATGGAACAACTAAGGATACTTTTTGAACAATTTACCGGAGAACAGCTA
>DFOK01000031.1 GCA_002376715.1 Bacteroidales bacterium UBA3543 | reverse complement strand
TAAATAATTAGATTCTTCAGTAGCTCAGTTGGTTAGAGCACCTGACTGTTAATCAGGGGGTCCTAGGTTCAAGTCCTAGTTGAGGAGCAGGGTAAAAACAGGAGGCCGGCGATTGCCGGCCTCCTTCGTATTGGTATCCTATCATCCGATAAACCGAAAAATGCTACTTGGCTATAAATGCGAGAATCTCGCCTTTGACAACCTTGTCGCCGTGATTGGCACATACCATCACTATCTTGCCGTCAAAATTGGCCCTAATCTCCTCGAGACCATAAAAAGTCTGAACAAAGCATACGGGCTGACCTGCCTCCACTTTATCTCCTATATTGGGGTTGGAAGAGGCTTGAGCCACATCATACTGCCAGATGAGCTGTCCATTGACTGTTGCTTGCACAGGCACGGCAGTAGGAAATTTCTCGAGAATCTTTTCAACATCGAATTTTGGCATTTCGACAACCGGACGGGTAACGATTATAGGAGCACCCGCTTTGGCTCTTGCAGACTCAAGATCTCTCTCAAAACGCTCTTTGGCTATGCCGCTCTTATAGTCGCGATACTGTCTCTCATGCATTGCAAACTGGAAGAGCTCTTCGTCATCCTGACCGCGGTCCCAACCCTCTTCTTCCATCATCTTCTCAAACATGGGCAATTCATCGGGGAACTCATCCTGAGGATTGCCGGTATAGAATTCGAGACCTTTTTCTTTTACTATTTCAACGATTTCAGGCGCAAGCTCACCAGGAAGAGTACCGGTCTTGCCCAGAATCATGTTCATCGTATCCTTATCGATGGTCTTCCACCTGGGCTCACCCTTGAGAGTGTGCATGAGGTTCATCAGTGCAGTATTCTTTACATACTGGCTGAAAGGAGTAACCAACGGAGGATAACCCAGACGAGGCCACACATATTCAACCTCCTGGAATAGAGCTACTGTGAGTTCGTCGAGAGTAGCCTCTTTCTTGCCCTGATTTTTCAGAGACATGTTTATGGCTCCAAGGAAACCCTGGAGGTCGGCCATCATGGACCCCATCATACCACCGGGCAGCCCGCAACCTACGAGGAGTGACGAGCTTTGGTAGTTGGTAGGCTCAATGAAGTATCCGAGAAAATCGTCAATAAATGTCTGGGTCAGATGGCGTGCCTCCATATAGGCATCCATATTAATCTCCTTAACCAGGAATCCGGCATCTTTTAGCATTGCCTGAATCGTGATTACATCGGGATGAATCTTACCCCAGGAGAGCGGCTCCATTGCCACGTCGATATACTCTGCACCGGCACGTGCAACTTCAAGCATGGAAGCCACAGAGAAACCGGGGCCGGAGTGACCATGATACTGCACTAAAATTTTAGGGTATTTTTTCTTGATCTCCGCAACAAGACGGCCAAGAAATACGGGCCGGCCGATTCCTGCCATATCCTTCAGACAGATCTCGTCACAACCATACTCCACAACCTTGTCAACTATACCCATATAATATTCAACGGTATGTACAGGTGAGTAAGTGATACTCAAAGCCACCTGCGAAATCATTCCGGCCTTCTTTGCACCCAGAACTGATCCCTTGAGGTTGCGGTGATCGTTCAGACCGCAGAAAGAACGGGCAATGTTGGTACCCTGTTTTATTTTCACCTTATACATGAGCTCACGCACATCATTGGGAACCGGATTCATACGCAGGGCGTTAAGACCTCTCTCAAGCATATGGGTCTGGATGCCCGCTTTGTTGAAGGGGGCAGACCACTCACGTACGGCGCGGTTGGGGTTTTCACCGAAAAGAAGATTGACTTGCTCAAAAGCACCGCCATTCGTCTCTATACGGTCAAAACACCCCATTTCAATGATAACGGGAGCGATTTGATTCAACTGATCAACCCTGGGAACATATTTGCCCGAAGATTGCCACATATCTCTGTACAACAGAGAGAATTTGATTTCACGAGCCATATTTAAATTTTTTATTTTGAATATATATAAATAACTACAATTTTTAACCAAATTACGAATTTAAGCATTATTTCTTGAATTCACTCTTTCATAAAGTAAAAATCGCAACTTTTTATATCTTTGCCCAACAATTGAAAGAATATGGAAAACTTCAACCTCTATTTCGAAATATTCGCTGCAGCTATGGGCATCACATACGTAACACTGGAAGTGTTGCAAAAGCGCTCTATGTGGGTAATGCTTTTCATTACATCGATATGCTATGGAATAGTATATTTCCTCACCGGACTTTATGCCATGATGGCACTGCAGTTTTACTACATCTATATGGCCATCAGCACCTTTATCATATGGGGTAGAAGCTCCCGGACAGGGGTCAAGTCAGATCAGAATGACTCCGGCATCCAGGTACGCAAACTCAATCCTCGTGTTGCCCTGGCAAGCATCGGGGTCAGCGCGCTCGCTTTCATAGCACTCGGATTCATATTCGGACTGACGGACAATCCCCGCCCCTGGGTAGACTCGGCAGCCGCAGTGCTAAGCATGCTCGCCACTTATTGGCTTTCTAAGAAATACATTGAGCAATGGTATGTATGGCTCATATGCAATGCCATCTCCATTTGGCTTTACATTTCACAGGGAATGTGGCCCACAATGATTCTATATATAGCCTACACTATAATGTCAATAATAGGCTTAATTTTGTGGAAAAGGAAAGGGGTAAGAATTTCAGATTAAGATAAGAAATGGGAAAAGGATTGATTACGATATTACTGCTGGTGATATCCAACAGTTTTATGACTCTGGCCTGGTATGGCCACCTCAAATTTGGCAGCGGAAGCAAACTGGTCTCCAACTGGGGACTTTTTGGTGTAATACTCTTGAGTTGGGCAATAGCATTTTTCGAATATTGTGCCCAGGTGCCTGCTAATAGAATCGGCTTCCAGGGTACCGGAGGTCCCTTTTCGCTTATGCAGCTCAAAATAATCCAGGAGGTTATCACCCTCGTGGTATTTGTGATATTCGCTACCATTTTCTTTAAGACTGAAACCCTGAAATCCAACCACTTCATTGCATTTCTTTTTCTGATACTGGCCGTCTATTTCGTCTTCAAGAAATGACATATTGCCTCTCTTGACTATTTTCTTTATTTTTGTCTCATATTAAAATAAATGTTATGAGACAAGTAATTATTTCTGCTATAAGCATCGTGAGCCTCTTTGTTTCATTTTCCGCGGAAGCGGCAAATGAGAAAAAATTGACACTCAACTCCCCCGATAACCGCACAATTATCACTGTCACCGTTGGTGAACAGATAAAATGGTCGTTGATGCACGAGGGCAAGGAGGTCATAGCACCCTCAACCATTTCGATGGAAATCGAGAGCGCAGATGGCAGTAAAAACTTTATCTGGGGTGATGGCAGCAGACTTAGAAAGGTCAGTCGCACCACATCCGACCGCACTATCATCTCACCGGTATATAAGGCATCAAGCGTCAGAGAGCACTACAACCAGATGGAGCTTTCCTTTCGTCAGGATTTCGGAATCATCTTCAGAGCTTATGACGAAGGAGTGGCCTATCGTTTCTACGGAAACAAACTCAGGGAGGGTGACAAGGTGAAGGCCGAACGAGCAGAATTCAACTTCGGTAAAGACCGTACCGCTTACATTCCTTACAGCACCGGCAATCCCAACCCTTATCAGACTTCATTTGAAAACAGATATGAAATAACGCCCCTAAGTGGCTTCAACAAAGAAAAAATCGCCTTCTCACCGCTGCTGGTATGCCTCGATGGTAACTCTAAAGCTGTTATCACCGAATCGGATCTCGAGAGTTATCCCGGAATGTTCCTTGAAAAAAGCGGGGGACATTCGCTCAGAGGACGCTTTGCCCCTATCCCCTCGTCAATAGAGGTGCATCCTACCAGATGTCAGGAGCGCCCCACCGCCTATTCTGATATTATGGCGGTAATCCGCAGCAATAGCAGCAAAAAGAGTCCCAGATATTTCCCTTGGAGAGCGATTGCCATTTCCGACAAAGATACTCAGCTTCCGGAAAACCGTCTGGTATGGCTGCTCGCATCAGAGAGCCGCATAGAGGATCTTTCCTGGATCAAGCCAGGCAAAGTAGCGTGGGATTGGTGGAACAATTGGGGAGTGACCGGAGTGGACTTCAAGGTAGGCATCAATACAGCTACCTACAAGCACTATATCGACTTTGCTGCTGCCAACGGCATCGAGTATGTGATACTGGACGAAGGATGGTCTCCTTCCAAAGATGGTGATATTATGAAAATAATCCCGGAAATAGATCTCGAGGAGCTTGTTAGCTATGGTAAGGAGCGCAATGTGGATTTGATACTCTGGGCGGTGGCCTTTACTCTCGATAAAAAGCTTGAGCAGGCCTGCAGCCACTATTCAGCGATGGGTATCAAGGGATTCAAGGTGGACTTTATGGACAGAGACGACCAGGAAGTGGTGGAGTTAAACCATCGCATTGCCGAGGTTGCTGCAAAGTATCGGATGCTCATCAATTTCCACGGAATGTATAAACCAGCAGGTTTAAACCGTACCTGGCCAAATGTTATCAACTTCGAAGGAGTCTGGGGACTCGAGCAAATGAAGTGGAGCAAAGAGGATATGGTCTCTTATGATGTTACCTTCCCCTACATAAGGATGCTCTCCGGTCCGGTAGATTACACACAAGGGGCTATGCGCAATGTAATTCGCCGCGACTATGCCCCCAACTACAACAATCCCGTGAGCCAGGGGACACGTTCCCGCCAGGTTGCTGAGTATATCATCTTTGATTCTCCCCTGGTGATGCTTTGCGACAACCCCACCATCTATACCAAAGAGCAGGAATCCACCGACTTCATTACTGCCATTCCCACTGTATGGGATGAGACCAGGGTACTTCAGGGGGAACTGGGCAAGTATATAGTTACAGCCCGCAGAAACGGAGGAACATGGTATATCGGAGGCATAACCGATTGGGAGGAAAGGGAGATTACCCTGGATATGAGTTTTCTCCTTGACGGTGGCAAAAGCGCCGGAAAAGGCATCATTACCCTCTTCCGTGATGGCCCCAACGCTCATCGCTCAGCCCACGACTATACAATTGACACCCTCAATGTAGTTGATTATATTGCTCGCAAAAGCAATCCCCTCACCATTCATCTCGCCCCAGGCGGAGGTTTTGCGATGGTTGTGGAGTAATGTGCCACGATATGCCCCGGAATGGCGTTTTGAGGGAGTTTTTTGGCGAATACTACTTTTTTTTGCAAAATATTACTTTTATCCATACCTTTGCACTCCCCGATTCGCTAGCTCAGCAGGTAGAGCACATCCCTTTTAAGGATGGGGTCCTGGGTTCGAATCCCAGGCGGATCACAGTGAATTAAAAACGTCGTAGATTACGACGTTTTTTTATTATTGGAAAAATTTGCTTGTAGGAATACAGGGAATCTAAATTTTATGCTCTTTAGCAAAGGTGAAGTGAAACTCTTTTCCATGGTGAAAATCGGCATACTGACACTTCCTAAATTATAGGGAACGGATGTTCATAATAAAACATTTGTAATGTCGGTAATCATTAATAGCTTGTGGCTCTATAGTTACGCTTTGTACAGTTAGGCAACTTATCAGCAAGGAGATGAATGCAATCTTTGTTGTTATTACAGGTGTATTAATCAGATTTTTTATGTAAGTTTGCTTTGTGGAAGACAGGGACCATCAATCAACTCTACAAGTGAAGGTCGTCAATCTATGGGACGAAACCTCGATGTCAATACTTTATAGATATTTCTATAGAGCTTTGGTTGTATTTTCAAATCAAATTGTACAAAGTAGTGGAATTGCAGAGGAATTGGTTCAAGATATTTTCCTCAAAATTTGGAAAAAACGACCTTCTTTTAAGACTACAGGAGCGCTAAAAGCCTATCTTTATAATTCAGTTCGTAACGCCAGCATATCATATTTAAGACACGAAAAGGTGGAGCGTGGACGAATTGAAGCAATTAAACGTGATTTTTCTGAGATGCAAATAGATGATAGTGGAGAACTGTTGCTTCATCGTGAAGAGGTTTATCGCGAATTGCTTCTTGCAATCGATGCTCTTCCACGTCGTCAACGTGAACTTTTTTTTATGATGGTCCAAGGCAAGACCTGTGAAGAGATTGCATCTGAAATGGGCATCACCCCTGATTCTGTAAAAAAGCAACGTCAACGTGGCTTGGCAAGACTTCGTGAACTCCTGACTCCTGATGCCCTTTTGCTCCTAATCCTATTAATCAGTCAATGAATTTTGTCCCTATTTTCTTCTTTTTTGCGTATATTAATATGTAAGAATAAAAGATTATGGAAGACATTTTTGGAAGGCTCAAGGAGTTAATGCTCCTTGGTGGAATTGATGGAGATGAACTGATACGTAGACATCGGGAATTTTCCGAGGTAAGCATTCCTAACGCTAAAATCAAACGTGTTTCTTTTTTGCAAAAGAAAGCGTATTACGTTGCTGCATCTGTAACAATACTATTACTAATTGGTGGCGGAATATTGATTCACTTTGGTAGAAATTCTGTGCGGCCTGCGTTGTCCAAGGAAGTCGAGTTGGCAATGGACCAGAGTCGAAAACTCGGGAAACAAGAAGCTTCTGTAAAGGTACTTGGAGCTGATTCTATTGCTGCAGTTACAGGAGCGAATGAGTCCATATTAGAGAAATTTTCCGAATCAAGGAAAATTATGACTGACACGACCAAAGAGTATTGGATCACTCTCGATGACGGTACAGTAGTCCATTTGAACAATGATACATACTTGATATATCCAGAGAATACTAAGGTAAGAACCCGTGAGGTGATACTTGACGGTGAAGCCTATTTCATGGTTGCAAAAGATCAAAATAGAAGTTTTATCGTCCATACACGGTACGGTGACATAACTGCACATGGAACGGAGTTCAATGTCTCTACACGTGAGGAACAAGAAACGACTGAGGTAGTTCTCGTCGAAGGAAGCGTCAGCGTTGCTCAACCTGGTGGTGTTGAGATGCATATTGATCCGGGGCAAAAGGCAACTATTGGTAAGGTTATCTCTATTGAAGATGTCGATGTAGCACAATATGTTGCATGGAATTTAGGTAAGTTTTCATTCCAAGATTGGCCTCTTCGTAGAATAATGAAAGTAATTGCAAAGTGGTACGGATGTACTGTTTCATTTTCCGAAGATTCTCTTGGAAACCCACTTCTTTCCGGCAATTTCGACCGTTATGAAGATCTTTCGACCACAATTGAGTCATTAGAAATAGTAACTGGATTACAGTTTGATGTCAATGATGGTAATATCACCATAAGAAAATAAACACTTAATACTCAACNNACTCAACTTTATGAAAATCAATGCGCTAAAAAAGGTACTGTTTGCTTTTGCGATGACCATTGTGTCTTCAACAATTCTTGCGGCACCAGACATTGACACGAAGGTTACGGTTGTCATAAAGTCAACTCCAGTAGAAACTGTACTGGCTTCCATCCAAAAGCAGGCAGGTTTAAACTTCGTCTATTCGTCCGATTTGGCTAAAACTTGGCCAAAAGTTACAATCCAAGCCAGGAAGCGACCTGCTGAAGAAGTGATTCGCGACCTTGTTAACCTTATTGAATGTCAATATATTGTAAAAGGTAATATTGTAAGTATCAGCGCTTTGCAATTAAGCGGAAAAACACGTAGAATAAGTGGCTCTGTCTGTGACGCAAGTGGAGAGTTCCTTATGGGCGTTCCTATTTGCATTGGTGAAACTCGAGTTTGTACAGTTACCGATGAAAAAGGCTATTTTTCTATAAATATTCCTGTAGAAAGCACCACATTGAAGTTTACTTATCTAGGGATGGAGGATATGTACATTACATTAGAGCCTGGAAATCAACCAATTACTCGAAATATTGAAATGCGTTCAGATATGGTGATAAGTGAATCTGTTATAACTGGATATCAAACAATAGAAAAAGGGAGATCCACGGGTTCATTTGCAATTGTCACTGACGAGAATATGAACATAATTGTTTCCAACGATGTAATTGACAGACTTGAAGGTGTAGTGCCTGGCCTTGCTATTGATGGTGAGGGAAAAATGATGATTCGTGGTCAGGCAACTCTTTATGCAGAAACGTCTCCTCTAATTGTTGTCGACGGTTTTCCAATGGAATATTCGACATTCAACGTAAATCCAAATGACATAGAGCAGATATCAGTTCTTAAAGATGCCGCAGCTGCATCAATTTGGGGTGTTCGTGCTGCAAATGGTGTTATTGTAATTACAACTAAAAAGGGAACCCAAAACGCCAAAACTAAGATTTCATACTATGGAGATGTCAAGATAGGCAGTGTATTTGACTATTCTTCTCTCGGCTATCTTAATTCTGAGCAAAGGATAGATTGGGAACGTGAGCATTTTGCAAACACATTTGATATTCAACAAATCATCCAGGGATCACCTTATTCATTCAATGAAGCTGCTTTGATTGAATATGATTTCCAGTCGGGGAAAATTTCGACTTCGGAAAGGGATTCTCGATATCAGTCCTTAAGCTCTTATACGAACTGGAGTGATTTAGCAACTAATTTCTATCAGAACTCCTTGTTCCAAACTCACAACATAGTGATTACGAGTGGTTCGAAAATGACTTCAAACTATATCTCCATTAACTTTGAAAACTCACGTGGAGATTTGATAGGAAATTCCCAAAATCGTGCAGGTCTCTTGTGGAATAATACCACTGAACTTAACAAGTTTATGAAACTCACAACTGGTATTCGTGCTAATTATTCCATTGCAAATGCATATAGTGGCGATTTGACAAGGATAGCTCCATATACAAAGCTTTTCAATCCGGACGGGTCCTTTGCAAATGAAATGCGTTCAGTCTCGCAATTCTTGAAAGATGATCTTGTACAAAAAGGATATGTTGATTGGAATTATAATAGGCTGCAAGACCGCGACCAGACAATAGATAGGACTGATTCCTATAACGTTTCGGCCAATATGCAACTCGAATTCATACTTCCTTTTGGTATTAAGTACACCACCAGTGGTATGTATACTATAGACCATTCTGCAAATGAAGTAATCAATGGCCGTAATAGTTATTACGTTAGGGATCTCTTTAATCGATTTACTACATACGATGAAGTGACCGGTACATTGACATCACATCTTCCAGGGGGTGCAATAAGGTCAGTTAGAAATTCTGATGGCATTAGTTATTCATGGAGGAATGTTATTGACTATAATTACTCGAACGACAATTGGTTTGTAACAGCTATGGCAGGTACAGAGATGTTTGCCATAAGGACTCGCGGAATGACCGATATGTATTATGGTTATGATGTTCAAGGTCTGACGTACAACACGCGTATGAACTACTACACATTGGCGAGTGAAGGTGTATATGGGTATTCTCAGTCTGCAGGCAAGCAGACCATTTTTTATAATCCATCTCAGTCAGACATTGAAAACCGCTACTTCTCAACTTTCTTTACAAGTAGTGTTACTTTCGATAGCCGATACACTATTTTTACCAGTCTGCGTTATGACAAGACTAACCTATTTGGCCGTTCAAAGAAGTATCGCAACCAACCTACTTGGTCAATCGGCGGAAAATGGATGATTTCCAATGAGCAATTCTTCAACTCAAACATCATTGACGAATTAGCTCTCAAAGTCTCATATGGCTTGAGCGGGAATATTGATAAGACGACATCCCCATATATTATTACTAACAACATGAGAGAAATGTTTACAGGCCAGAAGGTACTCAATATTCAGAATCCGGAGAATCCTGAGTTGGGATGGGAAAAGGTGTTCATACAGAATGCTGGATTTGAATTAAGTATGTTTGACCATAGGCTAAGCCTTGAGGCAGAATACTATTACAAACATACGAAAGATGCTCTTGGTAATGCTGTCATGGATCCTACTACCGGCTGGAAAACTGCTAAGATTAATTATGCTGAACTGAATAATCACGGCATTGATTTATCGATTTCAGGCTATCCAATAAAGGGAGGGGACCTGAGATGGTATTCTTCGTTTACAATGGCATACAACTGCAACAAAGTGACCAAGGTTTATTCTGGACAGAATTCATATATGACTCTTATGTCCAACAATCCATTAGAGGGTCACCCTGTAGACTATGTATATGGATACAGGATGGCCAAACTTTCTTCTGAGGGCGAAATGCAGATTTATAATGCTGCAGGGGAAGTGTTGGGATATGAAAATATGTCTTCATTTACTTTGAATGATATCATCTTCCTTGGGAGAAGGAGTCCCAAGTTTTATGGAGCTTTTTCCAATTCTTTTTATTGGAAGAAGCTTTCATTAGATTTTGCCTTTACATACAAGTGGGGGCATAAAGTACATATGCCAAATGTGTATGCGTATTCAAACAACAATGTATTCAAATCGTTTGATAATCGCTGGCGAAAGCCCGGCGATGAGGAGAATACTTGGATTCCAAGATCTGCTTATGATAAAATCTCTGGCATTTATCTAGGTGTAATCGGCAATAATGACAAGATTACGGAGAAAGGAGACCTTATACGACTCAAGTACGTGAGCGTAGGTTATGACTTCAGCACCTTGTTCAGAACTCCATGGCTTAGTGGCATCGAACTGAAGTTTAATATTGAAAACCCTTGGTTCTGGGCTGCCAATAGTTATGGCCTTGATACTGATCGCTTAATCGGTGGAGCCTACCTGGGCGATCAGAACACTTATTATACAGTATCCCTCAACATTAAATTCTAAGACAATGAAAAAATTATATATTTTACTGCTAGCGGCCATTTCATTTGCTTCATGCGAAAGTTTCGTAGACATTGTCCCAAAAGGGCAGACAATTCCTACCACTGTCGATGATTTTGGTGAGATGATGAACAATGGTTCCGTTGCAATGGGTGGAGACTCTTATGCATTCACTGATATTTGTTACTGTGTTAACTTCATAGAATATCTCAGCGATGACTTTAATGCATCATACGAACCTGCATCAGTATACTATACTATCTTCAGAAATATTCCTTACGTGTATAACACTTTGATTTGGAATGGTGAAATATTTTCTGCAGCCGATGAAGACATGAATTGGAATGGACTTTACAAGTCAAATTATATTGCTAATTTCGTTCTTGACAACATTGACGAAGCGGGGCCTGGTGTAAGCTACAAACGAGAGATAGTGAAAGCTAGGGCCTTGGTCCATAGAGCATTCAATTACTTTGAACTAACCAACCTCTATGGTAAACAGTATAATGCGACAACTGCTTCTACTGATTTGGCTGTTCCACTAGTACTGGAATCCAACATCAATGTCCAATATCCCAGAGCAACTGTCGCTGAGGTTTACCAGCAAATTATCAAGGATCTTGACGAGGCTATTTCCCTGTTTGACAACACAAACCCAGAGTTCAACAATCTTCCAGGGAAGGCCACTGCCTATGCCCTGCGAGCAAGAACATATCTGTGGATGCAAGATTACGACAAAGCCTATGCAGACGCTACTGAATCACTAAAGTTACGTAGTACGCTGATTGACTATAACACCTGTTTCCAATATATGCCCGGAATTCCTGCCTATGGTATTGGAGGATACGAAACCAATAGAACCATAAATCCTGAAATCCTTTATTTGCGTTACAAAACGGAATCCCTCCTAGGTACTTATTCCGACAAATTAATGTCGATCATAGATAAGAAAAACGATCTCCGTTATACTCTATTTGTAGGTCCTCTTGCAATGTCTGGCATCTTGGAACCAGTGAATTGGACTAGAATTTTGAATGGGGGTATTAATATTTCAGAGGTTTGGCTTATGAAGGCTGAGGCCGCCCTCAGAAAAAGTACTCCAAATATAGGAGAATCATTGGATGCCCTTAATTATCTTCGTCGGCATAGGTATGCTGCTTCCACGTATCAGCCGCTTCTCATTAATGACTGCGATCAGTTGTTAACTGAAATTCTTAACGAAAGACGCCGCGAACTAGTATTCACGGTTTTCTCTTTCCTTGAGAAAAAACGTTTGAATGCGGATCCAAAAACAGCTCAAGATATGATACGTTCCATTGATGGTAAAGAGTACCATTTACCAATTAATGACAATCGTTGGCAAATGCTCATCCCATACAATGTTATGGATTTGAATAAAAAATTAATCCAAAACGACAGATAAAAATGAAGAAATTTCTTTTTGCAGTCCTAGTACTGCTAACCGCTGTTTCTTGCGGCAAACGACAAGCGGTGTTTACCGGTAAGATTTCTGGCTTGAAGCCAGAGAGCAATGTTTCCATTTTAGACATAAGTGATCCTACTCATTTGATTCCTATAGAAGTGGACCATGAGGGGAATTATCGTTTCAAAATCAAAAATGGACCTTGCACGAGACACCTAATTGTTGACGACCCTAAGGGTGGGGTGAAGTTCTATGCGGAACCTGGTATGGAAGCAAACATTGACATCGAATTCAAACGTACGGAAAACCAAGGGATAGAAGAGGTCTATGAAACAATAGACACCTATTCTGGTGACAACAAGGATGCCTACGTTTTTCTAAAGGAAGGAGACTTTTATTCTGAGATACAGAATCCCGTCATTATGGCCCACTATGATGCAAAGGACTTGACATTTGATCAGTTCGAAAAAGAATTGAAGGAACTTTTGAACGTACAACTCGAAAACCTTAAGAATATAAAGAGTCCCGTATTTCGTGAATGGATGGAAAAAGATTATGAGAAGAAATTAAGAGCATCCTATGGATGGTTTACAGAATTATCTACAGAGGGCGACCCATCCTTCAAGAAATATATCGAATCACTTGACCGAAACAATAATTTGAATGATGCCCAGATGTTTATGTCTGGCTATAGCCGTTTCTGGCTACCATCGGATCAGGATCGGGACTTGGCTTGGTTTGGAGCACTCAATGACCTTTTTACCAATAAGAAAATAATTCGCTCACTTGCAGACGAACGTATATCCAGAGTGCTCCGCAATGCTCCTTCCAATATCAATGAGGTCTTTAATGCCTATAAAGCAGTAGAACCTAATAGGTATGTTCCTGAAGCTATACAGTCTCTATATGATCACTATAAGGGGCTTGTCCCTGGTGCTCAAGCCATGGATTTCGATATGTATGATATGGAAGGCAATAAAGTGATGTTGTCCGATCTTAAGGGGAAAGCCATTTATATTGATTGCTGGGCTACCTGGTGTGGTCCTTGTAGAGCTCAGACTCCGTACATGATCTCCCTCTACGAACATTATATGGACGACCCACGCATACAGATTGTGAGCATATCTCTTGACAAGAAAGAAAAAATAGACACATGGAAGGCAGTCATTTCCGAAGAGAATCTTAATTGGCCTCAGTACATAGTTAACGACGAATTTGAAAGCACGCTTTGTAAAAACTATGACATAACAGGAATTCCGCGATTCCTATTATTTGATAAAGAAGGTAAAATACTATCACTAAATGCAAAAAGGCCTAGCGAGACTGATATAATTGATTGGATCGAAAATCAATTGAGGAGATAACCCATTAATCTAAGGAAGGCTTCAATGAAATTGTATGCTTTTATGGAAATTCTTTTAATCTTATATGACTATATAAAATTTGCAATATATACAAGTCACTAATTATTATTTTTAAAAAGTGTTTTATCCATGGTTGGCATCATACTATTAACATAATAAAAGATCCTTTATTCGATTTCCTGGATTGAAGTCATTTACAAAATAACCTTATCCTTGAGTTACACCCTAATAACGCCGTTATTTTTTACGGCGTTTTTTTATTTCGTTTCTTACTCCCTTATTAATTTTTCTGTAGTTAATGTAACACAAAAATCTTATTTTTGTACATGAATCTGAAGATGAGATTAAAGTTAAAAAATGACCAAACATCAAACCATTACTCACCCACTTCGGCCTCTTTTTCAATCCGATTCAAAAATTTTGATTTTGGGTTCTTTTCCCTCTGTCAAAACCAGAGAGTATGGTTTCTTTTATGGGCATCCACAGAATCGTTTTTGGCCTTTGCTTGAGCGGATTTTTAGCGTTACACTTAGCTCTGACATTGAAGAAAGGAGAGCCTTCCTTTTACAGCATCATCTCGCCCTCTACGATGTCATCTACCGTTGCGATATCATAGGCTCAAGTGATGCGAGCATTCAAAACGTTGTTCCTTCGGATTTGAGTCCTATTTTTAAAGAGGCGGATATAAAGCAGATTTTCTGCAACGGCGGGACTGCTTATCGCTATTATAAAAAGTATCAGGAACGGCAAACCGGATTTAAAGCCGTTCAACTCCCCTCTACAAGTCCTGCCAATGCAAGATCTTCTATGGATGATTTGTATAACCGCTGGAAAATAATTAAAGAATATTGATTAGAAATAATTGATGAAGAAATAGAGTAAAAATGTGTAAACAGCAATATCTTTATAAACAACTACCCGGAACATGTTTTTGTACCATCGTTATATACGAAATAAACAAAACAACAAAATAAAACAACCATGAAAACAACAAAGAAAATCTTCATCATGCTCGCGCTGTTTGCTATGACAGTAGTAGGAGCAACTTTCTGTGGCAATACGCAACAAGAAGTAAATGTTAAAACCCTATTTGATATGCTTCCCTATGATGCCCTTCCCGAACATGTGGCATTGGGAGAGCTGGACCGGGATGAGTATATTTGCGAATGCGATTATGAAAACGGCTACCTTGAGTTGGCCGGCGGCCACTACGAATGGCAGATGTGTTATTGGAATTTGAATGATGGGCGGAAATTGGTTGCGGTAAACCAGGGCTTTGAAACTGGTCCAAGGCTCCTATTTTTCTATTATGAAGAGGGAGAATTGCGTGAAGATGGAGATTATTCCTTGTGGGAGGATATAACCATAAATTTGGAAGATTTTATTGATGTCTCTCAACTGCATCCTGATATAATAGATGATTTGAGAGAACATGTCGAAAGCTTAAAGTACATACTATATTATCAATTACCACAAGAAGGAACAGCTATAAAAGTACATATTGACTATGAAGAAGTAATAGAAGATTTCGAGTCTATTCCTTACGAAGCATTTAAGGAGTTAACTCTCACATGGATAGATGAAAAATGGGTAAAACAGTAAAGTACCTATGAAAACAAAACTGATTATTATGACATTAGCACTCTTCTCCTTTCTCGGCTGCACAAACGCACAGACAAAAGAATTGTCATCCGTGTCATACCACCGTTCCGGTATGCGTTTTGATGACTGTACCGATATTAGGGTTAATAAAACTGCGGACACCTATACCCTGGTTTTTGAAACAGGTCGCGACGAGAACAATACGATAAGTTTTGAGATAGAGAAAAGCGACTTTGATGAGTTGGCAACTATTGTGTTCGGTATGAGTAAACCACGCAAAGAACGCCATATTTATGTACGTGATTTAATGAAATCCCTTCAGGTATCATTTATTAAAAACGGCAAAACTGTTTATCTAAATTATTCTATCAATCAACGCAAAGACAAAAAAACTGCGGAATTGGAGAAACAAGCAGTTGATTTGATGTATAAGTGGATTGACAGGTACAAGAAACAATTCGAAATTCGCTTTAATTACAGCAAGGGCATTGCTACGCCTACGGAAATCGTCGCTCATGCCGAACCCGCTGAGCTTGTGGAAGATTTAGGCGTCTTTATAGAGCGTCTTGACCCACACCGTGATGAGCAATGTGGCGGAACAAATTACTATTCCCATCGCTGGCGTGCCTTAAAACCCGGTGTAGTTACCGTTTGGCTCCATGAATTGAGCTTAGGACACGACGACGTTAGTAATTTCACAAAAGACTACGAACCCACCGCCTGCTACATCATCGACGAAAACCTGCATGTGCGTTACTCAAAAGAGGAAACGGAAGCAGCTCAGGAAAGATTTAAAAACCGAAAAAAATACAATAGGAGAACAGAGTAATGCTTTTATTAGGTGTAGGAGAAGAACGAGGTTGGCTTATGTCAACATTTAATCTGACCTATCCGGTCGGATGGGACAAGATCTGTAAAGCTGTAAATATGGCTTACGGTTATTACGATAATGTAGAGGTTTTAGTCGATAACGAATTAATCGACATTTCCTCAGCAGAGGAGATTCTGACACTCGATGAAGCCGGGACAATGACAATTCGCGGTATATCGACAATAATCAAAGCCCCGGTTATGATAACGTTTTTTAATCAGCTTCAAACCGTAAATGTTGCTGTGCCGTGTATGGCAGGTGAGTTTGAGAAGGCTGATTATCAGAAGTTCAACATGTTGCTGGGACAATATATGGACAGCTTGGAGTTGGCGATGTATCGTTGATTTATTATTGTGTAAAAATAGAAGAATATGAAAATCAAAAATCTGTTTTTAGCTATTACTGCTATTTGCCTTTGCAGTTTAATGTATGGACAAACTAATCAAAGTGTAGAAAAAACTATACGATACATCAGGAAAGAGTATAATCTCGTAAAGTCGCAAATAGCTACCTTAGAGAAGGACGGCTACGCGGGCGAGCTATTTTGCCTGCACACTATCGACAATAAATATGGGAAATCTTATCCCGGAGTTGGAGTGTATCGGGGGGAATTATTTTTTTATTACGAAGCAGAGGGAGGCTATCCGCCTATTTTGCGAATGGTTATAGAGAAAGTAAATTCGGCAGGGAAAACAATTTACTTTGAAGCCCTTTACAGTAGGGAGAGTGAAGTGTTGTTTGTTTTTGAAAAAAACGAGTACGACAACAATATTGCCAAACGCTTCTATTTTCAAGATGGCTCCATTGTTAAATATAGTGAAAATAATGTGGATATAAAATTGGATACTATATCGGATGAGAATATTTGGATATTTCGTGCGGCTTCGGCTCACAAGACAAGATTTGATATTTTTTTTGAAGTAGAATAAACATTTAAAACCATTTAAAATTATAAAACAATGAAAAATAATAGGAAATACCTGATCATGCTTACGCTGCTTTTTATGACGGTGATTGGAGCGACATCATGTACAAATGCACAAAAGGAAGTAGATGTAAAAGCACTATTTGATTTGATGCCTGCTGAGGCTTTTATCATGACAGACGGGGATACGCCTGCCGAGTTGGAAGAATATATGACGGTATGCGACAATGAGAACAGATACCTCAGATTGGAGTTTGAAGACCAGGTAACTTGGGAAATGTGCTATTGGGACCTGAAGGATGGCAAT
Organism: Bacteroidales bacterium UBA3543; assembly: GCA_002376715.1. Classification (GTDB taxonomy): domain Bacteria; phylum Bacteroidota; class Bacteroidia; order Bacteroidales; family UBA932; genus Cacconaster. The sequence goes on along the minus strand of DFOK01000031.1, from coordinate 5,775 downwards.
AAACTAATTGCTGTCGGCTATGTCGGAGGATTCAGTTATTTCCTTTACAGTAATGGAGAAATAAAGTCCACATCTGATTTTGGAGTAGAAGAGATGCACCGTTCAATTGAAAACAGCATCGCCACGAATCCTTACTACAATTGGATTGACTTCTATGTTCCTCGTCACGGGACTACTGCTTACATTTCTGTCAATCGTCAGGATTTCTTGATTTACAAATGGGAAAATGAGCAATTTGTACAAATAAGAGATTATCCCACCCAAAACAACACTCACCAGGGACTTGTTGAAGGATTTGCTTCTGCACTTATCAGTGCCGATGCAGACCGTTGTTTACAATATGTTGACCCTAGTTATGCTGCATATCAATGTATGGAATTTTTTGAGAGAAATATAGAAGATTTCATATGCGACTTAATTGCAGGCGAAAATGAACAAGGCCCCATAAAACCTGCAAAACTGGGCGACATCAAAACAGCAACCTACCGCTACACTCCCGACGACGGATTTGCCAACCACATTATTCTCATCAAACTCAATGACGGCCGCTCCTACACCTATTACCCTAGTCTGGTAACGATTGAAATTTTCGAAATGCGTGAAAATGGAGAAAATGGAGAACTAATCACAAGAATCCCCTATATCACCGGTGGGATTGGTTAAGATGCTAATGGAAACTTTACCATTATTTGATAATTCTGCGCTTATTACAAGGGGTTTGGGGCACAAAACTCCAAGGCTTAAACCACAAAAGTCAGAAAAACAAATAATTAATTTCCCGGGGTAAACAAACGAACAGTATATCTTTTGGTCTTCCAGTAGCCACCGGAAGAAGAGGAGGCGTCGCTACTTCTGAAAGTCATGGCAAACGCAAAGTCTGTGCCCTTTTTCGTTGACGACCAGAAATAGCCATTAGTGCCTAAATCTTTACGTAAGCTGCCTTCATAGTAACCGCTTGCGGGGAAATAACGAACAATGTCGTTCTCATTGCCGCTATTCCAGAAGGCGCCGTTGTTTTCGGTGATATCGTCAATGGTTACGTAAGATGATACCCTTCGAGAGGTAATCTTCATATGAGTATTATTACCGTCGCTTATATACTCATATTTCCAGGCAGAAACCATATCAGTACCTTTGTAACGAAGAGCATAAGAAACATTGTTTCCAGGATGGCTGAAATCACCGGTCATAGTAATACTTTGACCCTGAACTACGACGTTCTCAGTAATGTTATCATTAGAAGGTGCAGAATCGAAGCAAACGCAATAAACTTGGTTAGCATATAATGGAACGATACCTTGCCACTCTTCTATGCTCGGCAGGTGATAACCGGAAATTATCTTGTTGGTATTGAAGTGAGTAACCGCATTACTCCAATTGAAATAGCCACTGACTTCGCAAGCAATCAGGTCAGTTACAAAGCCGGTGCCTGCCTCATTCACATTATACTCGGCAACATAGTAGAGCGGGGTGGTTATATCTGCCCAGCCGCTACTTACTGCACCTGTGTAGCGATGTCCTGCGACATAGTCTTTTCCGAGAGCAACACTCTGAGTCCACTGGTACAATTTATCGCCTTTCAGTCTTATGATTACCTTGCCGTTTGCAGCAATCTTTATTACGGCAGGATCAACAGCGAGGAAAGCGGTAATACTACTTACAGTAGCAGAAAAAGTTACTCCGGCTACATTAAGCGGCACCGATTTGAACACTCCGGACGCAGTCTCTAACGTATAAATTATTTGGTCCAGTTCCCCAACCTGTTGCGGGATACCACTTAGATCCAATTTGATGATGCTGCTCTTTAGGGCTAAGCTAAATCTCTGAGTGATGGGGTTTGCATTCTCGTCGAACAGGAGCAACTTGTTGCGGAGATGTGCCGTCGAATTGTTTCCGTCCTGTGTCTGTTGCCAAAAGTAGACGGGTAGTTGTACGTTGCCGTTATTATCCAGCGTAATGACATTCCCTGGATAGTAGGCCTTGTAGGTTGTGGCGCCAGGTACCTCTGTTCCCTGAAAACTATCGCCTCCGGTCCAGTGAAATTTCTTGCTTCCCTTATAAGTCGTGCCATCATATCCGGCAAGCAGGAGTGTATCGCCGGTCTGCCATGAAAGGCTGCGATCGGTGTCATCGTATGCCACACGAGTCTCCGGTGGGATGGTCGCGCTAATGGTTACTATCTTTCCCTCTTTATAATCAAGTTCAAGAGGAGGTTCCCGCGTACAACTCGCCCCCAATACGGCAAGTAATGCGATAATGAATAGTTTGGATTTCATATCTATTAATTTTCAAAATAGTGGCCTTTAGTTTATTGTTAATTCCTCATAACTTGGAAGCAATGCGGGTTTGGCAGTTTATTGTATAGTACATAATTCAGTAAATACAACTGATTAATCGGGGTTGGCGAAGAGACGAACCGAAGTCCTCGTGTTCATATAGCTGGAATGTGATCGTGCGGTACCGGAGTCGAAGTACATGTACAACGCGGAGGTTGTAGGATTACTGCTACTTACCGTGGTCGACCTGAAGTAGCCTGCTCCGCCTCGGTGGGTAATATTGTAATAAATGTACCCGCTTGCGGGGAAACAACGGACAATGTCGTTCTCGTTGCCGGTAGTCCAGAAGGCACCGTTGTTGACGGTGATGCTATCAATTATTATGGAAGGTGCTACATTACGGGAAGTAATCTTAATATGGCATGTATTGGTGTTATAGTTCAAAAGCTCGTACTTCCAGGCGGAGACCATATCTGTTCCCTTGTACCGAAGAGCGTAAGAAACATTGTTCCCGGTATTGTAAAAATCGCTGGTCATATTGATGGTCTCACCTTGAACTATAACATTCTTACTAATGCCATAGTGAGAGCCTTCATTTTTAAAGAGAACATACGTAACATAAGTGTCACGCTCCGGAAAGATACCATACCACTCCTCCATACTCGGCAGGTGGTAGCCGGAAATATTGATGGTGTCTGCACTATTCCAATTGAAATAACCACTGGCTGTACAAGAAGTTAAATCCGTCACGAAGCCGTTACCGTCAGGATTTACATTATACTCGGCCACAAAGCTGAGCGGGTTGATTAACTCTTTTCCCGTCCAACCGCCGGTTACCGTACCTGTATAGCGATTTCCGGCGATGTAGTTCTTGCCATCGATACTTGTGGCACTCCACTCATACGGTTGCTCTCCGAGCAGGATTATTCTCACCTTTCCGTTTGCAGCGATATTCGTCACGAAGAGAGGGTCAAAAGCGAGGAAAGCGGTAATACTACTTACAGTAGCAGAAAAAGTTACTCCGGAAACATTAAGTGGCACGGATTTGAATACTCCCGATGCAGTCTCCACCATATAAATCAGTTGATCCAGTTCTCCAACCTCTTGCGGAATACCACTTAGATTCAATCTGATTATGCTGCTGCGTAAGGTTAAGGAAAAGGTGTTATTTGTAGCCTTGGCCACCGTGTCACTTAAAAATAGCTTATCTCTGAGATGTGCCGTCGAATTGTTTCCGTCCTGTGTCTGTTGCCAAAAGTAGGCAGGTAGTTGTACGTTACCGTTCTTATCCAGCGTAATGACATTCCCTGGATAGTAGGCCTTGTAGGTTGTGGCCCCCGGTACCTCTGTCCCCTGAAAACTATCGTCTCCGGTCCAGTGAAATTTCTTGCTTCCCTTATAAGTCGTGCCATCATATCCGGCAAGCAGAAGTGTGTCACCGGTCTGCCATGAAAGGCTGCGGTCGGTGTCATCGTATGTAACACGGGTCTCCGGTGGGATAGTTGCGCTAATAGTCACGATCTGTCCATCTTCTTCTATGGGTTCGGGAAAAGGCTCAAGCGTGCAGCTCGTAATAAATAAGGCAAGTAGTGTAAAAATAAATAGTTTAAATTTCATATTGTTTTAGTTTAAGCTGCCGGCTGTTGGCTGTGATTCCGTATTTAGTTGATGCAGAGCTTTGCCAATAACCTCGAATTTATCAATTATTTATCCTCTTTTTGTAGCCCATTGCACTCTCTTGCTCAGGGCCGATAGCCAATAGCCAATGGCTAACGACTAATAGCTAACCCCTCTACCAGGCATCTCCTCCGTCTCCAACGTCGGGAAGACTTGCCGTCAGGATGTTTTGGGTCAGTGCAATTTCGATGACTTCGATGTCCGGTGCGTTATATTGTTCCGCCGATTTTAATTCTCTTGTGTTCATAGTCAATGGAATTTGAGTGTGTGATTCAATTTTTAATATGACAAAATATTTTAGGTTAAATTGGTCATTATTTGAGTTTATGTTTTGTTCAACTTTTGGGGTGCAGTTCATTAATCATTGTCGTAGAAGAGACGAACCGAATACTCTAAGAGCTGATTGTCTCTGTGAAATTGCACATTGTTAGGGCTGAAGTACATACAATAATATAAATTATCATAAGTGTGATGTTCGTACTTCGTGGAGGACCAGAACTTGCCGTACGAGCCCACGACGTTTGGGTGGCCTGAACTCACCCAGCCACTAGCCGGGAAATAACGAACAACATCGTTCTTGGTATTGGTATTCCAGTAATCCGTATTGACGATATCAGCAATAGTAACAGACGGTACTACATTACGACAAGTAACCTTCAGATGGCAGTTGTTTGTATTATAATTAAGATACTCATATTTCCAGGCAGAGAGCATATCAGTCCCCTTATAGCGAAGAGCATAACTGGGAGCCGGATTGTCTTGAGTTCCGACATTGCGATAATCGCAGGTCATGGTGATGTTCTGATTCCTGACTGTGACATATTCAGTAATATGTTTGTCAACTGTAGTCTTGAAGAAAACATAACCATAAGCCTCCGGCACAATACTTCGCCACTCTTTTCGGCTCGGCAGGTGGTAGCCGGGAAGAGAAATAGCCGATGCTTGATCCCAATTGAAGTAACCACTAACATCGCAAGCAGTTAAATCCCCCACGAAGCCTGTACCGGCAGGATTTACATTATATTTGGCAACATAACGGAGTGGGTTGATTATCTCTATCCAACCACTGCTCACAGCACCCGTGTAGCGCTTTCCTGCAGCGTAGATCTTTGCTTGCGTAACTGCATCATTCTTCCACATATACGACTTCTCTCCGTAGAGAGATATTATCACTTTTCCGCCTGCAGCAATATTCGTCATTTCGGTGGGATCAAAGGAGAGAAAAGCGGTAATGTTATTTAGATGAGCAGAGAAGGTCACGCCGGTTACACCAATCGAAACGGATTCGAATACTCCCGTTGCAGTTTCTACCGTATAAATCAGCCGATACAGCTCTCCGGCATCTTGCGGGATACCACTGAGATTCAATCTGATGATGCTGCTCTTTAGGGTTAAGCTAAATCTCTGAGTGATGGGGTTTGCATTCTCGTCAAACAGGAGCAACTTATTGCGGAGGTGAGCCGTGGAATTGTTCCCGTTTTGTGTCTGTTTCCAAAAGTCAGCGGGAAGTCGCACTTCGCCGGTAGTCTCATCCAAAGTTATGCCCTTGGATAGATAGTAGGCCTTGTAGGTTGTGGCGCCAGGTACCTCTGTTCCCTGAAAACTATCGCCTCCGGTCCAATGAAATTTCTTGCTTCCCTTATAAGTCGTACCATCATATCCGGCAAGCAGGAGTGTATCTTTGTCCTGCCATGAAAGTTTGAGAGTTGTGTCATTGTATGCGACGCGAGTCTCCGGTGGAATAGTAGCGCTGATAGTAACGAGCTTTCCCTCTTTATAATCAAGTTCGGGAAGAGGTTCCCGTGTACAACTTATCACGGAT
>DFOK01000005.1 GCA_002376715.1 Bacteroidales bacterium UBA3543 | reverse complement strand
TAGCCTCATCCGCGGTACCGCTGGTAAAACCGCCTTGCGTACCTTTTGTTGCAGCATTGGAAGGAGAAACAATTTTAACGGCCAAAAAGGACTCTGCACTGTTGAATTCAGGCTCGATGTTTCTCTCGCAGCCTACAAACAACACGAGTGCAATGGCACTCAATAAAAAAGCTTTAAATTTCATAACTTTAGAATTAAATTGTTAATAATGATTTATAAAATGAATATGATTCCAAATTTGTTAAGGAAGCTTAAATACATTCTGGCCTACCTTTTCAATCTCTGCAGCCACCTTAGCTGCTTTGAAAAGACCGGCATCAGAAGCCTTTTGTAAATGAATAATGGCTGCAGCAAACTCTTTATTGAGCGCAGCAAGCACTCCTCTGGCATAATCAGCCTCAGCACTATTGCCGGCTTTTGCCAGATAAGAGGCCGCATCCTTGAGATTGGCTTTGCTCATAGAAGCGTTGGCTGCATTTATGTTAGCTATTTCATCGTCAGGGAACATCTTTACTGCCGTCTCGAAGATATAGTCAAATTCATCTCCTCCCAGCTGCATCTCGCTGGCAGCCAAATAAAACTCCTGAAGGGATAGCTTTTGAGGAGCAGTGCGCACAAGGGCCTTGATCTCTTCCACATCAGTATAGGTGCGAATCTCATATTCGACCTTATAGTCGGTGCGACGTAAAGCAGGGAAAATAGTCTCCTTGAAAGTGGCAAACTCCTTGGGATAAGCCTGTCTGATCTTACGCTCTCGCCGGTCAGGTTCATCTTGACTGTCGATAATAGCCAGAATTGCATCGCGGTTGGTCATATGTGAGTCAGCTATTTTTGCCCTAAACCCCTCCCAATCTTCAGCCACATGGCTGGTGGAAATGAACTGACCGGTAGTTCCAAGTAAATCCGACACATAATTCTTTAAAGCAGTGGTACGCTCGCGCGCAAGACGGTCGTTGATCCCATAAGGACCGTCGGGAGATGCATAACCGGTAATGGTAATGTTACTTATGATTGCATCTTTGTCATCAGCCACCGATTTGATAGTCCCGACAATCTTATCTATCTCGGCTCTATTGGATCTGTAGTCGGGAATAATAGTTGTCTTGCCGACCGGAAAGTCAATCATTGCAGTACCCTCCAGTGAGTGTACTTTAGCCCTGGCTTTACCCACCGGTATTGCATAAATGAACTCGGGCTGATAGATAAACTCCTCATAACCGCCTACCAGCGCTTCTACGCGATCATCAATGCGATCGCAGCAGCCGTGCACCTCCTTTTCAATAATCATCCTCGCCCCATTCATCCAACTCTGGTAAGGAAGCACCTTCTGATAGTTGAGCACATCAGGCTTTTCGGATTTGCGGAATTTGATCTCATCCGGGCCTCCGAGCATAATCTCTCCAATAGAGCGCTTGTAGTTGATATAACTATCGCGACCGTAGATACCGATAGAAGAAAGTTCCAGCCGCCGGTCATTATTAACCAAAACCGGTGTGATAAGTACTGCCTGACTGCTCTTTAATTCTAATTTACTGAGATTGATCTTCATGTCGATTATGATATGTTCACCGCTGCGGTTGATCTCTATCCTGTCGATAGCCAGAGAACCATTCATAATCGTCTGCGCATTGGCACTGAATATCAATGCCAGCAGAGATGCGAGTATTGCAATATATTTTCTCATAGTAGTCATCTTTAAAATAGGTACGCAAGTGAAATGGCAGCCTTGGTAAGACCGACATAGTGATGAGTACCACTACCGACCTGCTTACCACATGCAGGACAAAGGAAAACATCATAATCCGTATAAGAGTAGCCCAAACCGAGAACAAACTCAATGTTCCAGTGGGTACTTATAGCAATCACATAGCCATAGCTGACTCCTCCGCCTACAAACCATCCCTGGTAGCGCATTTCCTTAAGCTGTCTGAAGTCCGTTCCTAAAAGGTTCAGAGGAATATTCAAACCACCGACATTGAAATTACCTGTATGAGCGTGGATACCAATAAAGTGGCGACTGAGGGGATTGCAGAAGTAATATCTGGCCTCAGGCTGTATCGTCCAGTGTTTCCATTTTGGGTCGATTGTGTCAGGATCGGAATCATTTGGGGTCATCCAGGCATTGAAGTTGCTTGAAATGTCCATCGTCCACTTAGGCGCAATTTTAAACTCTATGCCGGCATTGATTGTCGCAGTAGCATCGTAGAGCAAGTTGGTCTTAAGCGCAAAGTTCTGAGCAGAGGCACCATTAGATCGGATCAGTGCAGGTACCCCATTCAGAAGCAATGCAAAAAATATAAATAAGAATAACTTTCGTTTCATATTCGTTATGTTCATACATACCTCTTCCGAGGCTTTGCTCAAATTAATTTTTCAATCTGTTCCTCTCCGTTGCCGGCAGTTAAACCTACAATTGCCTTCACTTTTACGCAACAAAAGCACCGCATCCATCGAGAAAAAGGCCCTGTAGATTTTACAAGTCCTTGTGTGGAATACGATGCAAATCTCCCTTGGGAAGAGAGAAGTAGTTAATACTTTTTATAATTTACAACTTTCGGGTGGCAAAGGTATTTATATTATTTTATTTCGCAACTTTCCTTATAAAATAGAAAAATGGGATTTTTATTCTCGAAAAGAGAGAACTATTCCTCCACAATATGTTGACTTATAGACTATTAGACAAATACGTGCTACGCCATGGTGCATAATTACATTTTGCAACTAAAAACAAGGTTTTAACAAAATGGAGTAACACATAACTTGAGGAGCAAAATCTATCATTTATAAAATTTCCTGGTACAATAATATGTAATTCAAGTCATTATAGAGATAACCGGTTTGAGAACAGACCCGCTCCAAATCCATTTAACGAACTTATAATTTGTTAGCTCTCCTTCTATTAAAAATCTGATTTATTTGTCGAAAAAAATAAAAAAAAGCGCATCTCCATACTATTAGCAGAAAATGCGCATTATTTGTTTGGTATTTGTGCTCCTGGATCGAAGCATTTAGCATAAAAATAAAACTATCACCGGCACTATATTATCATCGTCATTTTCATACCGGCATACGGATTTCCATTACTTTTTAGTGTAACTTACAAATGGGTTCGCTGCCGCACCTTTTGTAATAGTATAAAAAACCAAACAGCCATGCTTTTACATGACTGTTTGATTAAGAAACAAAGCGAAATCCGTTGCAACCGATAAAGATAACGGATACAACGAGACTCGACTAAAAAGACTTTAGTGGCTAACCTTTGGATTCAATTAAAACAGGTAAGCGATTGTAACGCCAAGCTCGGTCGGACCAAAATAGTGATGAGTGTTGCTACCAACCTGTTTGCCGGCTAAAGCATATTTGAAAATGTCATAATCCAGATAGACGTAGCCAATTCCAAGCTCTAACTCAAGTTTCCAATGAGGAGAGAGTCCAATCACATAACCGTAGTTAACTCCTGCACCAACAAGCCATCCCTCGTAGCGATTGTCTAACTTCTCTAACTTGTTAAAGTCCGAACCTAGAAAGTTAATGGGAAGTTTTATACCTCCTAAATTAAATGTTCCACCGTGAGCGTGAAAGCCTACGAAATGACCCTTGAAAGCTTCCTTGAAGAAATATCTTACTTCAGGCTGGACCGTCAATTGCCTCCATTTGGGAGTATCATCACCGGGTTTCATCCAGGCGTTAACGTTAACGGGGATTTCCACTGTCCACTTAGGTGCTAACTTAAACTCAAAACCGGCATTGAGTGTAGCCGTAGCATCCCAAACAAGGTTTGTCTTAATTGCATAGTTTTGCGCAGAAGCACTATGCGAGCCGATTACTGCCGGTGCTCCGTTCAGCAACAATGCGAGAATGATAAAAAAGAATAGCTTTTGTTTCATAATCTGTATGTTTATAAAGTGTTATTCCAAGAATTTACTTAAATACAATTTACTTTTGGTACTTAATATAGCCTTTTTGGTATCAGTAACTCTTACCTTATACGCAAATTTGGCATTACATCCCCCAAAAAAGGTCCTACATCTCAATATGAGTCTTTGGTACGGAATGCGATGCAGTCTACCTATTCAGTAACAAAGGTAATATATTTTTTTTATTATTGACAATTTTTTAAAAAATAATCGAATTAGGTCTCTTTTTTCTTAGGCGACTACATAGCTTTCTTGTACTTTTTGCTGTAAATTGCGTAAGTGATGATAGAAATGAGACCGCATATGAGCATCTGAACCACCTGCGACTCATGAGAAATCGTAGCGAAAATCAATCCGTCCGATTGGGTGAATCCATAGACAGGAACGAGTGTCATGGCGACGATGAAATGATAGGCTCCGAAGCCCCCTTGCACCGGCACAATCCAGCCTAAAGAACCTACGACCATCAAAAAAAGCGCATCCCAGATAGATAGTCCGGCAGCTACCGGAAATGCATAAAGCGTAAAGAGACTCATCGCCCAATAACCTATCCAAATAAGGGCGGAGTAGCCGAAGAATGCCCATTTGTATTCCATCCTGAAACCGGCCTTTACACCATCTACAAGTCCTTTCCAAACCTTTATGACTTTTGCTCCGAAACGTGTGGATGCAATTTTTTGGCGGTACGCGCGGAAAATCAGTACAATTGCTACAATAAAAAGGATGATGCCTACAAATAGCCAAACAGCCTTGAATGGAAGCGACTCCACAAACGGTTGCCACATTTTCTCTATGAGGAAATCTTTAAATGTGCCGAAAAAGAAGAGAGGTAGAGTGACAATCACTACACATATCAGATCCCAGGTCCTCTCAAGCACCACGGTGCCAAGAACCCCTTCAAAAGTGGCCTTACCGCTGTTGGCAATCATACCGCACCTGACTACTTCACCGGAACGGGGGAGCACCAAATTTGCCAGATAACAGATGTTATATGCATCGTAGGCCTCCAGGCGGGTTATCTCCTTACTCAGAGGGCGCATCATCAAACGCCATCTCCAGCCTCTTAGAACCACAACAATCCAGGATATAATCATTGAGAGAAGTATCCACCAGTAATTGCAGCTGCGCAGCCCTTCCACAAAATCATCCCAACTTATATCGCGGAAGGCAAAATAGAGCAAGAGACCCGCCAAAGCCAACATCAGCAGATACTTTACCACATCTTTTATCTTTACCTTTTTCTTTATCTGATTCATCTTAATCTCGATTTGTAGCACAAAAGTACAAAAATTCTTATGTTTGTAGCCAAACAGACAGAATAACACCATTCATATGAAATCCATACTTGGCATAGGCAACGCACTAACTGACATCCTCGCAATCCTCCCCGACAACACTCTCCTCACTAAATTCAATCTACCCGAAGGCAGTATGCAGCATGTAGATGCCAAGACGGGCAATGTAATCTGGGAGAGCCTCAAAGAGATTGGAGTTCAATATGTGGCCGGCGGTTCGGCCGCCAACACAATCTCCGGAGCCGCAATCTTCGGTATGCCGGCAGGATTCATAGGCAAGGTGGGCGACGACGAGTTGGGGTCGCTCTTTAAGGCAGAGCAGGTGCAGAACGGCATACGCTCCAACCTGCTCAAAGGTACTGCCGCCTCAGGTCGGGCGATGGTATTCATCACCGCACCAAATGCGGACAGAACTTTTGCCACCTACCTTGGTGCGGCGTTACAGCTTGAGCCCGAAGATCTCAAACCTGAATATTTCGACGGATATGACTATCTCTATCTTGAGGGCTATCTGGTGCAAAATCAGCGTTTAATCCGTCGCGCAGTGGAAATCGGCAAAAAGAAGGAGATGATCATTTGCCTGGATATGGCCAGTTACAATGTTGTGGAGTCCAACAATGCCTTTCTGCACGACATAGTCAAAAACTATATAGACATTGTCTTTGCCAACGAGACAGAGGCCACCTCATTTACCGGCCATGAGCCCCGAAAAGCACTTGATATCATCGCTGAATTGTGTGACATAGCAGTCGTTAAGATAGGTAAGGATGGCTCAATGGTGCGTCAGGGAGACGAGTATCACTATATTGAAGCCTGGCCTGCAAATACAATTGATGCCACGGGCGCCGGAGATATTTATGCTGCCGGATTTCTATATGCCCACTCTATGGGGATGCCATTAAAAGTTTGTGGAGAAGTGGGTTCCATCATATCCGCAAAAGTAGTCGAGGTAATCGGCCCGAAGATTGACATTCCGCGCTGGAAAGCCGCCAAGGCTGAAATAAGGGAGCTTATCGCCACATATTGCTGAAAATTCTTCTAAATAAGAGCATTTCTCGCTTTGAGGTATAAAATTTGCTGCATTAACTAGCGACGAATTTTGCCTAAGAATTCCTTACTGACCTTATAATTCCCGTT
>DFOK01000078.1 GCA_002376715.1 Bacteroidales bacterium UBA3543 | reverse complement strand
CGAGACTTTGAAATTCAAAGTGGAGCTCATCCGTATAGTTCCTGAAGAAGAGTAATGAAAAGGCGACTACGGTCGCCTTTTCAGTTGCGGGTTGCGGGTTGCGGGGTACGAGTTACGGGTTACGGGTTGCGGGGTACAATTGTCTAATACGCTTTAAATAACCTGAGTCTAGAAAGTATTTGTACTTTTAGGCTCGGGTTGTTTGAATATTGAGTATTGAACTCGGACCTCCTAACTATTTTTTAGTATCTTTGTAAGATAACACTATTTTTGCATCAGTAATAGATGGAAACTTTTAAGAGAATACTGGCATATGCGAAGCCCTGGAGAAGGTACTGGCCCGGTTATCTGGCCTTATCGATCTTCTCCGTGATATTCGGTATCGCAAATTATGCCCTTCTCGGTCCCTTTCTGACTGTGCTGTTCGAATCCGATACGATTCCACAAACAGTGGCAAGGCCTGAGTTTTCGTTTTCCATCCAATATGTCAACGATCTGTTTTCTTATTTTCTCTCCTCAATAGCCGCCTCCGGCGGAGTGGTTAAGGCTTTGCTATTTGTTTCGCTTTCGCTGATTGTAGCCTGTTTCTTCTCCGATGTGTGCAGATATTTTTCACAGAGGATACTGGTAAGTATGAAAACCAGCCTGATGAAGAATATCCGGAGGGACCTTTACAGTAAGATTGCCTCCCTGGATATAGGTTATTTTAACAACAGAAAAAAAGGAGACATCCTATCGAGCATTTCAAATGATGTCAATGAGGTGCAGAATAGCGTTGCCAGCAGCTTTCATGTGATGTTCAGGGAGCCGCTTCTTGTGGTGGGTTTTCTTGCCATGTTATTTTATATGTCTCCGCGTCTGACTGCAGTTTCACTTATAGCCCTGCCGATCTCTGCGTTGATAGTTACCCGCATAACCCGCAAACTTCGAAGAGACTCGGTGGAGACCCAGTCGTTAATGGGACAGATTCTCAGCCAATATGAGGAAGCTATATCCGGATCGAGAATAATCAAAGCCTTCAATGCCCGGAAATATGTTGAAAAACGCTTTGAACGCTACAATGAGCGCCATCGTAAGGTGAGCAGACAGGTTTCCAACAGACAAGAACTAGCCTCGCCGACTTCGGAGTTTCTCGGCATCTCCATAGCCGCGCTGGTGCTCTTCTACGGCGGATGGCTCAATTTCAACGGTAATCTGGGGATGACGTGGCCGCAATTCATAGTTTATATCGGCTTTTACTGGAAGGTGCTGGAACCAGCAAAAGCGATGGCCAACTCCTTTGCAGCGGTGCAGAAAGGAATTGTCTCCGGAGAGAGGATTTTTGAGATTCTGGACGCTTCCTCCGATATTAAAGAAGACCCCGATCCCCTGCCGCTTACTTCATTTAGGCATTCAATAGAGTATAGAAACGTCTCCTTCCGTTATACGGATGAACCCGTACTCAAAGAAATCTCCTTTATCATTCCAAAAGGGAAGATGGTGGCAATCGTAGGCCCTTCTGGCGCCGGTAAATCCACTTTGGCTGACCTCTTACCCAGATTTTGGGATGTTACCGGGGGCTCCATTGAACTCGACGGGGTAGATATCCGAAGGTATAAGATCACGGATCTCATATCACAGATGGGCATAGTAACCCAGGAGCCTATTCTTTTCAATGACTCCATAGCCAACAACATCTCCTTCGGTATGGAAAATGTTACGCAGGAGCAGATAGAAGATGCGGCGAAAATCGCAAATGCACACGAGTTTATACTACAAACGGAACAGGGTTATCAAACAAATATTGGAGATAGAGGAACTAAACTATCCGGAGGTCAAAGACAGAGAATAGCCATTGCTCGGGCTGTGCTGAAAAATCCTCCGATCCTCATCCTCGATGAAGCCACCTCTGCACTTGATACAGAAAGCGAGAGATTAGTGCAGGAAGCGCTTTCCAATCTTATGAAATACCGTACCTCATTGGTAATTGCTCACCGCCTCTCCACCATTCGCCACGCAGATGAAATCATCGTGCTGCAGAATGGTATAATAGTTGAGCGAGGTGATCATGATACATTGATTAATAACCATGGTCTTTACTCGCATCTTTGCGAGCTGCAGGCCTTTACATAATAATAACCGATGAAAAAATCTGTCAACAAACTGTTCGAAGAGAGTTTTAAAAAGAACTGGGATTGCCCTGCACTCTCTGACTACAAGGGACTTACTCTTAACTATCGCGATGTAGCGCGAAGAATCGCAAAACTGCATATATTCTTCGAGAGCTGCGATATCGTCAAAGGAGATAAAATAGCAATTTGTGGCCGCAACCAGTCAAACTGGGGAGTGGCCTTCCTTGCTACACTTACCTATGGAGCCGTACCTGTGCCACTTCTTCACGAATTCAAACCGGCAAACATACATAATCTGGTCAATCACTCCGACTCAAAAATTCTTATTGTCGGAGACTCAATTTGGGAGAACCTCAATAGTGCAGAAATGCCTGATGTAGAGGCGATACTCTCTATGAATGATGTCAGTGTCGTCTTTGCAAAGGATGAGAAATATATCCAAGCCAGGGAGCATCTAAATGAGCTGTTCGGTAAGAAATATCCAAATAGCTTTACCCCAGCCAATGTAAAGTACTATGAAGACTCTCCCAACGAGCTTGCGATGATCAACTATACATCCGGTACTACGGGCTTCTCAAAGGGAGTAATGCTTCCTTACAGGTCTCTCCACTCCAATATTCTTTTTGCGAAGGCGGTACATCCGCAACTTAACAATACCTCCAATCTTGTATCCATGCTTCCTACGGCACACATGTATGGGATGATGTTCGAATTTATGTTTATAATGTCTGTAGGAGGACATACACACTTCCTAACTAAACTACCCAGCCCTAATATTATCCTGGATGCTATGGGTACGATCAAGCCGGACATCATTATTGCTGTTCCGCTTATTATTGAGAAAATTTATAAGAGGATGCTCGCCCCCATAATCAACAAGAATAGGATCAAGCTCCTGCTCAATCTTCCTGTAATAGACCAGATGATCCAGAAAAAGATACTCAATAGCATAGTGTCTGCTTTTGGTGGCAAATTTAAAGAGGTGATTATTGGCGGAGCCGCCCTTAACCGCGAAGCCGAAGCATTCTTCAAAAGAATCAACTTTCCATTTACAGTGGGCTATGGCATGACCGAGTGTGCTCCCATCATAGCGTACGCTCCATGGGACAAGACTAAACTTTACTCTTGCGGAAAAGCTGCTCCCAGAATGGAAATCAAGATTGATTCAAAAGACCCTAAAAATATTCCGGGGGAAATCTATGTAAGGGGCGACAATGTCTTCCTTGGTTATTATAAAAACAAGGAGGCTACTGATGAAGTACTCTGTAACGGCTGGTTAAAGACCGGCGATATGGGTGTGATGGACTCTGATGGATATCTCTTCCTTAAAGGACGTAGTAAAACCATGATTCTCGGTCCTTCGGGCCAGAATATCTATCCTGAGGAGATAGAGAGTATCCTCAATAACCTGCCTTATGTAGTAGAGGCACTTGTGGTTGAGGATAAATCTTCCTTGATTGCTCTTATCTTTCCCGATTTCGATCAGGCAGATGAAGAGGGGCTTTCGGAAGAGCAACTTCTCGAAAAACTTCAGGAAGACATCCAGATTGCCAATCTCGAACTTCCCAACTATTGCAAACTGGCCGGAGTAGAGATTGTTCCTGAAGAATTTGAAAAAACACCCAAACGCAGTATCAAGCGCTACATTTACCAGAGAAGCAGCGCTCCTGCCGAAAGCAACTAGATAGAGAATTGAAATGCATAATAACAAGCAAACTAAATTTGACTTGAGTTATCTCGAGATGGCACAGGTCTGGGCAAAAAACTCCTATTGTAAACGCAAACAGGTTGGTGCGCTCATTGTCAAGGACAGAATGATAATATCAGATGGATACAATGGCACACCATCAGGCTTTGAAAATGTGTGTGAGGATGAAACCGGTGCCACCAAGGCCTATGTTCTCCACGCTGAAGCGAATGCCATAACCAAGGTGGCAAAGAGCGGTAACAGCAGTGAAGGTTCGACACTTTATGTGACTGCCTCTCCCTGTCTGGAATGTGCCAAACTTATCATACAGGCCGGTATCAAGAGGGTAGTCTATCATGAAGATTATCGTATTACTGACGGTATTGATCTGCTTCGAAGGGCGGGCATTGAGGTTCAACAGTTATAATTCTCCTTTATCATGGGCAATGACAAAACTATGAGAATACTGAGGATATCGGTATGGATTATCATCGTTCTGATGCTGGTCTTGATGATTCAGAGAGTTTCCAAAAAGAATGTGATAGACCTGGATGCCACGAAAGATGATTGGGCAAAACTTATGCTTGTGCTCAATAGTGTGGATAAGGACTATGTTGACGATATCGACCACAAGGCCGTGACGGAAAAAATCCTTCCCGCTTTTATGGCGGAACTTGATCCTCATTCGGTCTATTTGCCTCCAATGGATCTGGAAAAAGCCGATGAGGCTCTTCAGGGGGGATTTGATGGTATCGGTATTCAGTTTAACGTCCCCAATGATACGGCGATAGTGACCAATGTCATTGCCGGCGGCCCTTCCGAGAAAGCGGGGCTGCTCAGCGGAGACCGCATAATAAAGATTGATGACAGAAATGTTGCCGGAGTTAATATGCATCAGGATTCTATGGTGTCGATGATGAGAGGACCCAGGGGTACAAAGGTCAAACTGGAACTCAAGAGGAATGGTGAAGAAAAGCTGATCCCCTTTACCATTGTCAGGGATATGATTCCGGTTAATAGTGTGGATGTGGCATTTATGATAAATGATACCACGGGATATATCAAACTAGCCAAATTTTCCAAGACAACCTATTTTGAATTCCTTCAAGCAACCCTTACCCTGCGTGAAAAGGGGATGAAACGGCTTATATTCGATTTGAGGGATAATACCGGCGGATATCTCGATCAGGCAATGATGCTCTCCAACGAATTTTTGAAAAAGGGTGATCTTGTAGTCTATATGGAGGGTAAAAATCGTCCCCGTCAGGATTTTGTTGCGGATGGCAAGGGCAGTTGCAAGGATATTGAACTTGCCGTGATAATAAATGAAGCCTCAGCCTCTTCAAGTGAGATTTTTGCGGGAGCGATGCAGGACAATGACAGAGCTCTGATCTATGGGTTGCGCTCATTTGGAAAGGGTCTTGTGCAGGAACCGGTCTATTTTTCGGACGGATCGGGTATACGTCTGACAGTGGCACGTTTCTATACCCCTACAGGCAGATGCATCCAGAAACCCTATTCCGACAAGTACGATATGGATATTTTAGAGCGGTATGAGCATGGTGAGATGATGAGTGCGGACAGCATCAAGGTTAATGATTCACTCAAATATGTTACTCCCGGAGGAAAGGTAGTGTATGGTGGTGGAGGTATTATTCCCGATGTTTTTGTGCCTCTTGACACGGTAGGTGTTTCCGATTATCTGATAAAGTGCAATCGTCAGAGTCTGGTTGTCAAATTTGCCAATAAATTCAGCGATAAGCATCGTGCACGGATGAGAAGTATCACGGATCTGGATGCTCTCTACACTTTTTTCTCTGAGTTTAATCTGAAGAAAGAATTCATAGAATACACGACGGCAAATGGTGTCATCCCTTCAAAGTCTGATTGGGAGATTTCAGGAGAAATAATAATGACACAGGTCAAAGCGGTTATCGGCAGATATACACCTATGGATGACGATGCCTTCTATCCGATCTATCTGAAGAATGATAATGTTATCAAAAGAGTACTGGGAGAGTAGTTTAGAGTACCCCGTACCGCGTAACTCGTACCCCGCACCACGGTTTATTGTCCGATGAATCGGTAATGGATTTCGCCGGTTTGGCGGGGTCCGGAACCTTCTGAGGCTGCGAAGCGGGAGCGCATCGCAGCCTCTATCGCAAAGTCGTGAAGCGATTTATCCGCGCTCGAAATGCTTTCCATTACGCGTGCATCGATAACTCGTCCTCTTGGATTTACGACTATTTCCACGAAAACATCTCCAGAACCATAGCCTTTGTAGGCAGGGACAGGAAGAAAATGTGCCTTGCGTCCATCAAGCCGGTAGGAAATGACTGAAGGACCTTTGTAGGTGGGAGATTCCTCTTTTTTCTTTTCTTTTTCCGGCTCAGGATTGAGGTCTACTGTTTCAGTTGACTCCTCTTTCAGCGCATCCTCTTTGGAGGCATCCAGTTTTCGCTGCAGTTCGCGAGCCTCTTCATAGACCCGGTCAGGATTGGAATGACGGTCATCCTTTAATCGAGTGCCTACATCCACAGCTATATTGCGGATCTGTCCTCTGGGAATAGTGAGAAGGTGATCCAGCTCGCGGCTAATATCTTCTTTTAATTCCATCATTCTTTGTTCCTCTTCAATTTGCTCCTGTTTGGTAAAATCCAGAACAAATGAGGCCTCAGGAGCCACCAATGAATTGATGGATACTAGCAACAGCACTATAAGTACCGAAAGGTGGAAAATAAGGGTCAGGTACAACCCGACCCTCTGTCCAGTTCTTTTATTGTTTTTATTGTGCTTCTCCTCCATCAGTCGTTGTTTTCGAGTGCTTGCCCGATTGTTGCGATAAGTATGTTGATGGCTACTTTGTTGTGGCCGCCTTGCGGGATGATAATATCGGCGTAGCGCTTGCTTGGGGCGATAAACTGCAGGTGCATCGGCTTGACTGTCTTTTGGTAGCGTTCCATTACTTTTTCCACGCTTTTACCCCTCTCCATGATATCCCTTGAGATAACACGCATCAGACGGTCATCATCATCTGCGTCGACATAAACCATTATGTCCATCAACTTCCGGAGCTCTTTACAGGTGAAGATAAGGATACCCTCAACTATGATTACTGGAGCAGGGGAGACCTTAACGGTTTCTGTGGTTGATCTGGAGCAGGTGATGTAGGAATAGACCGGCTGTTCAATTATCTTCCCCTCCTTGAGTTCTTTAAGTTGCTGTACGAGCAGTTCAAAATCGATAGCGTCCGGATGGTCAAAATTTAGCTCTTGGCGTACCTCCATCGGAAGGTGACTTTGGTCTTTATAATAGGAGTCCTGTGGGATTACAACCACTTTGTTGTGAAGTCGCTCCGAGATTTTTTTGACCACTGTAGTCTTGCCTGAGCCGGTGCCGCCGGCTATACCGATAATAAGCATAATGGTTAAAATTTTATGTTAAAATTCTGCATTCCTTGGAGTTCTGGGGAAAGGAATGACATCCCTGATGTTGGCCATTCCGGTCACAAAAAGCAGAAGTCTTTCAAATCCTAGTCCGAATCCGCTATGAGGTGCAGTGCCAAACCGGCGGGTGTCTATATACCACCAGAGGTTGGAGTGATCCATTCCGAGTTCCGATATTCTTTGCTCGAGTTTCTCCAGGGATTCCTCCCTTTGGGAACCACCTATAATTTCGCCGATTTTAGGGAAGAGTACATCCATTGCCCTAACCGTCTTTCCGTCCTCGTTAAGTTTCATATAAAATGCCTTGATCTCCTTTGGATAGTTGGTAAGGATAACAGGTTTCTTAAAATGTTTCTCTACGAGATATCTTTCATGTTCACTCTGGAGGTCTATACCCCAGGAGACGGGGAACTCAAACTTTACTCCTGAATTTTTCAGAATTTCCACACCTTCAGTGTAGGAGAGTCTGACAAACTTAGTATTAACAACACTTTCAAGGCGGGAAATCAGCTCCTTGTCAATCATGTTGTTGAGGAAGTTGAGATCATCCTTGCAATGATCGAGGGCATACTGTACCAGATATTTTATAAACTCTTCAGCCAGATCCATATTGTCTTCTATCTCGTAAAATGCCATTTCCGGCTCAATCATCCAAAACTCAGCCAAGTGGCGGGGCGTGTTGGAGTTCTCAGCGCGGAAAGTGGGACCAAAGGTGTAAATATCTCCCAAAGCCATTGCTCCGAGCTCGCCTTCAAGTTGACCACTTACGGTCAGTGAAGTCTGACGGCCGAAAAAATCCTCATCATAATTCACACTGCCATCTTCATTTTTGGGAACATCTTCCAGATTCAGAGTTGTAACATGGAACATTTCGCCTGCGCCTTCGCAGTCGGAACTTGTTATAATCGGGGTGTGAAGATAGACAAACCCTTTGTCATTGAAGAATTTGTGAATGGCAAATGCCATTGCGTGACGGATTCTCAATATGGCGCCGAAAGTATTGGTACGGGGACGAAGGTGAGCTATCTCACGTAGGAATTCCATGCTGTGCCCCTTCTTTTGAAGTGGGTAAATATCGGGGTCTGCAGTGCCTAATACCTCAATCTCACGTGCCTGGATTTCGACAGATTGTCCGCTACCCAATGATGCCACAAGGTCACCTTTGGCGGCAATGCAGGCACCGGTTGTAATCTGTTTTAGCAATGCCTCGTCAAAAGCAGTAGTATCACAGACAACCTGTATGTTGTTAATGGTAGATCCGTCATTGAGAGCTATAAATGTCACGTTTTTGTTGCCTCGTTTAGTCCTGACCCAGCCTTTTACAAGCACCTCGCCACCGGGTTCCTGTTGAAGCAATTTAATAACTTTAGTTCTTTTCATACTTTTTGATAATCAAAATGACAAAGTTAGACAATCAATGACAAACTACCAAAAGTCTAAAATCAGAATATAATGCCCGCAGCCTGACATATTTTCTTAGGGATGTCGGTATTATCCATACGGCCGCTGAAGAGCGAACTTCCGACTCCTATTGCAAATACGGGTACTGCTCCACCGGTATGCCCTGTAGTCGTCCAGCCTACACTAGCTTTATCGGAGACATAGGAGTTAATCTCTTTTGCAGACATATAACTGAAGACATCCGGAGCTTTTTCTCCCTCGCTTTCGGTTCTATCAACTCTATATTCGATATCATCCAAAATTTCCTTAACTATTGTCAGGTCTACTTTATAGCCTTTTGAACTGCCAAGTGAGATTCCGCCGGTCTCATGGTCAGCCGTTACCACAATGAGTGTTTCATCGGGATGCAGTTGATAAAATTTGTATGCAACCTCAATTGCGGCGTCAAAATCGAGTGTTTCGAAAATGGTATTGGCAACGTCGTTGGAGTGGGCCGCCCAATCTATTTTGCCACCTTCGGCCATAATGAAAAATCCCTTTTCATTTTCAAGGAACTTTACAGCTGCATCGACTACCTGAGCTAATGTGAGATCGGATTCCTCAATATCGTTCTTGTAGGGAAGAACATTTTCCTCTTTACCTTTTTCCTGAAGCAGTATTATTTTTTCTGTACCATCTTTCAGAGCATTATAATCCTCCATGCCGTAAGAAACGGTGTAGCCCTTTTCAGCCACAATCTCATATATGGAACGCTCGGAATCCTCTTTGCCGAATGGTTTGGCAAA
>DFOK01000059.1 GCA_002376715.1 Bacteroidales bacterium UBA3543 | reverse complement strand
TATCAATAGTATGCATCCCGATGCCTGGCAGAAGATAATGGTAGAACCCGCGTTAAAATATTTGGACAGGCATCCGGGAGGAATCCCCAAAATCTGGTATTATCCGCCGGGGCTGAAAATAAACTCTCTATATGCACTAAATTCCAACCTGCAAGACGGTACAGGGAAATATGATTTAAGATTTGGAGTTACATTTTACGATTTCTCCTGGTTTGAAGGATTTGATCAGGAAGAAATATTGAAAAACATTCAATCCCCCACTCTGGTGATGCACGTGGCTCCCAATGAGATAACAGAGCCGGGATACTACGATAAAAAGGGGATTTTGCTGGCGGCAATGGACGAAAAAGATGTTCAAAAAGTTGTCGATTTAGTGCCTGAGAGCAAATACTTGGGAGGTTTCCAATCCGCACATAATATACACGACGACCTGCCTGAAGAGTATATTCAGGTTTTACTCGATTTAAAGACTCAAATAGCAGAAAACGACAATAAACTAAATTTAAAATGATAAAAACATTCATTAAAGAGAAATTTGAACTTATTGAAAGAAATAGGGGTCAAAGAGTTAAATTTTTTACCGAAGAGGCAATAAAACTCCTGCCTGAACCTTTGAAAAAATACCTTCGCGTTTGCGGTTATATCGACAGACCGATCCCCGTAAATGCCAATGTTTGTTGGAGTGAGAGCTGGTTGAAAATCTCTCCTAAAAACAAGTGGAAAAAACTTAGGACGCTGCAATTCAACTCTGTGAAGCCGCTGGGAAGGTCCGCCTACATGAAAATTTTGAGTATGCCTGTGGCAGCAAGGGATTTATATCATGATGGTTATGGAGAAATGAAGGTTAAGCTGATGAATTGGATAAAGGTAGCTTATGATAACAGCAAAGAAGTGGCACAATCGGCACTGATAACCACTTTCTGTGAATTTATGCTTATTCCGAGTTATCTGCTTTCGGATAATGTAAAATGGGAGGAGATAAATAATAATTCCGTTAAAGGAACGCTCGCAGATCACGGGATTGAAGTTTCCGGTATTTTCCATTTTAACGACAAGGGATTTTTTACCCACTTTGAGACATTAGACCGCTATTTTACAGTTGCCAAAAACAAATACGAGAAAGTTAAGTTTTCGGTCGTTGTGGAAGGCTACAAGGCCCAGAAGAATTTAAAAATAGGTGAAAATGTCAAGGTTATGTGGCATTTGCCGGAGGGCGATTACGAATACTACAAAGGAACCATCGATAAAATAGAGTTCAACGTTTTTGAGTAAAGCGTAAGTAAAAAAGAGATGAAGAAAGTTTTAATTGCCATCATACTGATCTTAGCCGCGTACCTTCTGATACAAGGTGTCAGATGTCATATGGATTTGAGGAAGGCCAAGGAAAAACTGGATTATTATAACAAAATAGAATTGGATCTATCCTACGGCAAGATTGGCTATTTAAATGCAGGAGAAGGTGAAATAATTTTATCCGTTCATGGAATTTTTGGCGGTTATGATCAAGCCTATGAGAATATTAAGAGTAGGGTTGGAAAAAATCGCATAATTGCACCATCGCGTTTCGGATATTTAGGTTCTGATATAAAGGGAAAAGGTACACCAAAGGAGCAGGCCGAGGCTTTTAATGAATTGCTGGATAGTTTGGAGATTGACAAGGTATTTGTATTAGGGGCTTCCGCAGGTGGTACTCCTGCTATCAGATTTGCTCTGGATTACCCTGAGCGGGTAAAAGGTTTAATACTCTTTTGTTCTGCTATGCCCGTCAATGAAGAGCCGGATAAATATTCGGAGTATCAAGCACCTCCCCAACCGCTTCTGTCCAACTATGCAATGTATTTAATCAGCCCGCTTTTGCCGTGGGTTATAGGAATGCCTTCATCCACGGTAAAAGATATTATGCCTGTTGGAGCAAGAAAAGAGGGAGTTATTTTGGATGGGAAATTGACCAATCCTGATATGGAAAGGAATTTCCATGATTATCCCATGGAAGAATTAAAAATGCCAACTATAATTGTCCATTCTGAAGATGACGATGTGGCGAGTTTTAGAAAGGTTGAAGCAGCCAAACATCGTTTTCCTAACCTCACATTGGTAACATTTCCTGATGGTGGGCATATGATGAAAGGGCATGGCGCAGAAATAGATAGAGCCTTAGATGATTTTATAAATACACTTAAATAATGGAGGATTATCAAATGAAAAAATTAAAAACAGGCATTACGCTCATAGTCTTGGGTAATGTGCTTTATGTATCAAAAGATTTTTTTGCCAGTGTTTCGCAAAGTGCTTTTGGAGATTTTACCGAAGGATTTTTATTGGGAATGGGAGTCGGACTCAACGTAATTGGTATAATACTCGTTTTTATCCATCTGGCCAGAGAAGCAAAAAAGGATCAACAATAGTTGAGGTGGGTAGGTGAACGGAATAATTAAGTGAAAAAGATGAAAAATAGCGAACGAGTAATTTATGGGCTATTATTAACAATAATCGCATTTCTATTAGCCGGCTTTGCCGGTGGAAAAATTACATTGAACCTTCAATTGGTACCTTCTTCCTTTGTAAACCACTCTGTTATGTTTATACTTTCTATAGTGTTGATTGGTAGCCTTAGGAAGTATGTAAATTACAAAATCGCCTGGCCAAAATTTAAAAAGATATGGAAGCCGATATTGTTTGGTTTTTTGTCAGCAGTAATAATAAACTCTCTTATAGAGGTCATTGGGAATGCCTGTGGTATTGAATCTGAACATCATTATGTCTTTGATGTGATGTCTCCATTACAGTTTTTCCTATTTATATTTATTCTGGCAAGTGTGACAGAAGAGGTGCTGTTTCGCGGTTTCCTTCAGAATATCCTCAACCCTCTCCGGGCAAAAGGGATCAAACTGTTTAAAAGGCATATCAGTCTGCCGGTAATTATTGGCGCTATTGTATTCTCATTGGCTCACTTAATTCTTATCGCTTCGGGTGCAGGTGCATATTTTATTTTCAGAACCCTTGTTTTCACCTTTGTACTTGGATTGATTGCCGGTTATTATCAGGAAAAATATGACAACAATGCCTATGCAATCATTGTTCACATGTCCGGAAATTTAATGGGTCTGATAGGAGCTATGATAGGAACGGCTAATCTTGGCATATGAAATTAAGGAATCTGTTAGCAGGCCTATTGATATTTCTTTCAAATTCTCGGTGGTACTTTTGAGGCCGTTACGTCAGCAATATTCGGTAAAAACAGCTCAATAGAAAACTGAAGAAGCTCCAAAAAACAAAAGTTTAATATATCAATAAGTTGTAACACAATTTTAACGATATTTTAACATTTTCGTAATCGGTTTAGTTAAGGACTTGATTAGTTTTGCGCGTATACTTAACTAATTCTTTTAACCGACCGATGAGAGTTGCTATAAATCTGTTAATTGTTCTCTTAACATTTTCCACCTTAAACAAATCTTGCATTAAACCTGAAACCGGCGCCGTTACCGATGAAGTAGATGTTAGTTTCGTGCTGCCTCCAACCATAGACCTTTATGAAGGAGCAGAA
Source organism: Bacteroidales bacterium UBA3543 (assembly GCA_002376715.1). Classification (GTDB taxonomy): domain Bacteria; phylum Bacteroidota; class Bacteroidia; order Bacteroidales; family UBA932; genus Cacconaster. The sequence continues at coordinate 19,211 of DFOK01000059.1, read as the reverse complement.
TACACATTTCAGGTACAAGAGGGCAAAGCACCGACTAATACTGACCTATTTATTTTAGAAAAAGGCGTATTACACCTCTTCCCTATTTTGGGTGTCAGTACGGATAGTTTTACCGTGAAATTTACTGATATCCCACCATCAGACACTTATATAGTTTCTATAAAACGAGGCGACAAAAGAAAGCAGTTTGGGAACGTATTCATAAACACTGTCAGTAAAATTCCCGGATTTGAGCCTGATAAAAAGACTAATCTATATGGTGTAGTTACAGCAAACGGTGAAGGAGTACCAAATGTTGTGGTATCGGACGGAATTGATGTGACGATTACTGATAAGAAGGGCATTTACCAACTTGCTTCAACCAAAAGGCTCGGCTATGTGTTTGTTTCAATACCCAGCGGGTATGAGGCTCCCTCTGTTGGCGTGCTGCCTACGATCCACCATAAAGTAAGGGGCGATATCAACACTTTGGAACGGGTTGATTTTAGTCTTAATAAACTCAGTAAAAGTCAGGACAATTTTACATTTCTCACTTTCGGTGATATGCACCTGGCTAACCGCACAGGTGATTTGGAGCAATTTAAAGCCTTTACAAAAGATGTATCCGATCTGGTCAAGTCTTCCGGAGATAATCCAATTTATGCCGTAACCCTGGGAGATATGACCTGGGAGATATATTGGTATTCGAGAAACTTCGGTTTGACAGAGTACATAAAAACATTGAATGATCAGATTAAGGGGTTGCAGATATTCCAATGCATGGGGAACCACGACAATGACTATAAAGCATACTCCGATTGGGAAGCATCCTCGAAATATGCCAACGAGATTGCACCAACCTACTACTCTTTCAATATTGGGAAGATCCATTTTGTGGTTCTTGATAATATAGACTGTTCCGACTTTGATGGTACTACGTCCAGAAATTATAAAGGACGTATAACTGAGGAACAGCTGAATTGGCTTCGCAAAGACCTTTCTTATGTGGATAAAGCTACACCAATCGTGATCATGAAACATATACATGTTTTCTATCCCACCTCTACAACTTCCTTTAAAATAGGTCACGATGAGGAAAACACCAAAGCTCTATTTGATATTTTGGATGGTTACAAAACACGCTTCATCACAGCACACACCCATACAATGCACAATGTGACGCCTAATGATGCAATTACGGGAGAGTACGATATATACGAACATAATGCAGGCTCAGTTTGCGGCTCTTGGTGGTGGTCAGGATATTTAACGCCGGGAATTCACTTGGGACCTGATGGATCGCCGGGCGGTTATGGCATATGGCATTTCTCCGGAAGCGATGTGAAATATACTTACAAAGCTACCTCCTATCCTGAAAACTATCAATTCCGCACTTACGACCTTAATTCCGTATCGTTTTCAATGGCAGACATACCACAATGCCCATCTTCCATTCAGGGCAATTTCCAAAAATACATTGATGCATTTCCGGCAAACAACAACAACGAAGTGCTGATAAATATTTGGAATTGGAGCAGAAATTCTGCACTGAAAGTCGTGGACGAGCAGGGCAAAGAGCTTGATTACAAGCAGGTTTACACTTACGACCCTCTTCATATATCAGCTCTTACAATTCCCAGATTCAATAATCCGGATATAACATCTGTGCCAAACTTCATTACTGTGCCTTTACCCCATTTTTTCAAAGTGAAGGCCGCTGATGCTGATGTTGACTTGACAATTACATTTAAAGATGAATTTGGCAATTCCTGGACGGAGACCATGAAACGTCCAAAAGCCTATTCTATTGATGAATACCGAAGTAAATAACAGTTTAACTACATTATTAAAACCTATTTTCTATGAGAATTCTTAAGTTCATTATTCTTTCAGCTTTTATGCTGATGGGGATAACTCTACATGCTCAGGAGAGGACCATTTCAGGAAAAGTTCTTGATGTTCGGGAACATTCGGTTATAGGTGCGGCAGTCATGTTGGAGGGAACCAACCATGGAGTTACAACTTCTCTTGATGGTAGTTTTTCTATTACCGTACCAAAAGGAGATGTAGTTCTAAACGTTTCAAGTATTGGATATATAACAACAAAGATAAATGTTCCTGCGAACAAAAACTATGTGACGATTTTTATGCAGGACGATATCATCCAGCTGGAAAGTGCAGTAGTGGTAGGCTATGGAACACAAAAACGTGTAAACTTGACAGGAGCAGTTAGTACCGTTGAGAGCGACAAACTTGAAAATCACCTCTCTCACTCGGTAACCAATATGCTTCAAGGCTCTGTCGCAGGATTAAATGTCACCACTTCATCCGGTAGACCGGGAGCAACGGGTGCAATAAACATTCGTGGTGTAAACTCTATCAACTCAGCAGCACCACTGGTGGTAATTGATGGAGTAACGGGTGATACCGGTGACTTAAACAGGCTAAACCCCAATGACGTAGATAACATATCGGTAATCAAGGATGCCTCTGCAGCTGCGATTTATGGAGCGCGAGCTGCATTTGGAGTTATTTTGGTAACTACCAAATCGGGTTCGACAAAAGATAGCAAAGCAATAGTCCGTTATAGCGGACGTATAGGATGGGAGCAACCCACAACATCTACCGATTACGAAAATCGCGGATATTGGTCGGTTTATACTATTAATAAATTTTGGTGGGCAGATAGCGGCACAAATTATATCAAATACAATGATTATGATATGCAGCAACTGCTTGCCCGTATTAATGACAAGACAGAGCATCCCGATCGTCCCTGGGTAGTAGAACAGATGCGAAACGGGCGTAAGCACTGGGTTTATTATGGCAATTATGACTGGTGGGATATGATGTTTAGAGAGAAGAGGCCTGTAAGACAGGACAATGTTTCCATAACCGGCGGATCAAAAGATATAAAGTACCTCTTCTCTGCCAACTATAATCGCCAGGAAGGTATGCAAAGAACATATCCGGACATTTTCGACAGATACAATTTACGCTCAAAGGTGGATTTCAAAATAAACAAATGGACAACTTTATCCAACAACTCGTCGTTTTTTGCTTCACAATACAAATCCATTGGCGATGGCAGTATTGAAAATACGATAGGCTATGGTGCGCGCCATGCTTTGGCTTGTTTTCCGATGAAAAATCCTGACGGAAGCTGGCTCTATTCAACACCTTACTTAAACTACAAAGTGGGCAACGGAAGGCATATCATGCTTAATGAGAACACCCATAGAAACCTTGATGTTGGGCGGGATTTTTCAAACACTACAAGATTGATTGTTAAACCTATTGAGCAGCTTAACATTACAGCGGATTTCACATATCGTTTTTATCAGACACAAAGCACAAGCCGCTCTTCTGAACTTTGGTATCGTGAATATCCCGACTCCGAACTCGCTTCATACAATACAGGTGCAGGTGAAAACCAGCTTGATGAGAGCGTTTCAACTCGCCACTTCTACTCAACCAACGTTTTTGCAAACTATAAGGATACATTTAATGACGATCATCACCTGGCAGTTACCGGTGGATTTAACTACGAATATTTCTACAGAAAATCGGTTTCAGCCTGGGGACGCGACCTTTCGTCAATTACGCTGGATGACTTGAATCTGGTTGGACAGAATGAGGCGGGAGTCACAGAAACGGGCGTAGGCGGAGGACAGGTAGGCTATGCATTGCTTGGTTTCTTCGCTCGTGTCAATTATGACTACCTTGGACGCTATCTTTTTGAAGTGAGCGGACGTTACGATGGTACATCCCGTTTTGCAAAGGAACATAGATGGGGTTGGTTCCCCTCAGCCTCTGCCGGATGGAGAATTTCGGAAGAGCCCTTCTTTGAGCCGGCAAAAGATTTAGTGGATAACTTGAAGCTACGTCTCTCTTTTGGTTCTTTGGGCAATCAGAGCGTTTCCTCTTACTACACTTATATGCGTTTGATCTCAATTAGAGATTTTGCGGGATATACCTTTGGCGAGGGGGGTGCTATGGGTAAATATTCTTCACTGGGTGCACCGATTGCTTCCGACTTGACATGGGAGACCGCTCAACAGTGGAACCTCGGTGTTGATTTTTCAATGCTCAGCAATAGGTTCAACCTAATGGCTGATGTCTATATCAGGGACACAAAAGATATGCTTACCGCAGGTGTCGCATTACCCGGGGTCTATGGCGCCAGTTCACCTGATATGAATGCAGCCGACTTACGTACTAAAGGTTATGAATTAACGCTTAGATGGCGTGACCAATTTCAGCTATTCGGCAAACCTTTCCAGTATGATGTCTCTTTCAATCTAAGTGATTATCAGAGTGTCATCACCAAATACGACAACCCTAACAAGTCATTTGCAAAAAGCTACTATGAGGGTATGAGGATTGGTGAAATATGGGGATTTGTTACTGACGGATATTTCAAAACCGACGAGGAGGCAAAAGCCTATGCTCAAGAGGTAAATTTGAGTTATAGTAGCGGCAGATTGACCGGTGGATGGCAAGCAGGAGACTTGAAGTTTGTAGATCTGGATGGTGATGGTATTTGGGGAATAGGGCAAAATACTGTTGATAGTCCGGGTGACCGAAAAATATTGGGTAATTCCCTTCCCTCACTCTCATACGGTATTACAACTTCCTTCAATTGGATGGGAATAGATTTTTCCGCATTTTTCCAGGGAACAGGAAATCACTACTGGTATCCTCATGGACAAACCATGAATTTCTGGGGTGGATACTCATACCCTTATATGACTTTCATGCCAAGAGATTTTATCAAAAAGGTATGGGCAGAAGATAATCCGGATGCTTATTTCCCGAGAGCACGTGCATACTCAGCGACAGGTGGGTACCTTGCCAAGGTAAATGACAGATATTTGCAAAACTTGCGCTATCTGCGATTAAAAAACTTGACTGTGGGTTATACGCTTCCTTTAAATTTGACCAATAAGGTAGGTATTGATAAAGTACGTGTTTACTTCTCAGGAGAAAACTTATTCTATGTATCACCGCTCAAAAAGAATACGGAATACATCGACCCTGAAGCAGGATTTGACCGTTCAGGAGCTTACAACAATGCCTATTATCCAAGGCCTAAAACATTCATGTTTGGAATAGATATAACATTTTAATTTTTGAGAAATGAAAAAATTAATCATCATATTAACAATTATACTGGTTCCCATGTTGTCATCCTGTGACTTGCTTGACCTTACTCCAAAGGATCAAATCTCACAATTTGACTATTTCAAAAACGCTACCGACCTGGAACTTTTTAGTAACCCTTACTACAATGATTTGCTGGACAAGTCGCCCTTTGATGAACAAAGTGATGTCATTGTAGAGTCCATATTGAGTGCTGTGCTCACCGGAGGTAACCGCCGTACAGTACCCGCTTCAGGTGGTGGCTGGTCATGGGGCACGCTCCGTAGAATCAATACCTTGCTGGAAAACATTGATCAATGCGAAGATGAAGTAGCAGTAATTAAGTATACAGCTGTTTCCCGGTTTTTCAGAGCCTATTTCTATTATGAAAAAGTTGTGCGTTTCGGCGATGTGCCCTGGTATGACAAACAGCTCGGTTCTGCTGACGAAGACTTATATAAGCCTCGCGACTCTCGTGAATTGATTATGAGCAAAATGATAGAGGATATCGACTACGCCATAGCCAATTTGCCTGCTGAAGTAAGTACTTATAGGGTTAATAAATGGGCTGCTCTGGCATTGAAGTCGAGATTTTGCCTCTTCGAGGGAACTTTTCGCAAATACCACAACCTCAACCTCGGTGGCAATGATTACAAATATTATCTTACTCAATCTGCAATTGCCGCAAAAGAGCTCATAGACAACGGTCCTTATAAACTTTACTCAACCGGAAATCCCACCAAAGATTATCTGATGTTGTTTGCACAGAAGAATGCAAGTCCGCAGGAGTATATTTTGGCAATTAAATTTGATTACCCACTCGGAATACGTCATAATGCTTCTGCCTATACATTGGTTTCAACACAAGGAAGGCCGGGATTGACCAGAAAGTTCGTAAACAGCTATCTGATGAAAGACGGTTCCCGTTTTACTGACAAGACCGGATGGCAGGAGATGTCGTTTATAGAAGAAACAAGTAACCGTGACCCCCGTTTGGCGCAAAGCATGCGAACTCCCGGATACACACGTATCAATGACACAAGAGTTTTGGCTCCGGACTTTAATATAGCAGTTACAGGATATCAATCGGTTAAATTTGTGCAGGACCCCAAATCCAATAGCAGCAACAACGACAGAACAGGTTCATCAGATTGTGATATGCCGGTATTCCGCCTGGCTGAGGTATTCCTCAACTATGCTGAAGCAAAAGCTGAACTTGGTACACTCACGCAAAATGACCTTGATATATCGATTAACAAGCTTCGCAAAAGAGTCGGTATGCCCGACTTGGATATGGCAAAAGCAAACAGTAACCCTGACGAACGTTATCTGGGTTCAGAAAAATATGGTTATCCGAATGTTTCGGAAAATAATCGTGGAGTAATTCTAGAAATCCGTCGTGAGCGTACAATAGAACTTCTGCAAGAGGGTTTTCGCTTATCAGACCTTTTCCGCTGGAAAGCAGGTAAAGCGATCGACCAATCTTTTATGGGTGTTTATTTCCCGGGGCCCGGCGAATATGACCTTACCGGTGATGGAAAACCCGATATCGTACTTTATCTCCAAAATACGGCAAAACCGGCATCAAAAGAGGGTGTAGTTACATATGAATTGGGAACAGAGCTTCTTCTCTCAAATGGAACATACGGTTATGTGGATTTCCATCAAAAAGTTGAACGCAATGGTTTTAATGAGCAAAGAGATTACCTTTATCCAATTCCCATTAACGAGCGTACACTTAACAATAATTTAACCCAAAATCCCGGTTGGAATGATGGTCTCAATTTTTAATAATTAGGATTAAGACCTTGTTACTTTGAATTATTTACAATTACAATTAATATGACAATGAAATTTTCTAAGTTTATTTTATTCGTCACAATTTTAGCAGGGTTGACAACTGCGTTTCAAGGTTGTGATGAAACGAAAGATATAGATAGACTTTCCGATGCTGTTTTAGCAAGTGTAAACTCACTCACTTTTGAAGCTCAAAATCCAAAGGGGAAAATGATTACTGTTTACGCTGATGCCAATTGGGTTGCAGAAGTGCCTGATTGGGTTACCATCACCCCGACCGAAGGAAAGGGAGTCGTTGACGTAACTGTATCCGTTTTGGACAATATGCGAGATGGAGCAATTGACAATCCAAGAACTGCAAATCTTGTTTTCAAAGGAGGAACAATCGCAAGTAGAGCAACTGTAGTTATTAATCAAGATGGAGATAAATACCGTGGTGTAAAAAATTACAATGTTGGCGAATTGTCAAAACTCGAAAACGGCACGGCAGTGATTGTTACTTCGGCATTTGTTACCGCGCTTACAGATGGCGGATTTATTATCAGTGACAAGCAATGCAGCAGCAGTATTTACGTATCAAGCAAAACTGCAGTTGCCATCGGTGACGAGGTAGAGATACGCGGCACAAAATCCACCGATTCAATGAATTTTTCTTTGATAGAATGTGATAATGTGAAAGTAGTGGCAAACAGCGCTGCTGTTACTTACCCTAATCCTAAAGATATTACGGAGATAATTGATGCTTACAATGCTTCAACTTATGAATTTATTTGCGTTACGGGCTATTTTAGCGGCAGTACGGTAACCGTATCCGATAAGGCTAAAAACACTGTTAGTATAATCAACATTTCGCAAGCATCACAACTCGCCAAATTAAATGGACACATGGTTACAGTAACAGGCTTTTTTGCAGGCTTGTCCGAAACCAACATAAGACTGATTACGACTCAAGTAGTTGATAAGGGAGTGCTTGAAGTGGTCTATTTCTCAGAAGATTTTGAGTGGCTGGCACCTTGGGCAGAGGCAAGCAAAGCAGGTAGAACAGTAGAAAATGACGGTTCGGGAAGTGCTCCTAACATCCATACCGTAGAAGCACTGAAAACTACTTTATTGCCTGAATTTGAACGTCGTGGCTACACGTTTGTGTGTCAGCCGGAGACCACAACCTCCGTTTACATACAAAGCAATTACCTGAAATTTGGCAGAACCGATGTTCAGTCAGGTATTGTATTGCCGTCAATAAATAATGTTCCAAACGGAGCAAAACTGCAAATTTCTTTTGACTGGGCACCAATGGTAGGAGGTACAAGAAAATTTGACCCCGTGGAGATTGTAGTTGTAGTAACCAATGGCGATAATAGTGTCGAATATGGACCTGTGGGTCATACCTTCCAAAACGAAGTAGATGTGCTGTCATGGCTTCATAGTGATATAGTGCTTGAAAATGCCACCATCACTAAATCCACGAAAATAACTATTCGTACCAAAGTTTGGGGAGAGTCAAGCAGCAACAATGGTGGCACTAAAATTTATCAGAGATGGTTTATTGATAATATAAAAATTACTAAGGTAGATTAATAGATTTTTGGTTAATTGATGTTATTTTTAAGTATTAGTAGCTAACTTCGGTTAGCTACTAATTATCCCTAAATGAAATCTTAATCCATCAGAATTATTTCAGTTATAGACTTAACCAACACTTCTTATATTTGTACAAATCTTTTAACTTAAAAAGTTGATATTATGAATAAAAACATACCTCACGAAAAATGTACTAATAAATTCAGTACGGTCGTTTTGATTGGTAGTCTGCTTGTTTTGATAGGTTTGCTTCTGCTTGCATTTAACTTAGGCTGGCTAAATCCCTCATTCAAATGTATCCTCATTTCATGGCCAATGCTGTTGATAGTTTTGGCAATCTTTGGTTATTTCAAAAAACAAATTTTATTTCCCACAATTTTGTTGTTTACGGGAGGATTTTTTCTTCTGCCGCGTCTGGAGAGGGTATATCCCAAAATTTTAGGGGAATTCGGTAAAAACTTCGCATCCAATTATTGGCCCTTTTTATTGATAGCCATCGGTTTGATACTTATAATCGGAGTTGCTGCAAATAGGAGGAAAAGAGTATCCTTTAAAAAACATATCATTGGAAGACATGAGACTACGGACGGAACCGGAGGATGGATAATAAAAGATATAGTTTTCGGAGGCGCAGAGAGTCTTTTTCTCGAACCTGAGCTAAAAGGCGGAGATATTGATGTGGTTTTTGGAGGAATAGTTATCGATTTACGTCAAACCACTTTGCCGGAAACCACCGTATATCTCAACGTAGACGCCGTTTTTGGTGGAATTACGCTATACGTTCCCGAAAATTGGTGCGTAAACTCTAATATCGATTCTCTTTTTGGAGGTTACAGCGATAAGCGTCCTAATGCAACTATTACTGCCGAAGAGAGCAGCAGTAAACTAATTATACAAGGCTCTCTTATTTTCTCAGGATGTACTGTTCAATAATTTGTAATTAATAGATTAATTAATAGATATTGTGTCGTATGAAGAAATTGTGTGTGTTGCTGCTTCTGGTTTTATCGGCATCGGTAAGTTCAGCGCAGAGTGGTTTGGTGGAGACAGTAAGAGGTAAAGTCGTTTCAGGCGACCCTAATAATGAATTGGTTCAAGCTGCAATCCATGTCGAGGGCAGTGATCCGGTTATAGGAACTGTAACTGACGAAACAGGAATTTTTTCTTTCAAAGTTCCGGTCGGAAGACAAAGACTGATAGTTTCCAGTATGGGATTCCTGTCGCAAGAGATCGATGTATTGGTCAATACGGGGAAAGAAGTTATGTTGAATGTGGTTTTGGAGCCTGCATTCGAAGAGCTGACAGGTGTAGAGTTTGTAGCAAGCCGGGATAAAAGCAGGCCGATAAATAGGTTGTCCGTAACCGGAGCAAGAACTTTCAGCACTGAAGAAACTTTTAGGTTTGCCGGTTCGCTCGGTGATCCGGCGCGTATGGTACGTAGCTTTGCAGGAGTTATTCCTGCCAACGATTCACGAAATGACATTATAATAAGAGGTAACTCGCCCATAGGCGTTCAGTGGTCATTGGATGGTGTGGAGGTTGCTAATCTTAACCACTTCAATACCGGCGTTGGTATGACAGGTGGGCAAGTCACCTTGCTGAACACCAACCTGCTCTCCAATTCTGACTTTCATATGAGTGCCTGGCCTGCTTCCTATGGCAATGCCTTGGCAGGCATATTCGACCTCAAAATGAGAAAGGGCAACAATAAGAAACATGAGTTTTGGGCACAAACGGGTTTCAATGGTATTGAATTGGGGTCGGAAGGATATTTTTCAAAGAAAAGCACTTCATCGTACCTTGTTTCCTATAGATATTCCATCCCCGACCTGATGGAAAAGATGGGTTTTTATAAGGGTATAACACCTAAATACCAGGACCTCACCATGAAACTCGATTTTGATTTAAACGAGAAAAATCATCTTTCCATAATCGGATTGTGGGGTATTAGCGGGATTGAGTTTGTCACATCAGAGGTAACTCAAATTGATATTGATGCAAATTTCTTTCAGAAAACGGATCAACGAATAGCTGTTAATTCCAACACATTGATAGTTGGAGCTACGCACAGCGTCGATTTTACACCCAAAACAAAGCTCACCACTCTTTTCTCCTTTGTAAGGAGCGATACCCATATGCCGGTAGATACAATGTCTCTCATACAGCCTAATGCGGAGTGGAAAACGCTTTGGGATGAGAGTGCGCTGGAGGATAAATATTCACTCCACACCAAACTCGAGCATCGCTTTACCTACAACTCATCAATAGAGGCCGGATTAAAGTATGATTTATACAATGTCACTTATCTTGAAAAAGAGTCATTCAGTGATGAGAGAGGACTTTTTTCCAATGTTGATGAGAAAGGTTATTTCAGTCTTGCGCGAGCTTATGCACAATATAGGCACAATATAACATCGAAATTGTTGCTGACAGGCGGAATCCATGGAATGTATCTTCATTTAAATAAAACTTATGCAGTTGAGCCCAGGTTTGGTCTCCGTTACACACCTGCGTCAAAACACACTCTGGCCTTAGCAGGCGGACTATACAGCCAAATGATTCCACGTTCATTCTATTTCATCCGAACTCTTAATCCTAAGGGCGAGATTGAGTACAGCAACAAAATGCTTGGCTTTATGAAGAGTGCACATGCCGACATTTCGTATGGTTGGGCGTTTGCTCCCGATTGGCATCTCAAAGTGGAGACTTACTATCAATGGCTTTATAATATACCTGTAAGGAAGGATCCCGACGCAACTTATACGATGTTACAGATAGGTGGCGCAGGTGACAATGTAATTATGAGAGAGGGCAATCTTGTAAATAAAGGGACGGGGCAAAATTACGGGGCAGAATTTACCATTGAAAAGTTTATGAGTAAAAATTATTATCTCCTATTCAATTCCACCATTTACAGATCAACCTACACCAACGGATTCAATAAAAAAGAGTGGAGTACTATTTTCGACGGGAGATATCTCTTTAATCTTGCTTCGGGTTACGAATTACCGCTTAAGAAAGGTTGGACAATATTTGCCGATATAAAGGGATCATTGGCGGGCGGCACTCGTTACACTCCCGTTTTGGAAGATCAAAGCAGGATGGAGCACAGGATAGTATACGATAATACCCGCATTAATGAATTGCAAGTACGCGACTATTTCAGAATAGATTTGCGAATAGGTTACAGGAAGAACTGGAAGAGGTTTACAGACGAATTGTTTATCGATTTCCAAAACCTGACCAATCGAAAAAATCTTTACGGCATCTTCTATGATATTGAGACGGGCACCTATAAGGAGATGTTGTTGCAGGGCTTTTTCCCAATGGTAACATATAGAATCAACTTTTCTATAAGCAAGAAAAAATAGAAACCACCAAATGAATAAAATGAAAACGCAATCCATTTTTTGCGGACTCTTTTCGATTGCATTTTTTTATATCTGTTGGGGAATTTCTCAATTCCTAAGCATTGAGATGCAATATCCTCTGTTATCAAGTCTGTTGTTTTCCATCCTCTTTACAGGCATAATAGGATCTTTTATTCCAATATATTTTAAGAATAGTTTTCGGTGGAGCTACAACGCACCAAGCTCAAACAGGATATTGGGCTATGGATTTTTGCTTTTGGCAATTATCTTTTCAACACTTTTATCCGGTGCGCTTTCAAAGGTTGTCGAATTGAATTATTCATGGATTCTTATTCTGAAATATATCCTGCTGTTTTTTCCAATGTCATTGGGAATCGGTTTGTTCGCATTTTTATTAATTCCTAATTTGATACAAGGTTGGAAAAACGACAAAAAAAGAAGTGCGCTATTAGTGATTTCAATCGGCCTATTTTTCTTCCTTGCGTTTTATGTCGATTCATTGTTTCAAGACATAGCGCTGGCAGGTACAATGGGGCTTATCGGGCTGTTGCTAGGACTAGGCTATATCTTTCTTAGAAACTTCTGGGTTGTCTACTCGGCACTTTTCATCATAATGGTAGTAAACACTTTGGCGGACAATAAATATAACGATTACAGTTTTTGGATCGTGATTGTAAGCACTCTGCTCTCTTTAACAATATTAGCACTTGACTATATATGGAACAGGAAGAGGAAATATTTAAACCTGGCAATAGAATAAAAGACTTAAAAACTGACATTACTTTTATAATGGTTGGAAATGTGCTATATGTGTCGGAAGATTATTTTACTGATATGGTACTAGGCACTTTCAGATTTTTCATTGAGCGAAAATTTAATAACTAGTATGAGGAAATATTTGCTCAACTGTTTTCTTTTGATGCTTCCGATTATGATATGGAATATTCTCTTTACAGAGAAATTGCCTCCAGAGTATCAACCGGAAGTATTTTGGAAAGAGGTTCCTGCCTGGCTGAAATATGCTGAAAACATCTCCAGGATCCTGCTTTTCATTATTACTATATTGATGCCCCTGAGCATTTCCACCTCAACACAGAAACGGGGACTTATTCTATACATAGGCGGAACAATAATATACTTTGCCTCCTGGCTTCTCTTGATTTTCTCTCCGGACAGCGCATGGAGTAACAGCATCTTCGGCTTTATGGCGCCCGCATACACCCCGTTGTTGTGGTTAACGGGAATCGGACTTATCGGCAATTCATTCTACTTCAATCTCCCTTTCAGACGCTGGTTTTTCATTTTGATCTCAATCCTATTTCTGATTTTTCATAATTGGCACACATTGACAATCTTTCTTAGGAGACAGTGATATATGATGCCACAAATAAATATTTAAACATAATTCCTAAAACTTGTCTTATTTCGAAAGTTTTAGGAATTTTGCTGTGTAATAAGAGAGAGGCGATAATACGCTGGGAACATAAATATAAAATAACATGTCACTACAGGAAATACTGGAATTCCGTCGTTCCGTCAGATATTTCGACGAAGCGAAAGAGCTGGATACAGACAAGGTAAGGCGCTGCATAGAACTGGCGACACTTGCACCTAACAGTTCCAATATGCAACTGTGGGAGTTTTATCACATAACCGACCCCGAGATGATGAAAAAAATATCTCACGCTTGTCTGGACCAAAAAGCAACAAAAACGGCTAAACAAATCGTAGTCTTTGTAACTCGCCGTGATTTACACCGTAAACGTTCTAGGGCTATTCTGGAATTTGAGAAAGGTAATATTGCCCGTTATAGTCCACCTGAGCGACAAGAAAAACGATGGAAAGATCGTCTAATGTACTATAATCGCCTGATGCCGTTTATATACAGTAGGTTTTTTTGGATACTCGGATTATTCAGGAAGATACTCGCTACATCTATATCTCTTTTCCGCCCAATGGTAACAACAATTTCCGAAAGTGATATGCGTGTGGTTGTGCATAAAACCTGCGGTTTGGCAGCACAGACTTTTATGCTTGCTATGGCAGAAATCGGGTATGATACCTGTCCTCTGGAGGGTTTTGACAGCCGTAGGGTAAAAAGACTACTCAAACTACCTTGCAGTGCCGAAATCAATATGATTATTCCTTGCGGAATAAGAAAGGGAACACTTGGAATTTGGGGAGAACGATTCAGGGTACCGTTTGAAGAAGTATATAAGAAGGTATAATTAGGGTTAGCAATAACCTGATGGCAACTACAAATGAAAGCAGTTACTTGCATAAAATGAACACAGAAAAGTCAATTAAAACAGGCACAAAAGTCCTATACTACATTACTCTAACTCTGAGTATGTTAGTTGGTTTTTGGCATTTTTTTGTGCCACACTTGTACAATTGGTATGACTATCTTCCTATGCAATATAAAACTCTTATTGTAGGAATTGATTATACAAATTTGTGTTTTTCATTGTTGCTATTCGGAAGTAGTTTGGTGTTAATTTTATTAGCAAAAAGTGCGTTTGCATTAAATTTTGAAACTCTCGTTTTCTATACATTTTTGACCGTGGTGTGGGTTTTTAGAGCCTGTCTCTCGGCGTTCATAGAACCATGGCCATTAAAACCTATTCCGGCAGTTGCCATCGGACAATTGATTGGCTCAGTCGTTCAAGCACTATTGATGGTTATTGTGACAATACAGCTTTGGAAAACAAGGGTAATGTTGTGATAAAAATTGATTGAAAACATCGAACATATAACACTCAAACAAAAACGAATTAAAATGAAACGCACATTACATATTATATCGGTTCTGATTATTGTTTTGTCAGTAATAGCCACTTCATTTGGCCTCTTTTATTCCGATGCCGGTGAGTCCTCTATCTTTATCAATCAATACGGCGATGCTGTAAAAATGTTTGGAGATGGGCTGTATAAGCATGACTCGTTTTTTATGGTTCCTATATTTAAAGGAACTGATTTTACAATTTTATTTATCTGCGTCCCTTTATTGATAATCTCCTTGCTATTAGATTATAAGAGAAATAATACGCGTACAAAATTATTTCTCACCTCAGTCATTTCCATCTTTACATACTACTCTACAAGTATAGCATTTGGTGTTACATACAATTTTTTACATTTGGTTTACATCGGATTGTTCGCGTTAAGTTTCTTTGGTCTGATTGTCGGTATATCCCAAATTCAATTTAATGAGAAGATTAATCTCTCCGTAAAAGGAATGAAAATATTTCTGATTATATCGGGAATCTCATTATTTATTGCATGGTTGCCTGATATTATTACGTCGCTTGTTAAGGGAAGATCATTAGAATTAATAGAAGTATACACCACGCAAATAACATATGTATTAGATATGGGGATAATATCTCCATTGTGCTTTATTTGCATCTATTTACTCAATAAAGAAAATAGGCTAGGTTATATCTTATTGGGAATAATGCTAACAGTTTGCCTATTGGTTGGTGTCATGCTTCCTATACAAACTATGTTTCAGATACACTATGGAATAGAATTGCCGATAGGAGCATTGATAACAAAAGTTGCAATATTTGTAGTACTGGCAATTACGGCATTGTATTTTGAAATAAAACTATTTAAAGCTTTGCAATAAGGAACTAAGTACAAAGCAAAATTTGATTATTTTTACGGCACGATTCTTGGCGGAATAAAATAGAAGTCTTTGAAATTGTTTGTGGCCCTTAAAAAAATATTTCTACGCTGAAATAGTAGATGTCTTTTTTTATTATTGAGCAATTATCCATTTTTTTGACTATTTTAAAGTTTCAGATATCTAAAGTAAAACCAAACACCATTACATGACCAAAAAAAAGAGTTTATCTGAAGTAGTAATCCAAAAAGGTGCAATTAAACGAAAGTTCAGTTTACGGGAACTTTATCGTTCCTTCGTTTTTGCTCCAAAAGCGATAGCAATACTTATTGGAAATCGAAAAAGGAAATTAGTTGACGACCGGTTGATAGAGCGTTTGCACTTGGCAGTAACTGAAGTAAATGGCTGCGCGGTATGTTCTTATCAGCACACCAAAATGGCTTTGCAACAGGGCATGAGCGGTGAAGAAATAGCCAGTTTTTTGAGCGGAGGCACTGATTATATTAAACCTGAAGAGGCAAAAGCAATAATGTTTGCCCAACACTTTGCCGATTCGAGAGGATTTCCTAAAATAGAAACTTACGATGCGATTGTAGAGGAATATGGCAAAAAAGAGGCGCGTATTATTCTTGCGGCATGCCAGGTCATATTATCAGGAAACATATTCGGAATCCCTTTCAGCGCATTTCTTTCCAGACTTCACGGAAAGCCATACAAAAACAGCTCACTTCTTTATGAATTGTGGATGATTATGGTAGGAGGGTTACTTTTACCCATTGTACATATTCATGGATTGCTTAGAATTATATTTGGTTTACCAAATGCACGATTTGATCGAAAGCGAGAGAAAAGTGAGTGAGAGTTGACCTAAATCTGCGAATATGTAGAACTTAAAATGCCAAAGTAGAACTAACACAGAAACCCATGACTAAAAGTATAAATATGTTCAAATATGCGGTCCAAAAGGATAGACATAAGCGAACGTTCAATGTGTTGGAGCTTTATCGTTCTTTCGTTTTTGTCCCGAGTGTGATTGCAAAAGTGATGGGAAATCGAAAAAGTAAATTAGTTGACGATCGTTTTAAAGAGCGCCTACTATTAACTGCAACCGGAGTGAATGGTTCTGCTGCATGCGCTTCTCTGCACACAAAAATTTCTCTGAAAAAGGGTATGAGCAAGGAAGAAATAGATAGTTTTTTGAATGGGGGCACCGATTTCATTAAGACTGAGGAGGCAAATGCTATAATTTTTACCAAACACTTTGCAGATTCGAGAGGATACCCTAATAAGAGCTCTTACAATGAGATTGTAAAGGAATATGGTGCGCCAAAAGCGCGTGTCATTCTTGCAATATGTCAAGGCATATTAGCCGGAAACATATTCGGGATCCCCTTCAGTGCATTTCTTGCCAGACTTCAAGGGAAACCCTACAAAAACAGTTCACTATTTTATGAATTGGTAATGATCATAATGGGATTTGTGAGTTTTCCGATTGCACTCATTCATGGAGTGTTGAGAAGCATATTTGGTTTACCAAATGAAAGATTTGATCGCACGCAGCAAGAGTAAATCAAAACCAATTAAATTGACAGCTCATAACCAACATAAAACTGTGTGAGCTGCTCGCCTAGAATGCTTTTCAGATGATTAAAAGCATAATCACCCGTACAATGTCCTGTTACAAAACGAGTGGAAGGGAAACGACTCTTGAGCTTTTGCCCCAACTTCATTATCTCTTCCCTGGTTTCATATTCCTGATTGTTTTGGCTATCCAACAGATGGAATCCTCCCATCACGCAAGCTATTTGACCACCTCCTTCTGCTGTTACACTTTCCAAAATATTTATCAACCCGCTGTGTCCACAACCTGTAAAGACAAATCGTTGTTCCTTCTCAACTATAACAATCAACTCATGGTCGAAGTCGTCGTTTATAAGCTCATCTCCCTTGCTTTTAAAAAGCGTGCGATTGGCTTTAGGTAACGGGTGTTTTCTGATTTCAGGCTTTAAAACAACAATCTCTTCCTCAAACAACGCTTTCTCATCAACCGCAATCAGTCGTTCTTTAATAGTACTAAATTCAAAATCGAAACTTATTTTTCTCAAACTATTTCTCGAAGAGTAAAACTCACGATTAAATATCTGTGAAGAGAGGACTATTTTGGCTTTTTGGTTTATCTCCAGAAATGCCGGTAATCCTCCAATGTGATCTGTATGTCCATGCGAAATAAAAAGATAATCCACATCACTCAACTCAATATTCAAACGTCTCGCGTTACGAGTAAACAAATCCGATGCGCCAACATCGAGTAGGCATTTGTAACTCTCAGTTTCAAGATAAACAGATAGACCGTGCTCGGTCTCAAACCCGGCCTCAGATGCCCTGTTATCCGATAAAACAACAACCCTCATGTTTATCTTCCTCCCGTAATCAATCCATAAAACTTTGGCGTATATTTTTTGAGCAAACCACCCAACAGAATACTGACAGTTATCATTATTATTGGAAGAACAAAGTAGCTGACAATGGATACAATTTCATTTTTTCCTACAATATAAAAGAGACCCTTCTGTAGATACTTTAATAATGGCATGTGAAAGAGGTAAATGAAAAACGAAAAAGAAGAAAGAGTAAGAAGGGTTTTATTTACACTCTCTTTATTATTCATTACGACATCATAAAGAGTCCAAATAGCCGGTATGCCAACTAATATACTAATTCGGTGCAATAAATAGTATGGAACGGCTGACTTAATATTTTGAAACAACAGTGTGGTTTTAACAAATACTATTAACACCCATAATAACAGAAATATCAAATTATATTTTTTTGTTAACCGTCTGGTCAGGTATTCACTTTTATGAAGTGCCAGATAAGCTCCCAGGAAAAAGAATAAAATAGATTCAATGGAATAAAACTTATTACTAAAGCGAAGAAACACTATCCAAATAATGAAAACCAGTATAATCGGGATAAATCGCAAATGCTTGATCAACCGGTAGATTAGTGGGGAAAAAGCAATCAGGGCAATTAAATCCCTTAAAAACCATAATTGAGCCGGAACAGGATTAATGAATATTAAATCTAAAACTCCAATAAATGAATAGTCAGCGTCTAATCGATAGTTCTCGAATATAGGAGAAAGATGTAAAATTAAGTGGACAATTAATCCCAATATCGACCAAAATAAAAATGGCACTAATAGCGACTTCGCTCTTTTCTTATATTTAAGGATAAATTCACTTTTTGTTCCTTTAAAATTCAGAAAAAACAAATACCCTGAAATAATGAAAAATATCGGCACAGCAACCCTTGCAATACCCTCGCTGAGAAAGAATTGGATAAAAACATTAAATCCGGCATCAAGACGAAAAACCTCCTCACCCAATTGCAATTTTAAATGGTAAGAGTGAACAAATACAACCAATATCATTGAGATAAATGAGATGACTCTCAACTTATCACTTAAATATTTATTCATTCTTTTTCTCTTTTCGTTTCCGCCAAATCTGCGCTAAGACAACAAAACCTACCACTACAAATGCTAAGATGAAATCATGATCCCTGAAAACTGGGAGAGTACCGGTCGACCACCTTATAAGCCATAGAACCAACAAATAGGTCACATAACCGGCTAATGCGGCAAGGACTAAACGAAAGTTTACTTTCATAGTATCAATTATATTAATTTGATACAAAAGTAAGAATTATAT
>DFOK01000003.1 GCA_002376715.1 Bacteroidales bacterium UBA3543 | reverse complement strand
AAAAATTAACGTTTCGCTCGAATTTTGTTACAAAATTCGGTACTTGCTTGTACTTTTTGTCTTCCAATTTTGTCAATGAACTGACGTTTCTTTCAAAACGGACTGCAAAGATAAGAACATTTTTGAAACCAGCAAAATATTTTGCAAAAAAAATTACAAAAAAACCGATTATTTTTGCATACCTTTGTTATTGAATAAACAAATGTTGAAAATGAAAAAAATCATACCTATTATATTAACATTCCTGGTATTTCTGGCAGCATCAGGATCATCTTGTAATATGATGATGGATCTTCCGGATCTTGAGGTCAAGAATAATGTACTGACCATAGAGAGCACTGAAGGCTCCGTCCAACGCACCGTACTCCGCGCCGCTTACAAATGGACAATCACCGTAGATAGCGATGACGGCGAGCATTTCGACTGGCTGAGAATCTCCCACATGGCCGGTGAGCCGGGAGATTTGCCTCTGGCATTTACTGCACTGAGTACAAACAATACCAATGCAGTAAGAAAAGCCTATGTAACCATATCAAACAAAAAAAAGTCAGTTACAATTGAGGTCTCACAATTGATAGATTGCATCACTTTTACCGACCCCAATCTCAAGAAAACTCTGGTGTCGCGCTACGATACCAACAATGATGGGGAAATCTCCGATTACGAGATGAGGGTTCTGACCAAGCTCGACTGCTCAAAAGGCAAAGCCAAGTCACTCAAGGATCTCAACGGATACCCCTTCATAAACATCAACTGCTCGGAGAATTTGATCGACACTCTGGATATCAGCAAGTTCCCTAACCTTGTAACCATTGACTGTCAGCGCAACATGATGAAACACCTGATTGCCGGTGCATCCCCCTCAATTGTGAATATAAATTGCTCGCACAACAAGATCGCATACCTCGATGTCAGCAGCTGCAAATCGCTAAGAAACCTGGAACTTACCTATAATGTGCTGGATACCATAAACATCAGTAACACAAACCTCACCAGTTTTGATTGTACGATGGTCGGACTGGGCACCGTAAAAAGTCTCAATGTCAGCAATTGCCTCTACCTTGAAGAACTCAACTGCAGGTTCAATTCCATACAAGAGCTCAACCTTGCAGGATGCGTTTCCCTCAAAAAACTGATCTGCAGTTACAATAATCTCACCACACTGGATATCTCCCAAAGCAGTTTACTTGAGGATGTTGACTGCAGCAACAACAATATCAGCACCATTACTACCGACAAAGCGATATTTCTAAAACAACTGGATGTCAGCAGCAATAATATAAGATTCCTGGACTTGCGTCAGAACAGATATCTCACCCACCTTTGGGCAATGAACAACCCTTTGGAAGTCATTCAGCTTACCAACATCCCGTCAGAGACATTTATCTATTCTGAAAATACCTCGGAAAAGATAGAACACAATCGCGAGCAGGTAACGGGTGGATATATTCTCTACTACTATTATCTGCCTGCGGTATACGTTGATGGAGAACTGGCCAACACTATCCACAGAGTTGTGGTTGTAGAGTAGTTTATTCCTTCTTTCCGTAAATCATCTTTAGAGCCCTCGCCAGTTGGTCGGGGCATGAAGTGGGCCTTTTACCGCACTGAATGCCTTCCAGCCTGCGAATAACCTCTTTAACTTTCACACCCTCGACAAGAGCGGCGATACCTTTGGCATTGCCGTTGCAACCTTTTGTGTACTCGAGGAATGTGACGCGGTTCCTGCGTATATGGATTTCGATATTGACGGAACAAACCCCTTCCGGCTTGACATTTACGATCCTGGTGCCGTCATTGCGGATAGTGTCCGAAATAATGCTCTGTGCTCTGAGGTTTCCCGATGCAAAGAAAAATAGTGCAGTTGCAAAGAGAATGGTGAGTGTTTTTTTCATTTATTATGAAATTGGCCTGCGCTTCAAAAGAGTTTGGGATAGTTGTCATCCACCTGCTGCAGAATATGAGAAATGATGATATCCCTGAAGAGAGTCGATTTGGAAGAAATTTTGTATTTGGTGCAATATTGCTCTATGAGAGACATCTCCCTTTCATTAAAAAGTATCGTTTTCCTATGTCTGCGGATCAGTTCATCGCGCTCTTGAGCAATGATATCCGGAGATAATTTTTGCTTTTTGGATCTCTTTTTCACTTCGACTCTAAAAATATGGCATCAAAGGTAACAATTTTTAAAGAATTTGGCCCCTTGTTAAAAAAGATTGGTATCTTTGCTCCACTTTATGGACAGGGATTATTTCATATTTTCTTTTGATGGAGAGACTTTCAGAGTCCGAAGATAGACCTGTACGGCCCGGTTCGTGGGCTTTACGGGTTTCCATTAATTCCGGAGGGATGTCCCTCCCAAAATACTCTCTGTTTTTATTTCAGTTTTTTCATTTACAATGGATATAAATGTAGTTGTGGCCGATGAGAGCCATATACAATACGCTGAAAGTATATGTGATCTTGTATATATTTCGGCACAGGAAAGAGGTACCGGCATAGCCAAAAGAACGCCTGAATATATCTCCGCAAAAATGCTTTCAGGCAAGGCGGTCATTGCCATAGCAGAAAACGGCGAACTTGCCGGCTTTTCCTATATAGAGACCTGGGGGCACCAGAAGTTCGTAGCCAATTCCGGTCTGATTGTGGCACACAAATTTCGCCAAACCGGCTTGGCCAGACGTATCAAACAGAAGATTTTCGATCTTTCAAGAACTCTTTACCCAGAAGCAAAGATATTCAGCATCACCACCGGTCTGGCAGTAATGAAGATCAATTACGACCTTGGATTCCATCCGGTAACCTTTTCCGAGCTCACCGATGATGAAGAATTTTGGAAGGGTTGCAGCGGGTGCCGCAATTTTGACATTCTTCAGCGTAATAATTACAAAATGTGCCTCTGTACGGGTCTTCTCTACGATCCGGCGCTACATTCAGGCGACCATAAAAAACAACCAACTGAAAACACTCAATAGATATGAATAAAAAAGTCGTACTTGCATTCAGCGGAGGTCTTGACACCTCTTTCTGCGTTCCCTACCTCAAAAATGAGAGAAATTTTGAGGTTCATACCGTAATGGTCAACACCGGCGGTTTCTCCGAAGAGGAAGCCAAAGCCATCGAAAAGAGAGCTCTGGAACTTGGAGCCGCCACGCACACAACCGTGGATGCAACGGAAACCTACTATAGGAAAGGCATCAGGTATCTGATTTTCGGCAATATCCTTAAAAACAATACCTATCCCCTATCAGTAAGCTCCGAGCGCGTTTTTCAGGCACTGGAGGTGCTGAAACATGTCAAAAAGATAGGTGCCGATGCGGTAGCGCACGGAAGTACCGGAGCAGGCAACGACCAGGTACGGTTTGATATAGTATTCGAGATCCTGGCACCCGAAGTTGAGATCATCGCCCCGATAAGAGAACTGGGCCTGAGCAGGAAGGAGGAGATTGATTATCTGCAGAAGCACGGATTCAATTTTTCCTGGGAAAAGTCCAGATACTCCATCAACCAGGGACTCTGGGGCACCAGCATCGGTGGCGTGGAAACTCTCTCTTCCCATGGCTACCTACCCGAAGAGGCATATCCCGCTCAGGTGACCCGAGAGGGGAGCGAGATTATTACCATCACCTTTGAAAAGGGTGAGCCGATTGCCCTCAATTCGGAAAAGATGACTCCTGTGAAACTTATCCGCAAGCTCAGGGAAATAGCAGCTCCCTACGGCATCGGCCGTGATACACACGTTGGAGATACGATTATCGGCATCAAGGGCAGAGTGGCATTTGAGGCGGCAGCGCCCCTGATTATCATAAAGGCGCACCATCTCCTCGAAAAGCACGTGCTAACCAAAGCGCAGCTCTACTGGAAGGAGCAACTTTCGGGATTCTATGGCCAGATGATGCACGAGGCACAATACCTTGATCAGGTCATGCGCAATATCGAAGTCTACCTTGAGGACTCGCAGCGCGCCGTTACAGGTGAAGTGCAGGTTCGTCTGCAGCCCTACAATTTCCAGGTTCTGGGCTGTAAGAGCGATTTCGACCTTATGAGCTCCAAATTCGGGGATTACGGCGAAGCCAATAAATCCTTTACCGGCAGGGATGTAGTGGGATTTACCAAAGTTTTGGCCAATCCTCTCAAGATATATTATTCGATACATGACGAGGAGAGCATCCTCCAACAATAAGTACAATGGGAAAAATAAAAGCTACTATTGCGGGCGGCACAGGGTATACCGCCGGAGAACTGATTAGGATTTTGATAAACCACCCTGAGGTTGAAATTACCAATGTGATGAGCACGACACAGGTTGGAGATATGGTTTCCGGCGTACACAGAGACTTGTTCGGAGATTGCGATCTGAGATTTACCGATCAGGTCGGCGAACCCGATGTACTCTTCCTTTGCCTGGGGCATGGGATTTCCCGCGAATTTCTTTCAACCCATACCATTTCCGACAAATGCCGGATTGTCGATTTGGGCAATGATTTCCGGACCGAGAGCAATTTTATGAAGAGGGAATTTGTGTATGGACTCTGTGAGTTGAACAGGGACAGCATCAAAGGTTGCTATTCCGTTGCAAATCCGGGTTGCTTTGCAACTTCCATAGAGTTGGGAATACTACCTCTCCTTGAGAAAAAGATGGTGTACGACGAAATCCACGTTCACGCCATTACCGGTTCTACCGGTGCCGGTAAAACCCCCACTGAGACAACTCACTTCAGTTACAGGGACAACAATATTTCAGTCTATAAATCCTTTAAACACCAGCATTTGGGGGAGATTGCCAAGGTTATCCGCACACTTGCGGGTAAAGATATCCGTGTCAATTTTGTCCCGATGAGAGGCAATTTTACCCGAGGCATATTTGCCAGCATCTACACACGTGGAGAATCGCCCGCCGACGAAATAACCGAAATCTACAAGGATTATTATAAGAGTTCACCTTTTGTCCACGTTTCGGATACTCCCATCAGTCTTAAAGAGGTGGTCAACACCAACAAAGGACTTCTCCACATCGCATCATACGACGGTTATATTCACATCACCTCCGTGATTGACAATCTGGTGAAAGGGGCATCCGGACAGGCCATACAGAACATGAACCTGATGTTCGGATATGATGAAATTGCAGGACTGAGACTCAAATCCACCACATTTTAACCTCATTGCCAATGAATCTCTTTGATGTTTATCCTCTCTGGCCGATTGAGCCTGTCAAAGCATACGGATGTAGGATTCGTGACAAGGAAGGCGTAGAATATATCGATCTCTACGGAGGTCATGCAGTTATTTCCATAGGTCACTGCCATCCCACCTATTGTAAAATGCTTGCCGAGCAGCTGCAAAAAATAGGTTTCTATTCAAATGCAGTACGGAATTCCCTTCAGAAGGAGCTTGCGCTGGAGCTGGGCAAACTATCCGGTTATGAGGATTACTCGCTTTTCCTCTGCAACTCAGGCGCAGAAGCCAATGAAAACGCTATTAAACTGGCCTCTTTTCACACTGGAAAAACGAAAATATTGGCACTGCACAAGGCTTTCCATGGCCGCACTTCAGGTGCCATAGCAGCTACCGACAATCCCGTGATCCGGGCTCCATTCAACCGCACAGACAATGTCACCTTTATCCCTATGGACGACCTTGAGACGGCCGAAACCGAGATGGCAAAAGGTGAGTACGCAGCCATACTGATTGAAGGCATCCAGGGAGTGGCAGGCATTTTCGAACCCAAAGCAGAGTATCTAAAGGGCATCAGAGAGCTTTGCAACAGATACCAAGTGGTGCTTATCTTCGACGAAGTGCAGTCGGGATATGGAAGGAGCGGACGATTCTTTGCCCATCAATACAGCAGAGTGAGGGGCGACATCATCACAGTCGCCAAAGGTATGGGCAACGGCTTTCCCATCGGCGGAGTACTCATCTCCCCTATCTTTAAGGCAGTACACGGCATGCTAGGAACCACTTTTGGAGGCAATCACCTCGCTTGTACCGCAGCTCTTGCGGTATTAAGAGTGATCCGGGAGGAATCTTTGATGGAAAATGCTGTTACTATGGGTGACTATATCATTCGCTGCCTGAAGGGCAACAAAGCTATAAAGGAGATTCGAGGGAAAGGTCTGATGATAGGAATTGAACTAAAGGAGGGGTATGAGACCCTACGCAACCGCCTTCTTTTCGAGAAACGGATTTTTACCGGAGGTGCGGGCAAAAATGTCATCCGCCTGCTTCCTCCTCTGAATGTAGATAAACAAACAATTGATATCTTTGTAGAAGCATTTAATCAACTAACTGAAACAAAAATAAAATAACCGATATGAAACATTTTACCTCAATACACGACATCATTTCCCTGGAAGACATGCTTGCAAAGGCAAAACAGGTCAAGGCTGATCCACTTGCAGATCTTGAGCTGGGACGCAACAAAACCCTGCTTATGATCTTTTTCGACTCCAGCCTGCGTACGAGACTCAGCACTCAGAAAGCAGCCCTCAATCTTGGAATGAATGTAATAGTCCTGGATATCAACCAGGGTGCCTGGAAAATGGAGACGGAGAGAGGAGTTGTGATGAATGGCGACAAGCCCGAACACATACTTGAGGCTATTCCCGTCATGGGCTCTTATTGCGATATGATCGGAGTGAGGTCATTTGCCAAATTTGAAAGTAAAGAGGCTGATTACAAAGAAAAAATACTCAACCAGTTTATCCAATATTCCGGAAAACCCGTTTTCAGCATGGAGGCAGCCACCAGGCATCCCCTTCAGACATTTGCTGACCTTATCACCATTGAGGAATATAAAAGAAATGAAAACCCCAAGATAGTTCTCACCTGGGCCCCTCACCCTAAAGCACTGCCCCAGGCTGTGGCCAACTCGTTTGCAGAGTGGATCAATGCCAAGGGTTATGAGCTGGTCATCACCCATCCTCAAGGCTATGAACTCGCCGAAGAGTTTATCGGTAATGCCACAGTGGAATATGATCAAGACAAAGCATTCGATGGTGCAGACTTCATTTATGCCAAAAACTGGTCTGCGTACCGTGACCCCAATTACGGAAAAGTATTACATATGGATCACTCCTGGTGTGTAGACAGCAGGAAAATGGCCCTTACAAACGATGCCTATTTCATGCATTGCCTACCCGTAAGGCGCAATATGATAGTGACCGACGATGTGATAGAATCTCCCAACTCCATAGTTATCCCGCAAGCTGCCAACAGAGTAGTCTCTGCACAGGTCATAATCAAAGAACTTCTTCTCGGAATCAAATGAAAACGCTACAGGTCATAAAGATAGGTGGCAACGTGGTCGATGATCCCGCTGCACTGAAAAGTTTCCTTTATGATTTCAGTAAAATAAAAGGAGCTAAATTGCTCATTCACGGAGGCGGAGTGATGGCCACACAAATGGCGGAGAGGCTCGGCATAGAGACACGTATGCACAAAGGACGTCGCATTACCGATTGGGAGACGCTCAAGACCGTTACGATGGTCTATGCGGGATGGATTAACAAATCGATAGTAGCTGCCTTGCAGAGTTTGGGTTGCAATGCCATCGGCCTTTCCGGTGCGGATTGCAACATAATTCCCGCCACAAAACGTTCACCTGAACCGATAGATTTCGGATATGTGGGGGACGTCGATCCCTCAAAAATTGGCAGCGAAGAGCTTTCGGCTCTGCTTGAGAGAAGTATCTGCCCCGTTTTCTGTGCCATCACACACGACGGTAATGGATCGCTACTCAACACCAATGCCGACACTATGGCATCAACTCTTGCCATAGCGATGACCGGCAGATATGATGTCCGTCTGATATTCTGTCTTGAAAAGGATGGAGTCCTTCTGGATCGGAATGATGAATCCTCGGTTATTCCAAGGATCACTGAGGATTATTTCGCAAAGTTGCTTGAAGAGGGTATAATTGAAGGAGGAATGATTCCCAAACTGGAAAATGCATTTGCCGCCATAGGCAATGGAGTATCTGAAGTAGTGATCAAACATGCGCGCAACCTGAATAATGAGAGGGGCACAACCCTCGTAAAATAGGATAAAATGGAGAGTATCGGCAGATATTGCGAAGAGGCGATTTTATTCCTCGAAAAAATGATTACCATCCCTTCGCTTTCATTCGAAGAGGCGGACAGAGCGACATTTATAGCAGAATATCTCAGCAAGAGGTCTCTCAAGCCGCAACTTGTCGGCAATAATATCATCGTACGACTCCCCCACTCTTCCAAAGGCCGTCCCGTGCTGATGCTCAACAGCCATATCGACACTATCAAACCCTCCGAGCTTTACACTTTCGATCCTTTTAATCCCCCTTTGGACAAGGAGCGGATACTCGGAGTGGGAAGCAATGATGCAGGAGGCAGCGTTACCTCTCTGCTCCATACATTTCTCTACTTTGCGGAGCATAAAGAGAAGTTGGAATCCCTAAAAGTAGAGCTTGTACTTCTACTTACCGCTGAAGAAGAGCGCTCCGGCCCCGATGGTATGCAAAGGATAAGCGCAGAAATACCGGATCTTGCGGATATGGCGATTGTTGGCGAACCTACAGGTATGCGCGCAGCTATCGCTGAAAGGGGGTTGCTGGTGCTAGATGCTGCTGCGAGGGGAATCAGCGGGCACGCAGCCCGGAATGACGGCGAGAATGCAATCCTCATTGCCCTTGATGATATCTCAATCCTCAGGAATTTTGTCTTTGAGAAAATCTCTCCCACAATGGGAAATACCCATCTCAATGTAACGCAGATCAATGCCGGTACAGCGCACAATGTGATTCCTGACGAATGTTCCTTTGTGGTGGACATCAGACCGACTGATGTGTACACCAATCCGGAAATAATGGAAATACTCCAAAATCATCTCCGGAGCACCCTAAAAGCACGCAATCTCACCAACCGCTCATCTGCCACGCCCATCGGACATCCGTTGCTGAAGGCCGCTGAAAGTTGCTCTATGGAAAAATTCGTCTCACCCACCACGTCCGACTGGATGCGTCTCAAAATCCCTGCAATTAAAATGGGTCCGGGAGAGTCATCACGTTCACACAAAGCAGACGAATATATCCTAAAGGATGAAATCCGCCATGCCATCCACACATACATTAAATTCATAACCCATCTGAAATGAGCACTCTTTGGAACAAAGGCACATCCGCCACCGAAATTGTTGAAGAATTTACCGTAGGCAACGACAAAATCCTCGATCTGCGCCTCGCAAAATATGATGTACTAGGCTCCAAAGCCCACATTGCGATGCTGGCCTCCATCGGACTCCTCGAAAAAGAGGAAGGGACCCTACTTAGTCAGGAGCTGGACAAAATCCTCACTGAAATAGAAGAGGGTAAATTTGTCATCGAAGAGGGAGTGGAAGATATCCACTCGCAGGTGGAACTGACACTCACACGAAGAGTAGGTGACCTCGGCAAGAAAATCCACTCGGGACGCTCACGCAACGATCAGGTACTTGTAGACCTCAAACTCTATTTCAAGGATGAGGTACTCCTGATCAGAGATGAAGTGCACAGCCTTTTTGATACGCTCCTCAAGTTGAGCACAAAATATTCCAACGTACTGCTTCCCGGTTATACTCACGGACAGATTGCTATGCCCTCCTCATTCGGGATGTGGCTCGGTGCTTACGCGGAAACCCTTGTGGATGATATGACAATGCTGTTGGCCGCATACAGAATAGTAGATCAGAATCCTCTCGGCTCTGCAGCCGGATATGGTTCTTCATTTCCTCTGGACAGGGAACAAACCACCCGTCTGCTCGGATTTAGAACGCTTCACTTCAACTCCATTGCAGCACAGATGAGCCGCGGGAAATGCGAAAAGGCGTTCAGCTGCGCCCTGGCAGCCATAGCCTCCACCCTAAACAAATTTGCTTCCGATGGCTGCCAATATATGAGTAGCAATTATGGCTTTATCTCATTTCCGGATGAACTCACAACCGGTTCCAGCATAATGCCTCATAAGAAAAATCCCGATGTATGGGAGCTTATCAGAGCGAAAAGTAATCGCTTACAGAGCGTTCCAAACGAGATTTCCCTTCTTTGCGCCAATTTGCCTCACGGCTACCACAGGGATTTCCAGCTGCTGAAGGATATCCTTTTCCCCGCCATCGAAATTACCCACAGCATAATAGGCATGACACAATATATGCTGGAAAATATGCGGGTAAATGAAAATATACTGGATGACCCCAGATATGACTACCTTTTCACTGTGGAAGAGGTCAACAAACGTGTTTTGGCCGGAATGCCCTTCAGGGATGCCTATAAAAGTGTCGGCATCGAGGTCAACAACCATACATTTGCTACCGATATTTCAAAAGAGTATGACAGTGTTGAAAAGCTCAAGCATACCCATATCGGAAGCATCGGCAATCTCTGCAACGAGAGGATTGCCGCCAAGATGGATGATATAATGAAGCTATTTTAGTCCAGAGGGTCGCCTTTACGGTCAAACCATCCGGTCTTGATGATGGAGTAGTCGGTATCGCCTACCACTTTAATGGTACAACCGTACTTCCTCGACCATTTATAACGGATACTCAACAATCCTTTGGTAAGGTATGCTGCAAGGATAGGGCTTGTACGGAGTATGAATTCCTTTATCTTTTTCTCCTTTACATAAAAAGCGAGTTCTCTTTCGAGAGTTTCATCTATGAGAAGCGTCGGGCCGATCTTGCCTGTACCACTACAGGCGGGACAAACCTCGGCAGTCTCTATTTCCTTGGTAGGACGCACCCTTTGGCGGGTAATCTGCATCAAACCAAATCTGGTCAGAGGAAGGATGGTATGTTTTGCCCTATCCGAAGACATAACCTCGGTCATATGTTTGTAGAGGAGATTTCTGTGCTCATTGGTCTCCATATCGATAAAGTCTATGACCACAATGCCTCCCATATCTCTCAGACGAATCTGGCGTGCAATCTCGTCGGCAGCATTGATGTTGACGTCAAAGGAGTTGTTCTCCTGCTCCCTGTTTTTGGTACGAATGCCGCTGTTTACATCGATTACGTGCAGTGCTTCGGTGTGTTCGATGATAAGGTATGCACCCTGGCGTAGGGAGACGATTTTACCGAATGAGGCTTTGATCTGCCTTGTAACCTCGAAGTAGTCAAAAATAGGCTCGGTACCCTTGTAGAGTTTGACTATCTTTTCTTGTTCCGGTGCAATGAGTGCAACATATTCGCAAACCTCGTCATAGATGGCTTCATCATTGACATAGATATTTGAAAAGGTGTCATTGAGCAGATCACGAAGTATGGTGGTAGTCCTGCTGTTCTCTGTAAAAAGAAGCTGAGTGGACTTGGATCTGGCGATTTTCGGCCAGGAGTCCTCCCACTTTTTTATGAGCGATCTGAGTTCCGCATCCAGAACAGCTGCCTTCTTACCCTCAGCGGCAGTTCTTATGATGACGCCGTAATTGCGGGGAAGAATACTATATACAAGACGCTCAAGACGGCGTTTTTCCTCTTTGGATTTAATTTTCAGCGATACGCTGACCTTGTCGGCAAATGGCAGGAGCACCATATTGCGTCCTGCAATGGAAATTTCTGCGGTAAGCCTCGAACCCTTTGTGGAAATGGGCTCTTTGACTATCTGAACTACTATGGGCTGTCCGGGAGAGAGGAACCTCTCAATTTTGCCCTCTTTTTCCAGAATCTCGTCAATCCTTACACCTGAGTAGAATGACTTGAAATTCTTGTTGAGATTGATCTGGCGGGTAAAGTAATCGAATGCCTTGAAATTGAATCCGAGGTCGAGATAGTGGAGGAAGGCATCTTTCTCATCTCCTATATCCACAAATGCCGCGTTAAGCGCAGGTAGGAGCTTCTTAACCTTGCCGAGATATACATCGCCGACATTGTAGCTTTTGCCTCCGTGCGCCTCCTTATTGAGTTCCATCAAACGGTGATTCTCCATCAGCGCGATGGAAATCTCCGTCTGTTTGACATCAATTATCAGATCTCTCTCCATCAAAAAACAGTTCCTTTAAAAAAGACAATAATCTGAAGCGGGCCGCAGATTGCTCGCGAAACCACTTCAGATTATAGAGTCAGGCCAGAATCAGCAGCAAATTATTTCTTCTTGTGTCTGTTCTTGCGCAAACGTTTTTTGCGTTTGTGCGTAGCCATTTTATGTCTCTTTCTTTTTTTACCGCTTGGCATAATAGTATATTTTTATTAAATTACTGTGCGTTTTTCACCATGTCGACAAAAACTTTGGCGGGCTTGAATGCAGGAATTTTGTGAGCCGGAATAACGATAGTGGTGTTTTTTGAAATATTGCGGGCTGTTTTTTCTGCACGTTCCTTTACGATGAAACTGCCAAAACCGCGAAGATAAACATTGTCGCCTTTTTCAAGTGAATTTTTAACGCTATCCATGAAGCACTCTATCACTTTCTGTACTGCGATTTTTTCCAAACCGGTAGCCTTTGCAACTTCATTTACAATGTCTGCTTTTGTCATAATAATTTAATAT
>DFOK01000023.1 GCA_002376715.1 Bacteroidales bacterium UBA3543 | reverse complement strand
GTTCTTGTGGTGCGGGTTGCGAGGTACAGGGCTCGGGTGCTACGGAGGTAGCAAGGGAGATTGTCACTTTATGCAATTTACACATATCACAGGGAATAGGATCGTGGCACGCCCATAATAATGGGAGTATCGCGGTCCATGTCATCATATATTTAACTATTCGTTTCATTCAAAGTATCTGTTAAGGTCATACATCCTTACTAGTGTATATATTTCAGGATCAAGGTTTCCTCTGTGTATGTAGTGGCTGTCTTCTCTGCAGGCCTTGAGATAGTGCTCTGCCGCACTCTTGCTTTTTCCGTTGCGCGCCTCCAACAGTGCCATCAGATAGTTTACCCGCGGGGTAGGAGGGAGTTCCGAGAGGAGATCCAGCGCTGATGCGTTGTAGTCGGCGGCACAATAGGCTACTGCTGTATTAAAGTCCCTGTAGGGTGCAAGCAGGGTGACTGCAAGTTTATAATCTCTGTCGCGCAGTGCCTGCACTCCCGCCATATAAGTGCTGTCGATGATAGTAGTGTGGATGGTATCCCGAATCATATCTTTACGATGGAGGTGGAAGTCAAATCTCACTGTACGCAGCCTGGGGTAGAACTCGTAAGTGAGGTAAGGATAAAGGTCTTCCATTGAGAGCAGTCTTTCGCGTTTGTCGGGGTTTTGTTCTGCCGAGAGCAGAAAATATCTCTCCTTTTGCAGCGGAGTCAGCACAGTATCGGTCATCACCATCCGGTCGAGAGCACTCCAGTCTTCTGCTACGCTTCGCGCAATGAATTCTACGGTCGCCTTAGGTGCTTCTTTGTCGGGCTCCAACGGGACTTTCTCCAAATCGATGGAAAACCCCCTCTCACTCTCTGAAGAATCCCGCCAGCTTCTGATAAACCGCTCGAAATAACTGCTTACCGATGCACTTCTGCGTTTGCTCAATCTTGAATTGTATTCCCAACTCCCTTCAGGGGAAGAACTTGCGGTGACAACTATTGAATCCAGGTCAAAATCCCTGTTTTCGAGCAGCAAACGCAGAGTCCGCCGGATACGGTCCATTTCCTGAGCATTTTCCGAAAGGTGTTCCAACACCTCATCGCAATCTTTTTCAAATTCTATATAACAGATATCATCGGCTCTAACCTCTCTCGATATTACTTGTGTCAGATATCTCTCACGCTCCTCGGCAAATGCACTAAGAGAGGAGATATAAAAAGTGAGAGGTGCGCCGGTTTCAATTGTGTATATTCGGTTTTCTTGCTCATATATCTCCCCTTCGAGTACAATTTCCACTTTCCGAAGACGGGGTCGCGTTTGTATTCTCTGTACATAATTGTAGATAAAATCGCCGCTTGCATTGCGCATTACAGTGTCCAGTCGGAGATGTTCCGTAATTATAGGAGCCTTGATATAGCGGTCGTACATCCTGCCGATGTTGGCTTTTTTCCATTCGTTGTGACGAACGCGCAGACCATATGTATAGTGTTTCAGGGCCTCCTGGGCCGTTATTCCGTAGTGAGAAAGAAAGAGTTCATCCGAAACATATGTGGAATCGGTTCGGTATTTGTAAAGTTCCGGGATGTTTCTTTGGATGAATACCTCCAGTTGATACATATCTATGAATTTGGTGCTGTCTGTAACAATGGAGTTGAGAAACCTGCGGTATTGCTGATATCCGCGCAGTTGAGTTTTGCGGTAGCTCTCACCTGTGATGAGGATGCGCTCGAGATTTACGGTGTCTTCAAGGATATGCATTACCGGCATCATTCTCAACTGCCATTTGCTGTCCTGAAGCTCTTTCGGAACAAGCACCTGAAACTCTATCTCCACTTTTCCGTGCCGTTCGGCAACATTGCGAAATCGTGCCGTCACAACGGCTGCCTGCAACTCTTCAGTGGCCACCATTTCACCTGTTCCTTCATCCCTCACTGCCTTCATAAGGTGGTATGTGTTGCCCTTATCATCTTCAACCACCGAGGTGTCGCGCATGACCTGCGGTATTGATATTTCCCGTAGGGCACTTCTCCTTTGCTGAGGCAGGGAGATGGATGCGGAGTAGTTGCCAAGTGACTCTATCCTTCCGGAAAGGCTTCCGCAGGAGGAGAGCGCTACTGCAGTTGTAGCGACAATTATTGTGATTCTGTTTTTCATTGTTTATTCAAAAAATGTAAACAAGTGAAACTATCAGTTCGCCCGGTATGACAAACCATCCGTGAGCATTATCTTCCGAAAGAATAGTCCCGCAGCGCGGGCAATCGTAACGTGTGTACCATCTGTGCCCACCCCATATGCCTGCTCCAAACTCGATGTTGAACCTGCTATGGATCATATATGAGTATCCGAAAGCCGCCTCTGCACCTATTGCAACTCCTTCTTCGGTAATTTGCCGTCCGAAAAGCCCTCCGCAATTGTATTCGCGTACCTGTGTTCGCATTCCGAACCACCAGGAGGAGAATATATTCCAGGGCCAGTACCTCACTCCGAGTGAAGCCTCGCGTTTGCGATTCTGAATAAAACCTTTCTCCTGTGAACCGTACTGCCAGGGATTGTATCGTACTCCGGCGTTTACCGAGATATGGCGCGAGGCGGCAACGGAGATCTCACCGCTCAAAGTGCCGAAATTGGCGATGTCCGCCAGATTGGCGGAAACAGCAACGCGCTGCGCGCTTACATTCAAGACAGCAAAGAAAATAATAACTATTATCGAAATCAATCTAACCATACCCATCGCACATTAGTTATTTTACCGCAAAAGTATATAATATTTATAAAACAACAAAAATAAATCACAATAAATATAGTTTAAATTGACAAAATTAAATAGCACTATATTTACAGTGATAATATTTAACACATAAATACTATGATGCCTATAGTAAAAAGAAATTATTTCGCAATAGTGGTTCTTATTGCGAGAGCATCACCGAGCTGCACTAAAAAGGAAAGTTTTGAACCTGAAAAGGTTGAGATGGGGATATTTACGGATACATTGGTTGATTTGGATAAAGATACTTGTAAAAATCCATTATCATTCTTACAATCATCTTCTCATGTGCTATATCCTCATGAATATATTCTACATCGGCATTTATCTCCTTTAGATAAGCATATAGCTTATCTCCACAAATGGAGGGAACATACAGGTCTTTATGACAGTTGTATAAACGAACTTTGACGTCAGGTCGCCAATCATTTGGTATGGAGTGTTTTTTCAATGCCTCCATAAC
>DFOK01000024.1 GCA_002376715.1 Bacteroidales bacterium UBA3543 | reverse complement strand
TCTATTGTATTCGGTTTTTATCGAGTTTTTGTAACAAAAGAAGATGAATAAAAGGTTTTTTGACAGGATTCTAATAACCGGAGGAGCAGGTTTTATTGGCTCTCATATTGCCTTGAAACTTCTGGACAAGGGTTATTCAGTAACTGTACTTGACAATTTGAATTCGCAGATTCACGGAAAGGACCCTGAAAGCACATCACCTCTATATCGTAGTATAAAGGATAAAGTACAATTTATTCATGGATCTGTTACTGATAAGTCGGATTGGGTTCGTGCTCTGGATGGACAGGAGGCTATCATACATCTTGCTGCAGAGACCGGTACCGGTCAGAGTATGTATGAGATTGAAAGGTATAGCAGTGTTAACATTGGCGGTACGGCGTTGATGTTGGATATTCTCACTAATACCGAACATTGCGTAAAGAAAGTGATAGTGGCCTCTTCCAGAGCGATATACGGTGAAGGCAGATATAAATGTGATATCCATGGAGAAGTTTTCCCTGAAAGTCGGAAAGACGAAGATATGGAAAGAGGAGATTTTGAGTGCAAATGTCCGGTTTGTGGAGCAGAGGTTGTGTTGATGTCAACTACGGAAGAGAGCAAGATCCATCCTACTTCTGTATATGGAATATCCAAGCATACTCAAGAGCAACTTGTGATGACAGTCTGTCCGACTATAGGCATAGCACCAGTGGCTTTTCGCTACCAGAATGTATATGGAGCAGGACAATCATTAAGCAACCCCTATACCGGCATTCTTTCGATTTTTTCTACTCGCATCAAGAATGGAAACGGAATAAATGTCTTTGAAGACGGACACGAAACTAGGGATTTCGTTTATATAGACGATGTGGTTGATGCCACTATAGCGGCTCTTGAGAGCTCTTCGGCAGATGGCGAAATATTCAATGTGGGGACAGGAGTGCAAACTGATGTCTATACTGTTGCGCGTACGCTGGTCAGATGTTATGGAATCAATGTGCCTGTTACAATTTCAGGCAATTATCGTCTCGGAGATATCCGTCACAATTTTGCAGATATTACAAAGGCCGGAAATCTGCTCGGATTTGAGCCGGTCTATGATTTCGAAAAGGGTATTAAGAAATTTTCCGAATGGGTCAACCGCCAGCAGGTAATGGAAGACAAGTATGAGAGTTCTATCACTGAAATGAAAGTGAAAGGACTATATAAGTAATTGTACAATGGCTAAAGTTCTGATTATATCTTCTCCCTTTTTCGACTATCAGAAAAGTGTAGGAAGGGCTTTTGAGGAATTGGGCTATGAGGTTCGTATTGAGACTTACGACGAGCCTATTCATCCGTTCAAGGGAATATTGAGGTGGCGACATAAGTTAGCATCTTCAGCAAGGAAAGAGGAGCTCAGGCGAAGGAGCCGAGAGCGCTATGATCTTTTTATCCGCTCGGTCTTTGAAGAGTTTGCCCCTGATATAGTTTTTAGTTACAATGGGACTATTCTGCTTGATGATACTTTGGACCTGTTTAGAAAGAACTCCAAGGTGATTTTTTGGATGTACGATAGCGTTCTCCGTAAGGATAGGGAAAGATGCCGCAACCATATAGATCATGCTGATGCAGTTTTCTGTTTTGAGAAAAAAGATGTGGAGTATTATGATTCAATAGGAAAAAAAGCCTTCTTCCTGCCGCTTGCTTGTGATATAACTGTCTATTATCCTCCCAAAAAACTCCTAAAATGGGAAGAAAAGGATATTGATATTCTCTTTGTGGGTACAATTTATACCAGTCCACATAGGACTAAAATCCTCAAGAAGATTGTATCTCGTTACCCTGAGAGGAAAATAGTGATTTATGGCCATTATAAGCCCTACTTCAAGACTCCTGTTAAGTGGTTTTTTCGTGAAAAACGAAATATATTCAAAAACCGGAATATTACGCCCAAAGAGGTTAATGCTCTCTTTGCAAGAACAAAAATAGCTCTCAATATCCACCACGAACAAACCTCATTCGGAGCAAACCAGAGGGTGTTTGAAGCCTCAGGTGCCGGCGCATACCAGATTTGTGATTGGAACCCTTTCATAGAGTCTGTTTTTCCCTCCGGAGAAGCGGGCCTCTATCGAAATGAGGAAGAATTATTTGCCCTTATTGATGATGCCCTTATTAATGATAAGAGTGAGTGTGCATTAAATGGGTACAAAATCATCACATCATCCCATACCTTTAAAGTCAGAGTACAGGAGATGCTGAGAGAGATTGGGATCAAATAACCTTTTCCCAGGTTCCGCTCTCTTGATTATACTTTTTAATTACTCTTGCCGGACTGCCGACAGCAACACAATAATCCGGAATATCGTGAGTTACGACTGAGTTGGCTCCTATAATGCAGTGCTTGCCAACAGATGCACCTATAATGCAGACATTTTCACCAATCCAGCTGCCATCGCCGATAGTAACATGTGCAAGTTGCCGAATTGGTTGCTTAATGATAGGCGTGTCAGGATCTTCGTAGTTGTGAAGATTGTCAGATATATAAACTTTGTCAGCAGTAAGCACATTTTTACCTATACGGATGGAGGATGTGGAGTATATATGATTGAAGTTTCCGATGACAGATCCATCATCAATGATAAGTTCCGGTGATTTACAATCGGTAAGCGCCTCACATCCAAGCCAGGTGCGGTAATGGATATGGACATTGTTGCCTATGTGGATGTTTTTTCTGCCATCAAGCTTCAGCGGTGCATCTATTCTGCTTTTTTTGCCAAATTTACCAAACCGGAATCTGTAAACACAAACAGCCAATAACTTGTAATATGCCTTGAAAAGAAGTGAATTGACTACCATAGTGGAATTATTGTTTGAGGGTTGACTCTATAGATAGAACCTCTTTAAGTAAATCAGGATTAAATTGTTGGAAAAATTGAGGCTCTGATTTATGTAGGGGAGAGGCAATAATAGCATCCAACTCAGATGTATTTTCAAATAGATGAAGATTTGGATGATCGAAACAAATATCTTGCGACCTGTAGTTTGAAGCTTTTAGTATGGCTACTTTGGCTCCCTTATCAAGTGCTTCATACTGAGCGGTAGAATTTATGGCTACAACAAGAGCTGCTGTATCAAACAGGGAGTAAATGTTTATTTCATTTCTTACAACTTTAACGTTGCTGTTTTTACTGAATTCCTGTACAATCTCATCATATCTGAAAAACTCTCCAGGGTGGAGTTTTAAAATAATTTTGAATTCAGGGTGAGATGATGCTAACTCACGGGCAATTGGAAAAAGAAAGTTGGCGTGTACAATCGAGGATATGAATACAATAGTGTTTGAATCACGGATATCATTGGCAGGTTCATTATAAAAACAGTTATTTCCCAAAGGAACAATACGTGTAGGAG
>DFOK01000097.1 GCA_002376715.1 Bacteroidales bacterium UBA3543 | reverse complement strand
CTCCTATAGTATCACCCTGTTTAAGATATGAGGGTCTGATAAATTGTCGCATCTGACGTACGGATTACTGTTTGCTATCGCGTTTGCGCTTGGGATATGCAATACGCGCGTGATAAGTCTGTTTTATCTGCCGTTTAAAGCACTCCTTGACTATATTTATTTCTTTGAGTGAGATGTCTGCACGGACAAGCTGTTGGTCTGAAAGCCGTGAACCGAGAATCTCCTCAACCAGTTCTGAGATACTTTCATCGGTATATTTCTTGAGTGAACGCGAGGCGGCCTCTACAGCATCCGCCATCATCACCACTACCTGTTCCTTGGTAGTAGGAAGCATTCCTCTATATGTAAAAGGTGCTGTGTTCTTAGGATCACCTCCGTTATTGCAATAAACATTATAAAAATAGAGAGTCATCGATTGTCCGTGATGCGAGCGTATGAAGTCTTTTATCACATCCGGAAGATGGAATTTGCGGGCAAGCGCAAGTCCGTCATCAACGTGACGGATTATATCTGCAGCGCTCTCTTCCGGTGTAAGTCCTTTATGGTAATTATCCTGTCCGCTACCGGGATTGACATTTTCAATGAAGCAAGCGGGATTTTCAATTTTTCCCACATCATGGTACATTGCACCTGCTCTTGCCAACATGGCATTGGCACCAATTTCCCGCGCAGCATTTTCGGCCATATTTGCCACCATAAGAGAGTGCTGGAAAGTGCCTGGTGCGCGGTGCGATAGTTCCTGAAGCAGAGGATTGCTGCTATCGGTAAGGTCAAAGAGACGGGAGTATGAGGTAAATGAAAATATCCTTTCAAAGAGGAGTACAAAGGGATTGAGAACAACGCATAACACTGCATTGATAGCAATGAATGTCACAGTATAACTCTTCCAGATCATCGCTGCATCATCCGTCAATAGACGGAATGAGAGCAACAGAGCCAACATTCCCGCAAAGATGAAGACCGCATTGAGAAACAACTTCCATCCTCTGTTGAAATGGGCATAAGTAAGCAGTCCGATACTGCCGGCCACCAGATTTATGCCAAACAGTTCTATACCATTCTCTGCGATTAGCAGAAGAGGCAAAAGCGATATTACATAGACGGGAAAGATAAGTTCATTCCTAAAAAAGGAGGCAGCAATGAGGACCAGCGCCGCAAAAGGCACCAGATAAATGAGATTGGCTCCAAGACGGTGGACCAAAGCCGTAGCTGCAAAGGAGAAAAATACCATCAACAGGATAAACATCAGGTGACTGGTGCGTCTCAGCACCTCCTTTGCAGTGAAGAAAATAGCCAAAAAGAGAAGTGCAACCAATATGAGCACAGTCAATATATGGCTGACGATGAGCCATCCGCGCGAAGAGCTGTAACCAAAACTTCTGTTGTACTCAGCCTTGTAGGAATCGAGAATCTGCTCGATCTCAGCCGAGACTATCTCCCCCTTGGAGACAATCAGCTGACCGGAGTAGATAATACCCTTGGTGGGCGAAATGTAATTGACTGCATCGCGGTGTAAAAGCGCAGTAACATCCTCATCGTACTCGAGGTTTGGCACAATCCAGGAGGGAATATTAAGTAATGTTATAAGCGAATCGGTGGCCACCTTGGGAAAAGTATAGCGCAGGTCAGCCTGTAGCAGACCGGCGGCCCGCTTTTGATCATAAACCTCCAGAGCAGGCATATCCGTCACCCTTCCGTTCCTGTTGACGAATATCACCTTATCCGATATATCATCTTCAAAAGTGGAGACTATTCCACCGTAATAAGCATCGGTAAGAAACTCGGATACATGGCGTGAAATATCCTTCGGAATAGAGTTATCAATGGAAAACCTTATAAAACCATCGATCATCCTTTCGCCTGTCTCATCATTGAAGTTGTAATATTCGACTATACGCGAAGTCTTCTGCTCGATTTCAACAAGCATTTCAGCCTCAGTCTTCAAAATAGGGAAATCAATCGGAGCAATAAGTGTCTCATAAATCCAGGCTTGCCCACGTGCGTATTCATATTTGAATTTTCCTTCAACGGGATAGAGCAGGATCATCAGTAGAGCCAAAACGCCAAACCAGATTAGTGATCGGTAGTTTTTGAGGTTTCTTGTTGTTTCCATAAATTATTTTATAATTTTGTAAAGGTAAGAAAAAAAAATGCTACAATGAAAAAACTAATTCTGGCTACAGCCCTCCTTCTGGCCACATTTACAATGAAAGCGCAGGAACTTATCATCATCAGTTCCGACCTTCTCAAATGTGACGATTCCATCCTGGTATTCACCCCGGGACACTCTAGATACTGCAATAAATCGGATGACAATACCACTGAAGCCATACCCACACTCTTTCTGCTTCATGGCTGGTCGGGATGCTACCGCAATTGGGCAGACAAGTCCGACCTTCAGCAGGTCAGCGACCGTTTCGGGTTCAGGATCATCTGTCCGGATGGATTTTACAACAGTTGGTATGCAAACAACGTGGATAAAAACAAAATGCAATGGAGGAGTTTTTTTGATCGGGAACTCTATCCGCAAATGGTGGAGAAATACAATCTCGATCCCGAAAAGACATTCATTACGGGCCTTTCAATGGGCGGTCTCGGGGCCATCAACATTTTTCTTGACGATATTTCCAGATTCAGGTCAGCCGGCTCAATGAGTGGTGTGCTTGACATCTATCATACCTCACCCAATCTGCTCGACAAGGAACTTAGCCAAATTCTCGGCCCTTATACGCCTGAGAACCCGCTCTACGACGCCAACAATCCAATAAACAACCTCGACAAAGTGGCAGGATCAGGCAAACTCATGGTAATATCCTGCGGATATGAAGATTATTATGTAAAATCCACCCTGGACTTTTCAGCAAAATGTCGCGAAATGAAGATTCCCCACATAATGCTTCTCTCACCGGGACGCCACTCCTGGATCTACTGGGACTACGCCCTTGTAGAACATCTGGAGTTTTTTAAGAAAATATTGGATGGAGCGAATCTGGGATTCTGAGGTGCGGGATACGGGGTACATGTTGCGAGGTTAGTAAACTCAGCACTTCCTCTCAACCCGTAACACATAACACGCAGCCGAACCACCCCATACCCCGGCAACACGTAACTCGCAACCCGAACCACCCTGTAACCCGCAACGCGTAACTCGCAACACTACTCACTCCCCACTACACACTACACACTCGGAACTCAGAACTACTTAATAGACATGTCTCTAATCTCCTCTGCATCATACACACCCTTGTCGAGCTTCACCTTGATCTCGGCGAATGCATTGAGAGTATATTCCACATCCTCGAGTGAATGAACTGCAGTAGGAATGATACGATACATTATGATACCTTGGGGCACCACGGGATATGTAACTGTAGAACAGAAAATTTTGTAATTTTTTCTAAGATCAATCACGATGTTTGTAGCCTGTGCTAAGTTGCCATCCATAAACACAGGGGTAACACATGCCTCCGCTTCACCGATATTGAAACCTCTTTTACGGAGACCTTCTTGAAGTGCCCTTGTAACAACCCAGAGTTTTTCACGAAGACGTGCACCCTCTTTACCACGTATGATTTCGAGACGTTTGAGAGCACCCTCTACGATAGGCATGGGAAGTGACTTTGCATAAATCTGTGAACGGAGATTATACCTGAGATAATTGATGATGGCTCTGGGACCGGCAACGAACCCGCCGATGGTAGCCATTGATTTTGCGTATGTACCTATGTATAGGTCAATTTCATCCATCACACCGAAATGCTCGGACGTTCCACGGCCTTCCTTACCCATAACTCCGAAACCATGTGCATCATCGATAAGAATGCGGAAATTGTACTTCTTTTTGAGATCCACGATATCTTTAAGAATACCGAGAGCTCCGGTCATACCGTAAACACCCTCAGTAAGGAGGAGAACTCCTCCCCCTTTGGCCTTAGCCTCAGCGCAAGCTCTTTTAATGATCCTCTCACAATCGGCAATATCATTGTGACGGTATTTATACTTGGTGCCGAGATGGAGGCGAATTCCATCAAGAAGACATGCATGACATTCGTTGTCATATACTACCACGTCATGCCGGCAAAGAAGCGCATCAATGGTAGATA
Source organism: Bacteroidales bacterium UBA3543 (assembly GCA_002376715.1). GTDB lineage: Bacteria > Bacteroidota > Bacteroidia > Bacteroidales > UBA932 > Cacconaster. Next base: position 5,715 of record DFOK01000097.1, on the reverse strand, counting down.
CAATGCCCTGGTAACCGAAATTGAAAAGGAAACAATCTTCTTTTTTCTCGAAATCGGCAAGCTCTCTTTCTAATCTTTCGTGGAGAGCAGTGTGTCCGGTAAGCATTCTGGAACCCATAGGATAAGCCATACCCCATTTTGCGGCACCTTCAGCATCTGCTTTGCGTATCTCTGGATGATTGGCAAGACCAAGATAGTTGTTTATACTCCAACAGAGGACCTCTTCGCCCTGGAAAAACATCCTGGGACCAATTTCTCCCTCAAGTTTGGGAAACATAAAGTAACCGAAGGCTTTATCACGATACTGACCCAGAGGACCACCTGAGTCTTTGCTTAATCTTTCAAAAATGTCCATGGTAAAAAATATTTAGGTTTTAGTAATTATTATGCGTCAATATTGGCGTAACGAGCATTCTGCTCGATAAATTCCCTGCGTGGAGGTACGTCGTCGCCCATAAGCATCGTAAAGACGCGGTCTGCTTCAACGGCATTTTCAATGTGGATCTGACGTAGAACACGCTTTGAAGGATCCATCGTGGTATCCCAAAGCTGTTCGGCATCCATCTCTCCAAGGCCCTTGTAGCGCTGAACTCTTACACTGCCCGGATTGCCTTTACCCATACGCTCCACTGCCTCTGAGCGTTCTTCATCTGTCCAGCAATAGTGCTCTTCCTTGCCTCTCTTCACCAGATAAAGAGGTGGGGTTGCGATGTAGACATGGCCATTGGTGATAAGGTCGGGCATATAACGGAAGAAGAATGTCAGGATAAGGGTGGTAATGTGACTTCCGTCCACATCGGCATCCGTCATGATCACCACTTTATGATATCTGAGTTTGGAAAGATTGAGGGCTTTCGGATCCTCTTCGGTGCCAATTGTAACTCCGAGTGCAGTGTAGATGTTGCGAATCTCCTCGCTCTCGAAAACACGATGCTCCATCGCCTTCTCAACATTGAGTATTTTTCCTCTCAAAGGAAGAATGGCTTGAAACATTCTGTCTCTGCCCTGCTTTGCGGTACCCCCTGCTGAATCTCCCTCCACGAGGAAAATTTCACACTTTTCAGGGTCCCTGTCAGAACAGTCTGCCAGTTTGCCCGGCATACCCGAACCGGCCATAACAGTTTTGCGCTGCACCAATTCGCGCGCCTTACGAGCTGCGTGACGTGCCGTAGCAGCCATAATCACCTTTTCAACGATAACCTTGGCATCACGTGGATTCTCCTCAAGATAATTTTCAAGAGCCTGGCTGGTAGCCTGGGATACTGCTCCCATCACCTCGCTGTTACCGAGTTTGGTCTTGGTCTGGCCTTCAAACTGAGGTTCGGCAACCTTGACCGAGATCACCGCGGTAAGTCCCTCTCTGAAATCGGAAGGATCGAGGTCAAATTTGAGTTTTGCGAGGAAACCATTCTTTTCAGCATAGCTCTTGAGAGTGGTAGTCAAACCGCGGCGGAAGCCGGTGAGGTGCGTACCTCCCTCTATTGTATTGATATTGTTGACATAGGCATAGATATTCTCTTTGAAATCGGTATTATACTGCATTGCAATTTCAATTGGAATAATCTTGTCTGTCTCCAGATATATGGGATTCTCCGTAAGTTTATCGCGCGATCCGTCCAGATAAGCGACAAACTCCAGTAGTCCCTCCTGAGAGTAGAAGACATCCTTCCTGGCGGGAGCCTCAACTTCGTTGCCATGATCATCTATAACCATTTCTGCGGCCCTGTCATCCATAAGGGTAAGTCTCACACCTTTGTTGAGAAATGCGAGTTCCCTCAGGCGGCGAGCCAAAGTATCATAATCATATACGGTGGATATAGTGAAAATCGTATCATCGGGCTTGAAGGTGATGATGGTTCCTGTTTTTGTAGTATCTCCTACCACTCTCACATCGTATAGCGGCTTGCCTTGCGAATATTCCTGTTTGAATATCTTGCCTTCACGATGAATCTCGGCAGTCAGATGTGAAGAGAGCGCATTCACACACGACACACCCACACCATGGAGACCTCCTGAAACCTTGTAACTGTCTTTGCTGAATTTTCCTCCGGCATGAAGTACAGTAAGTACCACCTCGAGAGCCGAACGGCCCTCTTTTTCATGAGTGTCCGTAGGAATACCACGGCCGTTGTCCGAAACCGTTATGGAATTGTCAGGGTTTATCACTACGGCTATCTCGCTACAAAAGCCTGCGAGGGCCTCATCGATAGAGTTGTCAACCACTTCATAAACCAGATGGTGCAAACCACGTGCAGCGATGTCACCGATATACATCGAAGGGCGCTTACGCACCGCTTCCAGTCCTTCCAGCACCTGAATACTATCTGCGGAATAATGATTTTCCGCCTCAATAATCTCGTTTTCAATCATTATTTTCTTGTTTCTAATAAAGAAACAAAGGTACGAAAAAAAAAGGGAAAATCCTTAAAATTTCACATAGATTCCACCACCGAAATTGCGCGGTACGGAATTGTGCATCGGCATATAACGATTGTCTCTATTGAGTAGATTTCCTCCCTTCAGATAAACACCAAAATAGCGGTTGATGGAGAAGTCCAGAGTTATACCCAGATCAACTATGGAAGGGATCGTGTATGCACCAAATGAGTCGCCTGACACCGCACTTGCATATCTGCAATCCACTTTCGCATTGATGCGGTTACGCCAGTTCCAGACAAAAAAGCAATTGGTAGTTATAGTAGGCAACTGAGTAATTTCAGGGCGTTCTCCGCTAAAATAAAGATTGTACCTGAATTCAGCTCCCGTAATGATAGATCCTGATTTCCAGAGCGCGTCCGCTCCAAATGAAAGGCGGCCAAAATCCCAGTAGGTGGCAATGACGTTAAAGGGTTCAGGGTCGGACATTACCGGCTCAAAAAGGAGCTTGTCACGAAATAGCGTATAGGATGTCATCAGATTGAAAGCCATCCTGCCCTTGATGACGGATTCGAGTGAAAGTGTTGCATCCAGAGGCCTTGATCCGAATCGCAGGTCAGTAATTGGAGAAATCAGCGGCATATTACGCGCCATACCAAGAAATGAATTGAGTTCATGACCTCCGCCCACTACGGTGTGTATCCATAAAGACTGTTCTGCAAGTTCAAATCTTGCATCTATCTCGGGAAATATGGAACTTGCCGTTGAAGAATGGTTATCGCCATTCTCATTGCGGCTTTCTTGTGATTTATGGACACTGAAACGGTTACCGAATTTAGCTCCGAATTTGGCCAGAAAACGTCCCTTGTTGTATTCGTAGATAGGAGAAATCTCCAGGATTCCGGCTGTATGATCACGAAAGCCCCCATACATCGAAAACGACATATCAAAGTCGATGTAGATGCGATGTACATCGAATGTCGTACCCACCATCGCTCCCAGGGCCAAATTGTTTTCTTTCAAGGTGTCCGTCATACGCTTGGAGCCGGTTATGAAAGCGGCATTGATATCGTAATAAACACTGTTTTCGGAACCGTCGGCCGACTTGACATTCATTGCAAAATCCGCCATACGAATATCATGCATGACTTTTATTGCATCACGGCTACCGCTATAATTGGCTAACAAGGCTCCGGCGTCGAATGAAAACTCACCCTCTTTCCAGGCATATTTCAGATTGGCTCCGAAATCATTACGCATCTTTCGCACATCCAGCGCATACTCTCCGAGTGTCGAGGGTATCTCTCCCCAATAAGAATCGTGGTCAGCATAAATGCCGGCATAAAAACCCTTTTTTGTAACCGCCTGTAAATAGAGTTCCGCAGAAGGTTTGAGGGGAAACTGGGCTCCTATCTTGAGATATGAAAATGGATGACGAGCATCTTTGGCAGGTTTGATGGCAGCCGATTCGTGAGGCGAGAATTCGTATAAGTCGCGGTAAGGCCTATTGAATATGGAGTAGTCAAAACTGATATTGAAACTACGCAAAGAATCCGCAACATTCTTGGGTATTTCAGGCTTGTGGATTTCCCCAAGTTTGACATCAAACTCCCTGCTGACCTCAACTGTAGGGTCAATGGTCTGCCCAAAAAGCCCGACAGGTATCAAAATCACAAGAACCAATATGAATATCACTTTCCTCATCTTCATCTCTATTTTAGTTTATCAAGACGAATTTTTACCTGTTCCCTCACATCATCTGCATCTCCGGTGGGCTCGTACCCCTCAAGTACGCTTTCATATGTCGCCCTTGCCTGTTCCACATCTCCCCTATCCGCAAATGAGTCACCCAGTATAATAAATGCTTTTGCAAGCCAGTAAATCTGGGAAGTTTCGGAGTCGGAAAAATCATAAACGCGATTCTCAACCGCAAGGAAATCACCTGCGCCATAAGCATCGGTAATCAGCAAATATGTAGCTTCTGCCCCATAATTGTCATGAGGATTGCGAGCAAGAGAATTAAGTATAGGCTTGGCCTCTTCTCTGTTATCAAGATAGAGAAGGCTTTTGGCAGTGATATATTCCGCCTCACGTCGCATCTCGTCGGGAAGTTCGGAAACTCCGATCACTCTTTTTGCGTCTGCAACAGCTTCTTCGTAGTGCTTATTGTTGTAATATGAGCGCATACGGCCGAAATAGCCGGTATTCTTCATATTGTCAGTGCTTGCAATGTAGATGAGGGATTCATACGCGGTCACAGCAGTCGAGTAGTGCTCGAGTTCGTATGAAATATCTGCATAATTGAGGGTAGCAGCCTCAGCAAAGGGTCCCTCTCCCAGTTTTATAACCTTGAAATAAGCATCCGAAGCAGCCTCTTTACGCCCCTTTGCCTTAAGAGACTCTGCAAGATAATAATATGCCTGTGCCGTCTTGGAACCAGAGGGATAGTTTTTCACAAATGACTGCAGTGATGTGATGGCTGAATTATAATTGCCGGAAAGGTAGCGGTGTTCGGCAGCATTGAAGAGCATCAGTTCCTTTTCGTCTGCACTCTTGATATCCGACATTCCGAGAGTTTCAAGGTATGCGAGATACTCTTCAGGCTTATTAAGAGTCTGATAGACACTTTCCATGCCCGATATGGCATTCGGTACCTCAGGAGAGAGCGGCATACCCTCAATGATGTTCTTATAATATTCTATCGCTTTGGTGTATTTACCATTGTTGGCGTTGATCATCGCCAATTCGAGCATCGATTTGGTGAAGAAAATACTATCCGCATCATGTCCTATAAGGGTGTGGAAACAATCTGCCGCATCATCATCAGCCCCCCGTTGTACTAAAGTGCGTCCCAGTTCGAAGAGACACTGAGAATATAGCTCCGCGTTGCGGTTGATTTTGAGTGCCTGTCTGAGTATGGATATCTTTCTGGTGTCATTTCCCAGAAGGCCGTAAGATACTGCCGCCTGATATGCCGGATAGAGATCACTGGAAGTGGGATATCTGTTGAAGACCCGTTCATAAGTGGCAGCAGCATCAGTATAGTTGTTCTGCATGAAGTAGGAGTCGGCCAGGCGAATCCTTGCATCCCTTTCAAACTGCTTACGGCCACTCTTTCCAAGGTATTCGGAAAACCATTGCTGGGCGCTGGCAAATTTACCCCACATGAAATAGCTGTATGCAAGGTTGTAAACTGCGGTCTGATATTGCTCCGAATCCAGGAAATGGGGATTTTCCATCAGACGGAGATTGATATCGGTAGCCTGACGATATCTTCCATTACGGAAATATGACTCAGCCAGCCAGTAATTGGCAAGTGCCTCAGGGCGAGGGTCATGG
>DFOK01000025.1 GCA_002376715.1 Bacteroidales bacterium UBA3543 | reverse complement strand
GTTTTATAGGGGCAATCAAAAAGTGTCACCAGTAGTGACACAATTGAGGTGGACAAATCACTAATGAAAATAGTCAATTTTTCGATAAATAACGCAATTTACTTTCTTTTTCTATCAAAAAAGTGGCGGTTTTTGATACAATTTCACTCAAACACTATCATATCCGCCAATTGCAGAAAATAATCGTTTGACCAGATATCCAATTCTTGTGGGCTCTTTATAAACCGCACTACATCTTTTTTAACCATTTCAATATCTGTTGTGGCAAGTCGTTCTTTTGAAAGACGCACCAACTCTTCTTTGCTAATTTCGATACCCTCGAACTGTCGTATGCGCTCTTGTAAATGAGTAAAATTTAATTTTACATTGTTCCTTACATACCATTCAAAGTCATACCAGTCGCGTCCTTTTACTCGTTGTTTCCATTTTCTGAATACAAGTGCGTGCATTTTTCCGGCATACAAATCAGAAAGGACAAAACAACGTGTCATAAATGAATAGGGGAGCAATAACAGCTTTTGTTCTGTATCAAATTTCATCGGAGGGTCGATATCCACTTCGATTTTTATTTTAATTGATTTCTCTGTCCGAAATTTCAAATCATAAACCACCGTATTGTCTCTTAAAAAGGCAGATTCCACATGTCCGAATGACTTCTTTTCTTTCTTCGAAATGACAACATCCCTTCCCACGGCATTAAATTCATTGATAATTGAGGGGAAGTAGTCTTCGAGATTGAAATTAGCATCAGGTGCCATAAGTGAAAAATCCATGTCTTCCGAAAAACGTTTCAACCCATGAAAGATTCGCAAACAAGTGCCGCCATAAAAGGCAGCTTTGTTGAAAAATCCTCCACGGTAGAGTCCTGCAAGCGTTATTTCCTGCATCACTTCATATGTGGCGTTTGTCAATTCACTTTTCTTCCCTACCTCATACCGAGCCAACATTTGATCAAATATACTCATCGCTTTAACAGTTTTATTAAGTTATTAATTTCGGTTTTTTTCTTACTCACAGCTGCGCATTGCTCAAATATGGTTGCATCCATTTTATAAAATTCCTCCATATCAAAGCGTATATCCTCCTCTAAATAAGCTTCCATATTCTTTACATACCTTAGCCGCAATCCCGGCGTATAAACGATTAAATCACATAACGCTTTTTCGGGAGAAGCGATCAAATATGCATAATTTTCCTCAATAACTTGACGGATGCCGATTGAGTAATAATCGAGTTCACAATGAATATATTCAAAACGTCCTACTCTGTTTGAGTATAATTTGGAAGCCTTAAATGTTAATGAAGTTGTCGTATGGACTCTCTCGGGAATAAGTCCATAGTAGCGGAGTGCGTATTGCATCGAGACATAAGAGGGCCCATAAAGGTGATTGGCGATTAATTCGACTGAAAGTAATTGCTCGGAAACCGTAGGAGAAACAACATACAATCCCCTTTTTAGCCTGATCAAGCTACCCTTTTGTTCGAGATTTGCTATTTTCTTCTGAGGGTACTTGTAAGAACCAAAAAGAGTTTCCAGTACTCCGACATCTACCGGTACTACGCCAAATTGCTTTAATTCCTTCATGCTGCAAAAATAGTCAATTTTTCGACAGATAACGCATTATTCTTTCTTTTTCCATCAAAAAATTGGCGGTTTTTAGCCAAATTATTAATAGAACAACACCTGTTTCCTACTCCGGCGGCCGCAAATTCGCGACGATTCAACGAATGTGGCGACATCATTTCCATTTGTGAATTAACTCCCCGAAGGTTATATTTGTAAGATAAAATTCCAAATCCTATGAAACATTTTCTCTATTCACTCGTGCTGCTGCTCCTTTTGGTGAGTTGTGGCAATAATAATTCTATAAATACGAAAAAAATGAACCTCGCCATGCTGGCGACCGATCTTGAAATCCTGGCTACCGACGATATGCAGGGGCGTGCACCTTGTACGGCCGGTGGAGAGCGGGCCGTCCGCTATCTGCAGTCGCGTATGGAGGAAATTGGGCTGGAACCGGCATTTGGCGGGAGCTATTTGCAGGAAGTTCCGTTGGTCAAGATTCTCCCCGATCCATCCGAGCCGGTGGTTATCAAGGATAGAAAGGGAGTGCTGCAATATACGAACGGGACCGAAATAAGCCTTTGGAGTCCAATGTTGGCCTCTGAAATTTCGCTAACGAATAATGAGATCGTATTTGTAGGTTTTGGAATTGATGCGCCTGAACATAATTGGAATGATTTCGAAAAAATCGATGTAAAGGGGAAAACCGTCATGGTGTTGGTCAACGACCCGGGGTTCTTTACCCAGGATTCTACGCTTTTCAACGGCACAAGTATGACCTATTATGGGCGGTGGACCTATAAATTTGAAGAAGCGGAGCGCAAGGGCGCTGCGGGATGTATTATTGTGCATGAAGATGTGGCTGCCGGCTATCCTTGGGCTGTGCCTTCACGCCATTCGAGGGATCCGGAATATTATCTACAGGACGAGGCACAAAGCAAGAAGCAATGTAAAGTGCTCGGCTGGATCTCCCAATCTGCAGCTCGCGACTTATTGGCTCGTTCCGGATACGATTATGATGAGCTCAAAAAGGCGGCTGTCACCCGAGATTTTACTCCTGTTAAACTTCAATCCAGGCTTAATGTTCGCCTACGCAATTCCTGGGACACCTGCACCTCGCACAATGTGGCGGGAGTGCTGAGGGGTTCGAGTGCCCCCGATGAGGCGGTTGTATATGTGGCGCATTGGGATCATTTGGGCATCGGTCAACCGGTTGATGGGGATTCCATCTACAACGGTGCCTCGGACAATGCCGCAGCTATGGCATGGGTATTGGCGATTGCAGAGGAATTTAAGGTGCAGCCACAAACGGAGCGTTCGCTCTTATTCTTCATCCCCACCGCAGAAGAGTCGAGTCTGTTGGGCAGCTACCATTATGTGGAAAATCCCGTTTTCCCGATGGAAAAAACGGTAGCCGGGTTCAATTCCGATGTAATTCTTATGTTGGGGAGATTCGAAGATGTTACCGTAACGGGACTCGGACACTCCGAATTAGATCAATATCTTGAAACAGAGGCAATAAAACAAGGTCGTTACATTGCCAATGACCCCAATCCGGAAAACGGAATGTTCTTCAGATCCGATCAGCTGCCTTTTATGAAAAAGGGAGTTCCGTTCCTATTTGCCAAAGGCTATACCCATCAACGCGAACTTGGCAAAGAGGCAACCCTTCAAATCATTGCCGATTATTGGAAGAATATTTATCATAAACCCTGTGATGAATTTGTACCCGAACGCGACAAACTGGATGGCCTGCTCGAAGATGCACAACTCTTTTTCAGTGTCGGCTACCGTATTGCCAATGAACAAACCTATCCTCAATGGAATAAAAATTCGGAATTTTATCAAAAGCGGGGTGAGGAAAAATGAAAATGAAAGTCCATATACTCCTTTTGACTTTGCTGCTGTTTAGTACAGCATGTAATGCTCAATGTCAGATACAGATTGATAACACAGAGATTAATTATTTCAATGAAATTACCGGCAAAAATGAAATAATAGAGGATTACCGGATAACAAATAACTCAAATGAGGAGTATTTAACCTGGGTTTCGTTGGAACCGATTAATGAGAGAACAAATACGGAGCTGGTTCACGATTACTTTAAAAAGAGGAAAGGCGACTTCTCTTTTCTTGAAGCGATGTTTGAAAACTTATTGGATGAGCAACCAACAGTCATAGGATATTCATTTATCAAAAATATTAATCCGGGTGAAACCTTCCACTATTTTATTGCCAAGAATGAGAAATCATCCGTTTTTTATCGAGAAAGAATTGTGCTCATCAAGAGAAAAGAAGTTGAACAGTACTTAAGGATGCAGATTGATGACAAGTATTTTTACGAGTCATCAAGTATAATTCTGACAGAAAAATAGCTTAAATCTCCGCTCAGGCGATAACTCCTTCTTTTTTAAACCATGCTACCGTATCTACAAGGGTTTCCTTGAATGGTCTTGTAATAAAATTCAGTACTTTGCGGGCCTTTTCAGATGAAAACAGAGAGTTTGTAGTCAAGATATGCAACGATTGAGTGGAAAATAGTGGAGTTCGTTTTTTAAGCTTGTAAAAGCAATTATAGCTAGGCATAAAAATTTTGACCAGCCACATTGGTGCCATGAATATGGGTTGTCTTTTACCTGTGATTTTTTTAAAAGTCCTGAAAAATTCTTTAATGGATATATAACGGTTGCTCAGTATATAACATTCTCCCCTGCCCCCTTTCTTACAGGCAGATATGATTCCTGCAGCCACATCGCGAACATCCACAAAATCAAAACCTCCAACTACCCCTGAAGGCATCTTACGGCGCCAACAGGTGATCACCAACTGTGCTGCGTGATTATTAGTGGGGGAATTGGGACCACAAATACCTGTTGGATGTATGACAGTAACATCCAGTCCCTTTTTCCCCGCATCCAGGACATACTGCGTCGCCTCAGCCTTGGTTTGGGCATACAGTCCATAAACAAGATTCTTATCAAAATGATCGATCTCATATATGACCTTTCCTTTGGGTTGTTCCGGAATGGCATGAACAGAACTTACGTAGACAAGCTTAGTCGCATTGTACTTAATTGCAGCGTCCGTAATATTCTGTGTTCCCTTAACGTTGACATCATAGACGATTTGTTGGTATTCCAAGGAAGTAGTCACTATACCGGCAGCATGTATCACGTACATATCAGTATCAGGATCAACACGGAAAAACTCTTCCAAAGAGGAGGGATCCACTATGTTTCCGTAACAAACCTCAACCTCAGAAGGTAAGCGCGAATTCAACTTATCACCCGGCAGAGCCAGTGCACGGACTTTTTTGCCGTCGGCAATCAATTGAGATACTATTGTAAGCCCCAGGTGGCCGGTTGCTCCGGTCACTAAATAAATTTCATTTTTTTCATACTTTCAAGAATGACAAATATTGTGCCGAAAAGATGTTACATTTCTGTTAAGTTTTTGGGCGTCAGGACTTATAAGGGAATAATTCAATAAGTTTGCAGTTAATTCTAAAATGTATCATTGATCTATTAGCATCAAAAAGACGACGAAATTCTCTTTATGGATCCTATTTATCTAATTATTGTAATCATTCTGCTGGGATTGGCAGTCCTCGACTTAATAGTGGGCGTTGCAAACGACGCCGTAAACTTTCTCAACTCCAGTATCGGTTCTAAAGTAGCACCCATGTGGGTGGTTCTAACGGTTGCCTCCATAGGTATATTGTTGGGAACGCTGTTTTCGAGTGGGATGATGGAAATTGCCCGAAGCGGTGTTTTCCATCCTGAAATGTTCACATTTAAAAATATCATGCTGCTTTTCCTGGCCGTCATGCTCACCGATGTGATCATGTTGGATGTGTTCAACTCGCTCGGATTGCCCACCTCCACCTCCGTATCGCTGGTTTTCGAGTTGTTGGGAGCAGGAGTCGCCGTTGCGATTTTCACTATTTGGCAAAACAATGGAGGCAATTTGATCGATTACATCAATTCCGGGAAAGCATTGGCTATTATTTCCGGAATTTTTATTTCGGTAGCTATCGCGTTTGTAGCCGGTAGCATAATCATGTATATTTCGAGACTTATTTTTTCTTTCAGATATAAGAAGACTTTCAAATATTTAGGGGCGATATGGTGCGGTTTTGCGCTTACTGCGATGACCTATTTTATCGTATTCAAAGGATTGAAAGGGAGCCCCTTTATAGTAACGGAATTCCTGAATATGATTGAAGCGAACATGGGCAAAACGCTTTTGATAACTTTTGCCGGATGGACGATTATAATGGGAATACTGCAATTATGTAGGGTAAATATATTGAAAGTTATAGTGCTGGTAGGCACAATGGCATTAGCTTTAGCCTTTGCAGGTAACGATTTGGTGAATTTCATTGGTGCTCCTTTGGCCGCATTTGATTCTTATCAACATGCAAAAGAAGTATTTGCTGCAACCGGATCAATTGACAACCTCTATATGCACTCACTGCAGGGAGCTGTAAAAGCCGATGTCAAAATGCTGCTGGCAGCAGGCTCTATTATGGTATTGGCATTGTGGTTTTCCAAAAAAGCACGTACCGTAACTGACACCGAGGTTAATTTAAGCCGACAAAGTACGGGAGTAGAACGATTTTCCTCATCCACTCTATCACGTGCACTTGTGCGTTGGGGCGTGAGTGCAAACAAAGCGGCTAAAAAAATCTTACCCAAATCTTTTATAGACAAAATAAACAGCAGATTTGTCTTGCCGGAGAAAGATCTTAAGGCCGGAGCCTCTTTCGACTTGATTCGCGCATCGGTAAATCTTACTATTGCCGCTATGCTTATAGCTTTGGGCACTTCGCTTAAACTGCCTTTATCTACCACATACGTGACCTTTATGGTCGCCATGGGTTCTTCACTTGCCGATCGGGCCTGGGGACGCGAGAGTGCAGTGTATCGTATTACCGGAGTCCTTACGGTTATAGGTGGATGGTTTCTAACGGCACTGGTCGCTTTTACAGTATCCGGATTGGTTGCGAGTGCTTTTGTTTGGGGTGGAAAAATCGCCGTTTTCGCAATGGTCGCATTGGTTGCTTTCCTTCTTTTCAAATCCTCCAAGTTCCACAAAAAACGCAAATCAGCTGAAGCTGCCAAGGCAGAAATTCTGGTAGATGAATCGGGAGTTGTAGAGACTTCTACCACTGAAGTTAGGGAGTCTGTCAAATCATTGCTCAACATTTATGACATGACCATCAAAGCTCTTAAAGACGAAGATCGACGTCAGCTACGAAAGAACGCTTTAAAGAGTGAACAATTATACAAAAAATATAAGGATAAACGCACCTTCGAAGTAGTTCCCACCATTCAGACGATTTCGCTGAAAGAGCTGGACATTGAACAGGAATATGTTCAAATTGTCGATTACACCTATGAGATTACTAAGGCTTTGCGTGTAATTACTGCGGATAGTTTGATATACATCGAAAATAACCACAAAGGTTTTAACGATGAACAGGAAGCTGATCTGGAGGAACTCAGCAATCACGTAGTAAAACTGTACGAAACTTTCATGAAGAAATTGGATGAAAGCGATTATTCCAAATTTTCTATAATTAGCGAGCTGCGCGATGAGATTTTGGAGATATGTGCAGATTTGACCAAAAAACAAATAAAACGGGTTAAAAGACAGGAATGCGGTACCCGAAATAGCATCTTGTTCATGACTATTTTGAACGAAACCAAAAATATCGCTTTACAATCGGTCAATCTGATGAAATCGCAACGAAACATGTATAAAACGGTAAAAAGAAATGCCGAGAAAATACCTCCAAAAGAGGTAGCAACAGTCAGCTGACACATTTGACCGGATATACGAAAGCCAAACCCTAATTGATCACAATCAATTGGGGTTTTTTAATTTATGGTGTCGATACGTTCTAAGAATGTAAATATTAATGCAGGAAGAGAAAGTTGAAGCGACTAAAAATGTTTAAATTTGTGGTATTATGAAAACAATGCAAAATAGAGGATATATCCAGGTTTACACCGGAAACGGAAAAGGGAAAACCACAGCAGCGTTGGGGCTGACATTGAGAGCCGCAGGAGCAGGTAAAAAAGTATTTATAGCTCAATTCGTAAAAGGACAACGCTACTCCGAAGTAAAAGCGATAGAACAATTTCTGCCGATGGTGGAGATAAAACAGTACGGCCTAAATTGTTTTATACGGAACAAACCTGCAAAAGCCGATATTGATGCTGCACAAACCGGATTGCGCGAAATCAAGGAGATCATCCTCTCCGGCAAATATGACGTCGTGGTATTGGATGAAGCCAATATTGCTGTGTACTACGGACTCTTTTCAACTCAGGAATTAATCGATATCATCAAACAAAAACCAACCGAAACCGAAATCGTCATTACCGGCAGGTATGCCGCACCGGAATTAATCGAAGTGGCTGATCTGGTCACCGAAATGAAAGAGATCAAACATTATTACACCCAAGGAGTAGAAGCCCGCATCGGAATAGAACACTGACCTATTCCAAAATGCCCCGACACTGATACACCCAGTGGGTACGTGATCCGCAACTGCCGAAATTGATAGCCCATAAAGCATCTTTCGATCCTGAAGGTATCACCAATACATAGTCGCACTCTCCGCTTTTGGGCGCACCTTTACGAGAACATACTGACATACTGCCTATCAGATTCTCTTGCGTTGAGCGAGTAGCCCAAATTGTGACAGCACCCATACCACACTCTTCAATGTCAAAATTCACACCAGTAGTCACACACCAAGTATAATCGGTTTCAGTTTCAGAAGTGGTTTTTACCGTGACATGCAGCCTGACGACGTCCTTATAGTTCATTACCTTTGGAGGCGAGGTGCAGGTGGCTTCGAACGAGGCCGACTGTATCGGCCAACCCATAGAGTAGTCGACTCGTTTTGTTCCCACACTTAATTGATGATGTCCCTCAGAGGCCTTGTAAGAGTTCCAATAGTGCTCACCTGAACTGCTTTCGGTCCTGTTGACCTCCACCCTGACAAAGTACCACGAACGATCTCGGTTCAGCGCGTCTAAATCTCGCTGCACACGACCGCCATAGAAACCTTGTGCGTGCGCCCAAGCATAGAACTTCTTAGTGTCAGGGAAAAAAGTGAGATATTGGTACACCATCTGTGTCAATATTTCCTCATTGGTATTCATATTCCAATCCGCATTGCAAGGTATCTTGCCATTAACCACAAACTCCTTGCGGAAACGTTCAGTCAGGTTATACAGGATATTAATCCGAACAGTCAGATCCATGTCGTAGTCAAACCTGCAATGTCCGCGCTGAAGTAAAAAGCCCTCTTTCCACAATTTAAATTGTTTTCTGATCTTTATCTCCTCATCATCGAGTTTGTGCCTGTCCCTAATACGCTGTTCGAACATCTGGCGAATTTCAGCTTCCGTCATCTTCCCGTCTATCTGGTATTGCCGGATGATGGCTGCCATATAGGTATTGGCAATCGAGCCCCAGTTATCGTCGGAAATACGCCCGTTACTGTCCGGAGAGAGCTTTAGATACATCTGGAATGACTCCTCCGTGTTATTGTCCACCCAAAAATCTTTCAGGAACTTGATGATTTCGGCCTCTTTCTTAATCACACCGATAAGCGGCACCATTTTGGTGGAAAGGGACTTCATTTGGTCAACGGCGAAATCCTTAAAATAATCCCTGGCCAAATCTGTAGGCGAGACACCTTCACCTAACTTCGTAGCCCAATCTTTGACATTGCTTCTTGTAAGGTGTTTCTCCAGCGTTTTGACGATCGGGCTGTCCTTATCAACTTTGCCTCGCTCTTTGTATTGTTTCTGATAAGCAGCAAAGAGTAATTCGAGCGATTTCTCCTGAAGTTTCTCGACGGCCTTATCCTTGATGGCCGTATCAGGATCTTCGCTGTTAATCAGTTCTATGGCATCGGAGAGATATTCGTTGTCGGAAGCCACCTTACGGAGAATTCTTCCCAAAAGCATATCGTTTCCAAGACCTGCGTCTTCCATCACGTCAGACATCCTGTCACTGAAAGTTTTTTTCAGATCGTTATCGCGCATGCTTTTCTGATAGCCGCTATTTGCTAAACGGGGTGCCAGTATATCAAGCAAATCTTCATCCGTTTTCCAGAGAACACCACCTATAGAAAAGTGAGAAGTCTTGAACGTCACCCTTTTCTTTTGCAAATCTGCCGCATTAGGAACCATATATACCGGTTCCCCATCGGTTATGATGACGCCCAAAAGATTGTCATAATCTTCTTTCTTGATTTTGCTGGGAATGCTGAAAGTAATGGTTGCCAGTTCGTTTAGGAACACATGTTCCTGATCACCCAATTTCATATTAATGGGTGTACCGACAAAATGGAAACCCTGACTTTCGAGTTCTTTCTTTTGCTCTGCCGAAATGGGTTTGTACTTTAGTTTCTCCGCATCTGCATGTGCACCTTTGGGCACCTTCACATTGTATTTAAATTCGGGGCCATCAATGTCGCACCCCGCGAACATCATGGTAATCAGCACCATAATAAATAGGTTGGAAATTCTCGTTTTCATATTATAACCCTCTTTGATTATTGATACTGGTAAAGTTAATATGAAACAACGATATATTTATGCTGTTTATAACAACCGGTACGATTTGCGTAACAACCGGTATGTTTTACAT
>DFOK01000107.1 GCA_002376715.1 Bacteroidales bacterium UBA3543 | reverse complement strand
GTATAGTATAGTATAGTATAGTGTTGTGTAGTATTGGAGTGATTTTATTTATTTAAATTAAAACTTCAGTAAAAAATGAATCATCTAAATCAGGTATTTCACGACGCACCAGCATCTTAAGTACACCCATTTCTCCTGTAGAGTAGAAAACCGACTCTCCTATTCCACCATATATCTCCCGCAACTGAGAGAGCACTCTCATAGTCTGCGCTGCAACTGCCGGTGCCGGATTGACAATGACAACTTCCGGACCTGCAATTCTGCTTATTATCTTCTCCAAAAAAGGATAATGAGTACAGCCCAAAACTATATGATCAGCTCCGGCGGCCACCATACCATCTATATGGTGATGCAGCAGATTGTTAATTTCCGGAGAATCGAAAACACCTCTCTCAATCGCCTCCACCAGCCCCTCTCCCACCTGCTCAACCACCCGCACATCCCCTGCAAAACGCGCCAGCGTATCGAGATAGAGTCGGCCCCTAAACGTTCCTGCCGTAGCAAGAACTCCTACCACTCCGCTTTTTGAATGCAATGCAGCCGGTTTAATAGCCGGCTCCATTCCTACAAAAGGAACATCAAACTTCTCCCGTAATGAACCGACAGCGGCTGCAGTAGCCGTATTGCAAGCAACGACAATAATTTCTGCTCCCCTGTCAATGAGATAAGCGGATATCTTAGCCGATCTCTCCCTGATGAATGCCGGATCTTTCGGTCCGTAAGGGCAAAAAGCTTCATCAGCAATATATAGACAGGATTCACCGGGCATCAGGCGATGAATCTCACGCCAGACGGATAAGCCGCCCACTCCGGAGTCGAAAATGCCAATCATCGGTCAAAGGTAAGAAAAAAATCGCCTGATTGTATAACAAAAGCCCCGAAAGTTGCACTTTCGGGGCCTTCTGTATCGGACACAACCGTCCCAAGTACCAAAGATTAATCGTTGATATTCTTAGGAATCAAATCGTTGGAGTCAATCTCCTCCTGAGGGATGGAGAACTTCCAGCGGGGATCGCTGGCCTCAACATACATAGCTGTTGAAACTGCAGGATCGTGGTTGGTGTTGCGTCTGTCAAGAGCCAGACCGAGACGTTTCAGGTCAAGGAAACGATGTCCCTCACCCCAAAGCTCGATTCTTCTATAGAAGTAAATTTCATCCAGAAGATCTTTACCTGTCTTGGTGCTCTTTACATAAGCGTTATCACGCGCTTTGTTGAGAGTGTAGAGGTGAGTCTGGGCTGCACTATTATCATTGAGTTTTGCGCAAGCCTCTGCTGCTATCAGATACATCTCACCAAGTCTCATGTAGGTGTGATCAGCTACAGAACTTGAAGGGTCAAGAACTTGGAACTTTCTATTCATGTAAGGCTTTTTAGTGTACCTAGTGTTGGGTACCTGGAAAGCCTTTCCGGTAGGATCCCATAGAGTCTTACGAATGTCTGTTGCAGGGATAGCATCGTACAGAGTGTTGTTAATACACTTGGGACAGCTCCTGATGTTGGAGGAGTTGAAGTTGATGGACATATAAGCCATAAAGCCATAAAAATAGAGAGTCTGGTCGGGAATCATATGGAATGCCCACATCCACTCTACATTGGAAGCATCATTAAAGCCAGTCGTGTAATCACTCTGACTCATCAGTTTTGCGCTGGTGGTATTGATTGCCATCTCTGCATACTTCTTGGCATTAGCCCAGTCATGCATTGCCAAAGCAACACGTGCCCTGAGACCCATTACCGTAGCAGCCACAAAGTGCGTTTTTGATGTAAAGGAACTTGTACCAAGCAGTGTGATCGACTGCTCTAGGTCGGTTACAATCTGAGCATAAAGATTTTCAACTGTCTCCAAAGGCTTTTTAACCTCTTGGGTGTTGACAACGAGGGGGGTGGCAAGTTGATTGTTCTGCTTGCCGGGCTCGTACCTGTCGCCATAGAGCTGAACCAGCCAGAAATAAGCCATACCTCTGTATGCGAGAGCCTGACCTTTGATCATCTGCTTATCGGCATCGGGACCTACTGCATTATCCACGTTATCGAGGATCTGGTTGGCATTGGAAATCCACATATAGGAGATTCTGAAGGGGAATGCGGTAAGCCAGCCGTTTGCATTTCTCTGGCCATTCCATTTTACTTCACCGGTGTTTGTCCACCATCCGTTACCCGCAGTCGGGAATACGAGGTCCTCTCCCATAGCATCCATTGCAATCTGGAATGCGGGATAGCCACTGATATTCTGTCTTGAGTAATACTGTCTCACCATTGATTTGTGGAGACCGTTCAATGCACCTAAAGCATTTTCTGTAGTAGTGAATATGAAACTGGCATCATAGGCTGATGTCGGAGTAGTTTCAAGAAAATCAGGACTACAGGAAGCTATACCTGCGAAAACCGCAAGACAAGCCAATATTTTTATTATATTTTTCATACTGTATTATTCTTGTTTGTTAATGGTTGATTTTCGCTGATTAAAATTGAACATTCAAACCGAACGTAATAGTACGTGCGGGGGAATAAACGTTGGACTGTGTACCCGCAAAAGAATATTGAGGGTCCATACCCTTACGAGCAGTAAACGCATAAACGTTCTCACCGCTGGCGTAAATTCTTATACCTGAAAGATCAAGCTTTTCAGCCCACTTCCTGGGGAATGAATATGCAAGCGTTATGTTCTTAAAGGAGAAGTATGAAGCACTGGTGAGCCATCTGCTGGAGCCTGCATTCTGATTAGGGTTTTTAGTGGTATCAATTCTGGGAACCTCAGTAACATCACCAGGTTTCTGCCATCTCTTGAGGATGTCAATGTGCATGGCCGAACCATATCCGGAGTGAGACATCAATGAGCCGTAAACGCTGTCATACACCTGACCGCCGATCTGGTAGGTCGTAAGTACGGAGAGTTCGAAACCCTTCCAGGTAAGTAAGTTCTGGATAGAACCATAGAGATCGGGAATTGAAGTGCCTACATAGTAGTAATCGGCAATTGTGTAATCATTTACAATTTCGCTACCGGTAACATTACCCTCGGCATCCTTGATATCCTTACTATAGAGCGCATCACCTGTCTGGGGATCCACACCTTCCCATTTTCTGAGCCAGAAGTCATACATAGAGCGACCTACCATGTATTTCTTGGTGCCGCTTATGATCTCTTCCTGAGGTAGTTTTGTGATTTCATTCTTGATATGGGATGCATTGATCATCATATTCCAGGTAAAATCCTTTGTACGTACAATATCACCGGCGAGTTGTATCTCGATACCCTGGTTGTACATTGAACCGATATTCTGCCACTGTGAAAGGACACCTGAAGAGGTGGGGAGCGGAACCTCGAAAAGGAGGTTGTCGGAAATCCTGTGGAAAAACTCTATCTGTCCGTTGAGACGGTTGTCAAAGAAACCGAACTCCAACGCAACGTCAAAGCTGCGGTTTTTCTCCCACTGGAGCTCTTTATTACCGGCCTGAGTTGACTGGATGAAACCGGAGGCATTTGCATTGTTGAGGATACCGTAGAGTGACTGCCATTGATACCATGAACTGGTGCCGTCATTACCTACGGAGCCATAAGATGCCCTGAGTTTCAGAGCAGAGATCCAGGGTTGACTTGCTATGAAAGATTCCTGATCAAGCCTCCATGATCCACCTACCGACCAGAAGTTACCCCAACGTGCATCTTTATAGAAACGTGAGGTTGCGTCCCTTCTGAAGGATGCGGATACATAATACTTGTGGTTGTAGTTATAGTTGGCACGCGCCATATAACCTTCCGTCCTGTATGCCTGTGAATAGGTGTAGAGTGAGTTGATAGTGGTAAAGTTGATCAACTCTGCATTACCCTCTGCGATCAGACCCTGTTTCATACCGTAGGTATATTTGTAATCATTCTTGTAACTCTCGTGTCCGAGGAGCAGGTCAATGTTATGATTGTTGAATGATTTTACATAAGTAAGCAACTGGTTGAAGTTGTAGGTGTCATAGCGGTAATTGGTAATGCTGCCACGACCTGCGGGAGCACCGTCACCCACATGAGGGTTCTCGTAATTGGAATTGAGATAGTTCCTAAAGTCATAACCTCCATTGACGGAGAATTTAAGTCCCTCAAATAAGGTGATGTCAATATAGGCTCTCGCGTTTACCAAGTTTCTCTTATAGAGGTTATCATTCCAAAGAGTCTCTGCAATTACGTGACGACCGGGGCTTGCACTTGCACCACGATTGGTCCAATCATAAATCTTCTCACCGTTAGCATCAAGCTTAATCGCTCCGGAAGCATCATGCTCATAGATAGGATAGATCGGGCCGATGAACCTTGAGAAGTAGAAGGGGTTGACATAACCCGTGCTGCTACCGTCGTTTGTAACGTTGGAGTTAGCCATTGTAGCTGCTAGGTTTACACCGGCTTTTATCCACTTACGGGGTTGCACGTTCATATTCAGGCGCGCATTGGCTCTCTCCATGTAAGATTTGATGGAGAAACCCTCCTCATCCATATAACCGATAGACATATAGTAGTCGGTCTTGGCGGTTGCACCGCCTGCAGATAGTGAGTACTCCTGCTTATGACCGATACGTGCAATACCATCAGCCCAGTCGAGGTCCTCAGTGTAGAGAAGTTTTGCTGCGGGATTGAGTGTGCCGTCAACACCTACTATTTGGTCATTGGCCACGTTGAATGGGTTGTTCAGCAACTGCGAGTAAATATTTTTAGAAGCTGCTGCGGAAGCTGTTTCCATTGTATAAGTTGAGCCGTCGGCTGAAAGATAGGCGTTACGCAATGCCTCCCACTCCATAGGATAATACTGGTATGCGTCCAGTCTTTCATACTCCTGGATAGCCCTCATACTGATACCCTGGTTGACTTTTACGTTGAACTGCACCTTCTCACTGCGTCCCTTCTTAGTTGTTACTAGTACCACACCGTTGGCAGCGCGGCTACCGTAAAGAGCTGAAGAAGCGGCATCCTTGAGGATGGTGATATTCTCGATATCGTCAGCGTTAAGATTGGAGATCGCATCAAATGGCACACCGTCCACTACATAGAGAGGAGATGAGCTGGCATTAATGGATCCGAAACCACGGATACGGATTCCTCCTGATGAACCGGGCTGTCCGCCTGCCGAAGTAAACTGCACACCGGCAGCTATACCTTCCAATGCATTGGCCACGTTGGTCAGAGGACGGCTTTCAAGCTTTTTACTCTCGAGAGCTACTGCCGATCCCGTGAAGTCTTTTTTGGCTACTGTACCGAAGGCCACGAAAACCACTTCTTCGAGTGTTTCCGTATCAACCTCTAGATCTACATGAATAGTGCTTCTGCCTGATACCGGCACTTCAATGGTCTTGTAACCGATGAAACTAAAGATAAGAGTAGCATTTGAGGGAACGTCTATAGTGAAACGACCATCAACATCAGCCGCAACACCGGCAGTTGTACCTTTTACCTGAATCGAGGCAAAAGGGATGGGTTCACCTGTCTCTCTATCTGCCACTGTACCTTTAACAGTGATATTCTGAGCAGAAACGACTCCTGTCAGCAATATTGCTGCAAGAGCGAACAGAAACTTAATTCTCTTCATAGAATATTAGGTATTTGGTTAATAAAGTTTTTCTTATGTATAGAATGCAAATATAAACAAATCTTTGATATCTCCAATATCTAGCACAAAAAAAACCGGGGATGGCCTTGATCATCCCCGGTTAAATTATATGTTGGCAAACATTAGTTTTCTACTACGAAATTGGCTTTGGAAGCCCTATCGCAACCTACTTTGCCTTTAAAAGTATCCAAAATCTTCACCTGTGGAGTTGTCGATTGCATACCGGCTTTGGTGTCGGGTTCTGCAGGGACGAACTCTACCGGTGTACCGGCAGGAATCTCGTAATGTGTCTTTACGAAGGGGAAACCTGCCGCATACTGATACACGTTAATCTGATAAGTAGTGGTAACGGATGAGAGTTCTTTGCTCTCGGCATCAACCTTGAATACCATGGGATCGGTACCATCGCTGGTAGCCGATGCAAAGCTTTGGTATGCATAGACATAAGACCTTGATCCGTAATAACCATAGAAGCCACCGAATTGATTACCATACTCTTCATATTCGTACTCAACACCAGTATGTGTGAAGGTGTGATTGGAAGGATCATAATATGCCCACCACATTGATCCATTGGCAATACCGATGCTTGTTATGACATATTTGTATGCCTCTGCAGTAGGATATACATCAAACTCAGTGCTGTCAACCAGATATGTACCGGTTACCAAATCATCAGACTGTGAAGGATCAACATACATAAATATGGTATGAACGAAACCCTGTGCCTTTCCACCACCGTAGGCAACGGCAACGAGGGAGTAGAGTCCGGAACCGGATTGAGGCATAGGAACAAATGCTCTGCCCGAGGCGGTTACCGATACATATTCAACAGCATCTTGTACAATATTGTTGATACATGACTCTCCATCAGTACCTTGAACAACTGCCAGTCTTACCTCTGCAACATCCTCTCCGAGTACAACATCGGCAGCCACATAGGAGATGCCGTCTGAGTCGGTAAATGCACCGGCGTAAGTAGCATCAACAGAGTAGTCCTTCTGCTCGAAACCGGGGAAGTTGATAAATACCTGACCTGCAGAAACGGCATTCCAACCGCCGATACCGAACATATAGAAGAACGGAGCAATCTGGATCAGACCCGGAGTCACACCGTCTTCCTTATAAAAGAGCACTTTGTTGAGAGCAAAGTTCTCGGCAGTGGCATAGTTGGTAAGTCTACCGGGGTGTAACATGTATACCATTGCGTCGTAATTGGAGTTTACGGTCACTTTCATGTCATCAAATCCCACAAGGTCAGGCTCTGTGATTTCTATGCCCCTATATGTTTCTCCCACATCGAGTATCCTCAATTCAGGCATATCACCTTGTCCAAAGGGAGACTTGAGCCTAAACAATTTGGAATTAACATCGTTCTGGAAAATCTGGAACGGTATTTCATCACCCATGTAGAAATTATCAATCATGGTAGCTGTACCAAGGGATGTCCAGGGTGAAGGAATAATTGCCTTGAGGTCGCAGGCCTTACTGCCGTATTCGGTAGTCTGGCTGGGATCAGTGATTGAAATAACCACTGCCTGTAGATTGTCATAACCCATCGTATCGAAACTATATCCGATTGTGAGTTTTGTCGTGGCCGAACCGGCAGGGAAAGTCACGCTTGAAGGGATTGCAAGAAGCTCAGCACCTTCGCCAGTAACTGTCAGACCTACTGTCAGAGCATCTGAAGTAACGATACGGCCAAGTTTCAGGTCAAAAGAGGTCTTGTCTGAAGCAAGATTTATACTCTTTGTACCGTCATAAAAATATACCTGAGGACCTGTCTCTTTCTCTGCCGGTTGGTAGGGATCATACTGCTCGAAACAACCAACTGCAAGGAAAACAAGCATCAGTGATGTAAATATGTTTAATATCTTTCTCATAATTATTGTTCTGAATTAAGTCTGAAAGTTAATCTGTAACACCGTCGCGAAGATCTCTACCTTCACCGGTAGTGGGTAGCTGTCCTCCTGTATTGTCAACGATACCGAAGTTGGTATTCATCTCTGCCTGAGGGAACCTCATAAGGAGCCATGGATCATTGGCTGCAAGATTGAAACGGAATGCAGCCGGCATATTGTTGGTCTCGTCATGGAAGCGAACCAGAGGCTTGTTGAGACGACGTGCATCGGGAACCGCAAAGCCCTCTCCCCAGAGTTCTACACGGCGCTGGAACCAAATCTCATCAAGAAGTGAGAGACCGCGACCTGCTACGCTATATTGAGGATCACGATAAGTCTTTACAAAATTTGAAAGAATATCACGAGCTGCGCCCTCATTACCCAAACGTGCCTGGCACTCTGCCTGGATAAGGATCATTTCTTCAACACGCATCAACGGGGTGTCCTCATCGTTGGAAGTAGTACCTATTGTCAAACAACCGAACTTCACATTTGTGTAAGGGAGATAAGGAAGTTTTGCATCTCCACCATCATCTGCATGGGCAACATCATCATAACCTGGCCATTTAAGACCGTCGAGAAGTGTTGACTCAAGATTTTCATCAACCCACCACTGTTTGCGGATATCGGAGTCGGGAATCTTGTTGTAGAGGAGAGTGTTGATTAAGGTATAACACTGGGTAGCGGGGGCATAACCCCAGGCTGAGAATGAACGCAGCCAGGATGAAGTGGTAGCATAGCGATATCTCATTGCCATATCTGTGGTCATATCATAACCCCAGAGCCAGTTGTGCTCATTGATATCCATAAAGTGAGGTTTTGATACCTCTTCCCTGGTTGCGGGAGTATAGTTGGCAGCAGCAGCCTGAGCATCGTCATAAGCCTTCTGCCACTCACCCATCGCGAGATATGCACGTGCGCGAAGACCGTGTGCCACATCCTTGTTTACATACATTTTGGTCTTACGACTGTAGCCGGCCAGGTTGTTGATAGCATAGTCAAGGTCCTCGATAATCACTGCGTAAACCTCCTTAACGGATGCACGAGGATTATTGGCAAAATCCTCGGTATCCGGGGAAAGGATGGGAACACAGGGCTCATCGCCTGCAACCTGGTAGTTAAACTGGAATGCAGGAGCGAGAGTCATATATGCATAAGCGCGAAGCGCCCTTGCCTGAGCAAGCATATAAATGAGTTCCTGAGATTCAGTTTCTCCCACACTCTTCATGAATGTGTTGGAATCGGAAATCAGGTTGTAGGGAGTACGATAACGGATGGCAGGATTACGGTAGTTTGCGTTACGTGAAGAGAGTTCACCGCAGACGCCGAACCAGTTGTAGTTGTTATCGGGAATCAGTGCATCGGGGCCTTCAAGATCATTGCAGAAATTGATCATCAGAAAACCCCAGTCATCCGGAGTGGAATACATCTTTGCAGGCTTACCGAGATCTGAGAACAGACCTGAGAACGCTGCCTGAGCACGCTCAGGAGCAATTGCGTTTGTCTCCTGGAGCTGCGACTCCAACAACGTACCACTCTCTGGAAGTACATTGTCCATGTCGGCACAAGCTGTAAATGTGAGTCCGACCGCCAATGATATAAGTAATAATAATTTATTTATTTTCATTTTAATTCCTTGTTAGATTTAAAAATTAGAATGTAAGAGTGATACCGCCGGTGATGGTGCGCATAGCTGAGTAGTAGCTGGTACCGATACCGGAGCCTGAGGTGTAGGAGCCTAGACCCATGCTGAAGCGGGGGTCAATACCCTTGCGTGCACAAAGTACTCCAAGATTCTCACCTGCAACATAAACGCGAAGGCTTGCAACCTTAATCTTGTTAAGAAGGCTCTTAGGGAATGTATAACCCAAAGTCACGTTGTTGAGACTGAGATAGTTTGAGGAAATGAGGAAGCGGTCAACCGCACTCTGAGCAACCTGAGTGTCACCGTCCATACGGGGAACATCAGTGTTGGGGTTCTCAGGAGTCCATGCCTTGAGAGCATCTTTATGCCAAGCACTTCCTGCAGATTTTTGTGTCCACATCAGAGATTGATAACCGCCATCATAGAACTTACCGCCGAGCTGGAATGAAGCCTGTGCGGAGAAGTCAAATCCATATGCACTCAAAGAGGTACCAAAACCACCATAGAGTTTGGGCATAACCGTACCGAGTTCATATCTTGTTGCATCTGAGAATACGGGAGTTGTTGTATCTTCACCGGTCTCTTCATTATGTGTCCAATAAAGTGCCTGACCATTCTCCGGATCAACGCCTGCATATTTGTACATATAAGCGTCATAGAGTGATCCACCTATCTTGTAGATATAGTTGGATCCCCTGATGCCCTTCTCTGAAACACTTTCATCCAGTTCCAGGATTGTGTTTTTGTAGTGGCTGGCATTGATATTCCATGTCCAGTGTACTTTCGAAGTGTTGATGATATTACCATAAAGAGAAACCTCAAAACCTTTATTCATGATACTACCCACGTTGATAGGCATTGTAGAGGGAGCACCCATTGACAAAGGAAGGTTCTTGGAATAAAGAAGGTCTTCAGTCTTGCGTGCATACCACTCGATTGTACCGTTGAAATAGCCGTTGAAGAGCTCAAAGTCAACACCCACGTTGAAAGATTTTGAAGTCTCCCAGGTAAGTTCATGGTTACCTCTTGAAGAGAGTGTCAACGAGTACTCGCCTGTTTCTTCGTTATATGAGTGAGTGTACTGATCCGAATAGGGATAGTATCCACCAAGGTTGTCGTTACCCTGGATACCGTAGCTCACTTTTAGTTTAAGCATATCCACCATATTGACTCCTCTGAGCCAGCTCTCTTCGCTTATAAGCCATGCAGCACCGATGCTGCCGAAGTTACCCCAGCGGTTCTCTTTTGCAAAACGTGAAGATGCGTCACGACGGAACGAAGAACTTACAAAGTATCTGCCGTCATAATCATACTGTGCACGTGCAAAGAAACCTTGAGCCATGTAGTTGTTGGTGTATGATGACACCTGCTTACCGGAAGTACCGTCCGCATTGCCCAACTCTCCTACCAGAGGGTTGAAAAGATGGTCGTTCTGGCCCCAGATTGTCTGCATTTTACGATTTTGCTGCTCATAACCCAATAGAACGTCGAGATTGCTCTTGGTTCCATTGAAGTCAGTCTTGTAATTTGCAAGGTACTGCTGGTTGATATCCCATGTCCTTGAGTGAGCCACATAAGCCATACCATCTGTAGATGCGCCACTGCCGAATATACTATAAAGGTTGTTCTGGCGGGTATTGTCGCTCAAAAGGTTGAGGTTAGCCGTAAGGGTGAAACCCTTGAAAGGAGTTATGATTGCACCCGCTTTACCAACGAATACGTCGGCAAAGTATCTCGAAGAGTCATACTCGTTGTCGCGAACAGCGTTACCCACAAATGAGGGACGGATGAAGTTGGTGTTGTTGGAGTCATAAACGAGACGACCATTTTCCATTTTCTTAGATCCGTCAGCATTACGCACATAAAGTGGATAAATCGGACCCACATTGTTTGCAATGTAGAATACGTTGCCTGAAGAACCCCAGGAACCGGTATAAGGGTTGGTCTCTGAATCCGAGTGTGTAAACATCATGCTGCTTACGAGCTTGAACCACTCCTTCACCTGATAGTCAGCGTTGATACGGCCTGTATAACGTTTGTATTTGGAGTTACTGATAACACCACCGTCTTCCAGGAAACCACCGCTGGCGTAATAGTTGAATCTCTCACCCGAACCGCTTACTGAGAGGTTATACTCCTGACGGAATGAAGGATGGAACACTTCATCGTACCAGTTATCAGGAATGTAGTAATACTCACCGTCAGAATAACCGAGAGTCGCATTAGGGTTCATCTTGAAGTTGGTACCAACGAACTTTTGACCCTCGGGAATGGTAAATACCTGGTAACCGAGACCTCCATTGTTCTGGTCGAAGAGATATTTGTCAGCATGAGCATAACTCTCTGCCTCAGTATAACCTGCATAGAATTGCTGGTTGAACATCAGTTTGTAATATGTTTCATAATACTGTGCAGGGTCGTCGATCAAGTCATACTTGGGAATTAGACGAGAGTTTGAGCCAAAGCGGGCATCAAATTTAATTTGAGCATCGCCCACACCTTTCTTGGTAGTGATTAGGATCACACCGTTTGCACCGCGGTTACCGTAAATGGCTGCTGCGGATGCGTCTTTTAGAACTGACATTGACTCAACGTCATTGGGGTTGATGTCAGAGATAGCTCCTGCAAACGGGGCACCATCGACAACGATGAGGGGGCTGTTGCTAGCACTCATCGAGCCGACACCACGTATGCGGATTGTTGCTGCATTAGAGGTAGGGTCACCGCTTGAAGAGATGATCTGCACACCTGGAGATGTACCTGCAAGAGCGCTGGTAACGTTGGTGGTAATCTTCTTCTGGATTTCCTCACTCTTTACCATCGAAGCGGATCCTGTAAAAGATGCCTTGGTGGATGTACCGTAGGCAACTACAATCACGTCCTCCAGATACTCGGCATCAACATTGAGTGCTACATCGATAACACTCCTGCCATTGACGGGAATCTCCGCTGTCTGGTAACCTACTGAGCTAAATACGAGCACACCGTCACCCGGAACGGAGATGATGTAAGCTCCTTCAGCATCTGTTGCAACTCCGGTCATGGTACCCTTGAGCTGGATGGCTGCAAAGGGAATACCCTCTCCGGTAGCTGCATCTTTAACGACACCTGTTACCTGTATAGTCTGCTGTGCAAAGGCACTTGCAGATACTACAAGCAATAGAGTCGTCAGAATTAGTCTGATTCTTTTCATGTAGATAAATTTTTGGTTGATTAATTGGTGTTTATAATGTTATTCTCTATTGTGCAAACCAGTCAGAGGCTAGTCATGCATACTGTTTATCTTGCAAAGTAAATAAAAAAAAACAATAATTCAAACATTCTGTATTCTAAAAATCAGACTTAAATAACATTTTTATAAGAAAATTACCCATTTTTATTGAAAATTGTAAGCATTATACAAAGAATCTAAAAAATATCATATGTAATAGGCAACAAAAAAGCAAAGGTGACCTAATGGCCACCTTTGCTAAAATAATCGCTTTTCAGACGATTTATTATATTACTCCCTGTTCAAGCATGGCCTGTGCAACTTTCATGAAGCCGGCGATATTTGCGCCCTTCACATAGTCAACAGTACCATCTTTTCTCTGACCAAACTTTACACACTGAGCATGGATGCTCTCCATGATAAAGTGAAGTTTCTCATCAACTTCTTTACCTGACCAGCTGATGTGTGAAGCATTCTGGGTCATCTCAAGACCTGAAGTTGCTACACCTCCTGCATTTACAGCCTTGCCGGGGGCGAACAGGAAGCCCTTTGTTGACTGAAATGCAGCAATAGCTTCGGGAGTACAGCCCATGTTGGAAACCTCGCAACAGCACCATGTACCGTTGGCGATTAATTCTTTCGCATCGTCACCGTTAAGCTCATTCTGGAATGCACAAGGAAGAGCGATGTCGCACTTCACGCTCCAAGCTTTCTTGCCTGGGGTAAAAATAGCATCCTTGGGGAACTTATCAGCCATATCCTGAACTTTGTTGCGGTTGGATGCACGCATAACGAGCATATAGTCGATCATCTCCTTGTTGATACCATTGGGAAGAGCACAAACTCCGTCAGGACCGGAGATTGCAACAACTTTTGCACCTAGTTCGGTAGCCTTGGTTGCAGCACCCCATGCCACGTTGCCAAATCCTGAGATTGCAACGGTCTTGCCTTTGATATTCTTGCCGGCTTTTGCAAGTACGTGCTCGGTAAAATAAAGTGCGCCAAAGCCCGTAGCTTCGGGACGAAGGATAGAGCCACCCCAGGTCAGACCCTTACCGGTGAGGACACCGGTGTTATACTGGCGTGCAAGTTTGGAGTACATGCCGACAAAATAACCGATCTCACGGGCACCAACACCTACGTCACCTGCGGGAACGTCCTGGTCGGGACCGATACAATGCCACAACTCAAGCATATATGCCTGGCAGAAACGCATGATTTCACCATTTGATTTGCCAACGGGATCGAAATCGGAACCGCCTTTGCCACCGCCCATGGGGAGAGTAGTGAGTGCATTCTTGAAAGTCTGCTCAAAGCCGAGGAATTTCAACATCGAAACATTTACGGCAGGATGGAAACGAATACCGCCCTTATAGGGACCGATAGCACTGTTGAACTGTACACGATAACCGATGTTGGTCTGAACATCACCTTTATCGTCAACCCAGGCCACACGGAAAGTGAAGACACGGTCAGGCTCAACTATTCTTTCAACGATCTTTGCCTTCTCGAATTCAGGATGTTGATTGTAAACCTCTTCGATTGACTCAAGCACCTCATGTACGGCTTGCAAGTACTCTTTTTCATGGCCATATTTTTTCTCAAGATTGGCCATAATCTCAGCTACTTTCATAATTCTTAACTTATTTATTTGGTTGATATTTGTGATTAATATAGTAAAAAGTTTTGACTATTCAACAACCCATGTTGCACCGCTATGTAGCAGGTCATCCATGCATTTTATCGTAGATTTTGCCTCCACTTCCTTCAGCTGATCTCTTACATTGTCATCATAGGTATGCTCCTTTACATTACGGATAACTCCAAGTGCAACCGGGTAATCGGGGTATTTCATGTTTACAAGTAAGTTGTGTATACCTATCTCCTTGCAGTTTGCATCATGAACGAGCAGGTCATCCACGGTAATACCATCCTGACCTATAGTAACAACCTCCAGTTTCCGGTTACGGAATATCAAACCCTTGTCATTGTTCTTTCCGAATACCATCGGTTCTCCGTGACGTAGGATGATGGTCCTGTCAGCACGATATTCACGGTCGGAAATGGTAGCGTGAGCACCATCATTAAAGATTACGCAATTAACCAACATCTCTACAATCGAAGTACCATCATTTTTTGCGGCAGCCACTAAAATCTCCTGTGTGAGCTTAAGCTCGGAGTCGAGGCCGCGTGCAAAGAATGTGGATCCGGCGCCAAGTGCGAGTGCTCCCGGATTGAAGGGATTCTCAACAGTGCCGTAAGGGGATGTTCTGGTAATCGTACCAAGTTTTGATGTAGGAGAATACTGTCCTTTCGTAAGACCGTAAATCTGGTTATTGAAGAGGATGATATTGATATCGATATTCCTGCGGATGGCGTGAATGAAATGATTGCCGCCAATGGCGAGCGCATCACCATCACCTGTGGCCTGCCAAATGCTGAGTTTGGGATTTGCCACCTTCATACCTGTGGAAATGGCTGTTGCGCGTCCGTGTATTCCGTGGAATCCGAATGTATTCATATAGTAGGGCAGTCTGGAAGAACAGCCGATACCTGATACGAATACGATTCTTTCCTTAGTGTAGCCCAAAGCTTCACAAACTTCAGGCAGAGCCCTGTGAATGGATGCCAGTACTGCGTGGTCTCCGCAGCCGGGACACCATCTTACTTCCTGATTACTTTTAAAATCTTGTGCTGTATATGCCATAGTAGTATATTTTCAAAGATTAAAGAATATTATTAACTGCATCCACGATTTCTTTCACAATAAAGGGCTGTCCCTGGACTTTGTTGTATTGTAAATATTTGAAATCGGGCAATTTTGCTCTCAGATAATCCACAAACTGGCCTGAGTTGAGCTCACATACTATAATTTTCTTGTAGCGTGCGAATACTTGCGCAGTATTCTTGGGAAGAGGATTGATATAATCAAAATGAGCAAGAGCAACACTCTTTCCCTCTGACCTCATCTGTTGTACTGCACTGTAAAGATGGCCAAAAGTACCACCCCAGCCCACTACAAGCACTTCTGCCTTATCTGCTCCAATAACTTCCTGTTCGGGAATGAAGTTGGCCATACGGGCAACTTTCTCAGCCCTGGCCGCACACATCTTTTCGTGGTTGATGGGATCTGAAGAGATTACACCATCGGGATTCTTCTCCAAGCCACCTACCCTGTGCTCCAGACCTGCCTTCCCGGGCAACGCCCATTTGCGCACAAATGTTTCGGGATCTCTGTGGTAAGGCTTGTAAGGACCTTCGCAGGAGTCAATTATAGGAGGATGGATCTCGGGATAATCCTTCATTGAAGGGATTTTCCAGGGTTCTGATCCATTACCGAGGAAACCTTCCGTGAGAAGAATTACAGGCATCATATGCTCCAGTGCATATTTACCTGCATAAAATGCAGCGTCGAAGCAGTGCGAAGGAGAGTGTGCTGCCATCACAGCAATAGGACATTCACCGTTGCGGCCATAGAGGGCCTGAGCAAGGTCTGTCTGCTCCGTTTTAGTAGGGATACCCGTCGAAGGACCACCTCTTTGAACATCCACGATCACGAGTGGAAGTTCCGTAATCATGGCAAGACCCATTGCCTCCGATTTGAGTGAGAGACCGGGCCCCGAAGTGGTGGTCACTGCAAAGTTGCCTGCATAAGCCGCTCCTATGGCGGTACAGATACCTGCAATCTCATCCTCAGCCTGCATAGTCTTTACACCAAGATTTTTGTGAATAGCAAGCTCCTCAAGGATTCCGGTGGCGGGAGTAATAGGATAGGAGCCGCAGAAGAGGGGAATTCCACTCTTTTCTGCCGCTGCAATCAAACCCCATGCAGTGGCCTGATTGCCATTAATATTGCGATAAACGCCCTTCTCCTGTGGAGCAGGCTGTACCATGTAAGTATTTGGTATAGCGTGTATATTGCTTGCATAATTGAAGCCGTCGAAGAGCACCTTCTTATTTGCCTCGATCAGCTGCGGTTTTTTCTTGAACTTGTCCTCAAGATACTCGTAAGTGTGATCGAGAGATCTGTTGAAGAGAAAGAAGCACATACCGAGAGTAAACATATTCTTGCTGCGCAAAATTGATCTGTTATCAAGACCGCTCTCCTTCAGACTCTCTTTTGTAAGGGTGGTGATAGGGGAAGGAATGATGTTCCTGTCCTCAATTTTGAGCTCGGCAAAAGGATCTAGAGTAGCAAAGCCTGCCCTCTTGATACCGGCCTCATCGAAGGCATCAATATCAATAATTACGGTTGCGGTGGGTTTGGTCCACTTGGCATTTGCCTTCAGTGCAGCCGGATTCATTGCCACCAACACATCACAGAAATCACCGGGAGTGTTGACCTCACCACTTCCAATGTGCACCTGGAATCCCGAAACTCCTGATACAGTACCCTGAGGGGCACGGATCTCGGAGGGATAGTCCGGAAACGTGGAAATTTCGTTTCCATAAAGGGCGGACGCATCCGCAAACAGAGTACCCGTGAGCTGCATTCCGTCTCCGGAGTCACCAGCAAAACGAATTACGACATTTTGCATGTCAATAACTTTGTGTTGCATAAAATAAGAATAGTTTTTTTATGTAAATAATGAATTAATTAATTGTCAGCGCTTTGATGTTCTTACTGCTGCGGAAGCTGCGTTGGGGTCACTTTCTCTTCGGGAATACCGAGTTCTTTTTTTACAAGAGGTAGCAAATTCACCGACGCAGCCTCATCCAAATAGATGATGGCGCCCGCAGCGGTATTGAAGACGTAGGTCAACGAGAGCTCCTTTGCAACCTTGTTGATGGCAGCTTGTGCCTTTTGGTAAACGGGTGCCGAAAGCTCCTGCTCCTGCTGTGCAAGCTCCTGCTGTGCAGTTTGCTGGAATTGCTGCAAACGGGCTATAAGATCCTGGATCTCTTTTTCCTTCGCCTCTTTCACAGCCGCAGTCCAGGTGGTCTGCCTACGATTGTACTCGGTGTACTTTGTTTGATATTCATCCTCCATACCCTGCATAGTCTCGACCAGGTCAGTCTGAATCACTTGAAGCCTCATACGCACGGTATCCATTTCGGCCATCAGGTAAATCACTTCCTGAGTGTTGATATGACCAATTTTGAGTTCCTGAGCCTTAGCCGAGAATCCAAGTCCGGCAAGTAGGAAAAAAATAATTATAATACGTTTCATCTGTTTTTATTGTTTTATGTTTTTTAGATCTGTTATTTGTATCAATTGCAACACTCTTTCGGTTAGATCATACCTGGAGTTTTTGTACACCACACCCGGAGTGATTGCCAAGTCAATTATTATAGCATAATCATCCATGTTTGCTATGGTTTCTATTGCCGAATTGACCCTGGCTTGTATAGGTCCGATCAGTTCTTCCGACTTTTTGGCCATGATACCATCTTCTCCAAAGTAGATTCGCTGTTTGCTCTTGACAACCTGCTCTTTAGAGATTATTTCTTGCTCCATGGCAGTGCGTTGAGAGGCGGTAAGTGAATGCTTTATCTGCTGATATGTCTGATAGAGTTCGTCTATCTCGCCTATTTCGGCCTCTAAAGTGGCCTTGTACTTATCTGAAAGCTCATTGAGCTCAATCTGTGCAGCCTGATATTCAGGGATGGCTTCTAATATTACCTCAGTGTCAATATAAGCCACCTTCTGTGCATCGGCACAGAAACAAAAAATTATCAGTGCGGCAAATGAGAGTAAAAACTTTTTCATCTTGAACATCATTTATATTGGTTAAAATTGTTGTCCTATTACAAAGTGGAACTGACTCCTCTCATCGGGATTGTCGGAATCAAATCCATAGCCCCAGTCGATGCCAAGCATACCCACAATGGGTAACAACACTCTTACGCCTGCTCCGGCAGAGCGTTTGATGTGGAAGGGATTGAAATCGCGGATATCCGACCAGCAATTACCTCCTTCAAGAAAGAGCAACGCATAAATAGTTGAGTTAGGCTGCATTATTACGGGATATCTGAGCTCAATAGTGAACTTATCATAAACATTGCCTGCATAGGCATTTCCTATATAGGGCGTAAGGGAGTAGTTCTCGTAGCCCCTGAGACCTATAACCTCGGAGCCGTATGTATTGTAACCCGACATACCGTCACCGCCAAGTATAAAGCCCTCAAACGGGGAGTAGCCGTAGTTTTTATTATAAAAACCCAAATAACCGAACTGTGCTCTGGTCATCAGCACAAGATCTCCTATAAGTTTGGTAAAAAGCGATCCTTTGAAGGTCCACTTATGGTACTCGATCCACTTGTAGTGATCCTGAACGCTCATACTGCCGTAATCCTTATTGCGGTTGCCCCCCATAAGTGAAAATGGAGGAGTCACCTGAACGGAGAATGATAGGTCGGAACCGCTTCTCGGGTAAATCGACTGGTCGGTGGAGTTACGTGTCAAGGTTGTTGTCCAGCTTATGTTATGTGAGATACCGGTATCGAAAATGAAGTTATACGACCAATCCTGAAGGCGATATGACTGCCAACCGAGTTGGTTGTATAGCACAAAATAATTGTCGGGCCATTTGAGGCGTGTTCCGAGTCCGACTGCTGCACCAAAAATTTCCATATACTCGTCATCATTGAGCACCTGATAATAATAGGTGGCATAAGAGTTGGTCTGACGTGTGAAATAGGCCGAAATATTGAGCGAAGTCGGCTTCTTGCCGGTAAGCCAGGGTTCTACGAAACTTGCCGTAAATGCAGTATAATATGAACCATTGGTCTGGAATCTGATTGCCAGCTGCTGGGCATCACCCAGAGGAACGGGTCTCCAGGCCTCTTTTCTGAAGAAATTGGAAGTGGAAAAGTTATTGAAACTTACACCAAGGGTACCCACGAATGTATTGTTACCCCAACCGCCGGAGAGCTCCAGCTGGCTGTTGGCCTTTTCCTCAACATTGTATGTTATATCTACAGTGTTGTTCATCGGATTTGGAATCAACGCATAACCCTTCGCCGGATCAGCAGCATATTCTGCATCAAAATGGCCCATAGAGGCGATTTCACGCACGGAACGCTCGAAATCCGTCTGGCGGAAGAGATAACCCGGACGGGTAAAAACAGCTCTGCGCACTACCTTCTCATTGGTTATGGTGTTACCGTTGATGATTATGTTGTTGAATGTGGCCGGCTTGCCCTCAATCATACGCATCTCCACATCAACCGAGTCACCGTCAATGGTCAGTTCTACCGGAGTAACATTGAAAAAGAGATAGCCCTGGTCACGGTATAGCTTTGAGATGGTCAGGTCGTTCTCCTTGTCACCACCAAAAAGGCGTTTTTCCATTGTCACTACATCATAGATGGAGCCCTTTTCAATACGGAGTATGGAATTTAGCTGATCTTCTGTGTACTCGGAGTTTCCGGTCCAGGTAATATCCCTGAAATAATATCTCTTGCCCTGATCGATGACGAAATGAATGCCCAATCTTCCCTCCTCTATCTCGTAAATAGAGTCACGAATAATTCTTGCGTCACGGTAACCCGCCTCATTGAATGCATCGATAAGGGACTGTTTGTCATTTTCGTATTCATCCTCATTGAACTTTTTGGATGAGAAGAGGTTATACCACTTGGAATCCTTGGTCTTCTTCATCGCCCTGTCGAGCTTGAATTTCGAAAGCTCGCCATTACCTTCATAGGTGATGGTCCTCACCTTGACTTTCTTACCTCTTGTGATATCGAAAGTGACTGATACGGCATTGTTGATTATGGAGTCGGCCTGCTGAATCACATTTACCTTGGCATTGATAAAACCTTTCTCCTTAAAATATCTCTTGATGATATTTGTGGAGGTAGAAATAACATAATCGGACAACTCACCTCCTCTTTTCAGCGTAAGTCGTTCCCTAAGCTCGTCACGGTCTGAATTCCTGATACCTTTGAAATCCCATCGTATAACCCTAGGACGTTCCGTAAGCCTGAGCACAAGGTAAGCGGTGTCACGTGATGCCGAAAGTGAATCAATGTAGAGTCCAACCGTAGAAAATGCTCTCTGGAGCCATATTCTCTTGAGTGCAGCCGAAACATCCGCACCGGGGATCTGTATCTTATCACCCTCATGGATGCCAAGCACCGAAAGTACCTGATCCGCCCTTCGTGATTTGAGACCCTCTGTGGTTACACCTCCTACCGTATAAGTTTTGGGTTTTGAATAATCTATCTCCACGCCCTGTCCTGAAATAACTTCCTGCGCCGATACAACAACACAGGGAAATAGAAAAAGCAGGATCAG
This sequence comes from Bacteroidales bacterium UBA3543, assembly GCA_002376715.1. Taxonomy (GTDB): domain Bacteria; phylum Bacteroidota; class Bacteroidia; order Bacteroidales; family UBA932; genus Cacconaster. The sequence continues at coordinate 18,973 of DFOK01000107.1, read as the reverse complement.
AATCAGTCTAACGTGTCTCATCAAACAGCAAGTAATAAGTCTGCAAAGATAACCTTTTATTTTAGTTTGCCAAAGCGTCGCTGCCTGTTATTGAAGCTCACCAGCGCCCTGTCAAAATCATTTTTGCGAAAATCAGGCCAAAGAACCTCCGTAATGTAGAACTCTGTGTAGGCAGCCTGCCACAACATATAATTGCTGATGCGCTGTTCGCCGCTTGTGCGTATTATGAGATCGGGATCGGGAATACCATCCGTGCTGAGTAGGCCTGCAAATGAATCTTGGTCCAGATAAGGTAGCGGAAGCCCCTCCCTGGCAGCATTTGCACATATTTCGCCATATCGGCTCGCAGCTTGGAGGATATCCCACCTTCCGCTGTAACTCAGCATCACAATCAGGTCCATCGAGGAGTTTGAAAGGGTCTCGGCCTCAAGCTCCTCCACAGTAGCAACCAAGTCCTCCGGAAGTTGTTCCCTGTTGCCGATAATGCGAAATCTGATGTCATATTTGGCAAAGGTGGCTCTTTCATCAGCCACCGCTTTAGCCATAAGTGCCATTAGACCGGACACTTCCTCATCCGGTCGTCCCCAGTTCTCTTCGGAAAAGGCGAACAGACTCAAATACCTAATGCCTTTTTCTCTTGCGTACTCGACTGCAGCTCTTACGCTCTCCACACCGGCATTGTGGCCGAAGAGACGTTTATGGCCCTTTTTATGGGCCCAGCGACCATTTCCGTCCATTATTATGGATACATGGGTGGGGATGTTGATTATTTCAGATGTCATTGCGTTTGTCTTCGCCCCATAGGAGCTTGTCTTGTATTGCTTTGATAAAATTATTGTCAAAAAGGGAGATGTAACCGAAAGGAAATTCGCCTCTGGTGATCCGCGCCGATCCACCTGAAGGGAGTTTAAAGGAACGATTATCCATGGTCACTATTGCAGGCAAGTCCCTCGAGGAAAGAGTGAGTTCGAGTATGGAGGTCAGTGGAGCCACCAGCGGACGCACATTGAGATTATGAGGTGCTATTGGAGCGATGATGAGCACCGGAGAGTCAGGCATTACTATAGGTCCTCCGACACTCAGAGAATAGGCTGTACTACCGGTAGGAGTTGCTATCACAATACCGTCTGCACGGTAAAGGGGCAGAGGACGACCATCAATCTTCATACTGATGGAGAGCATTGCGGGACCCTGACGGTGAATGGAAATTTCATTCATTGCATAAGGATAAAACCCTTCCGGCACCGAACCGCAATCAATCCTGAGGAGATCGCGCTGTTCCAGCGAATAGCGTCCCTCCAACAGATCATCTATCCATAAAAGAGGTTTGCTCCCAACCTTCGCAGTGGTTAGAAAACCCAGTCTGCCGAAGTTGATGCCGGCTACGGGTATTCCTCTATCTCTGACATATGTAACTGAAGAGAGAAAAGTGCCGTCTCCGCCAAGAGAGAGGAAAAGATTTACATCTTCTGGGAGATCTTCACTGGAGGTAAAAACCTCTCCATAAGGCAGTTTAAGACCCTTACCCAAGAGTTGTTCATAAAAAGGTGCGTACCAGACGAAACTCACTTTTCCGGATGAAAGCGCATCCAGCAGAAGAGCGAATTGGCCGAGGTATCCGCTTCTGACTTCCCTCCCAAAAATGGCAATCTTTGTGATCTGTTTCATTTATAACGCTAAATTTGTCAAAATTATGTATTTTTGTAAATATGACAAAATTAAGTGTAAATATCAACAAGATTGCAACTGTCCGTAATGCACGCGGCGGTAATCTTCCCGATGTGGTGAAGGCGGCAATCAATTGCGAAAAGTTTGGTGCTCAGGGTATCACCGTTCATCCCAGACCTGACGAAAGACATATCAGATACAGCGATGTGCGTCAGCTCAAACCGGTACTTACTACCGAATTCAACATTGAAGGCAACCCTATCCCCTCTTTCATTGACCTTGTAATGGAAATCAGGCCTGCACAGGTAACTCTTGTTCCTGATGCAGAAGATGTCCTTACATCAAATGCAGGATGGGATACAAAACGTAATCTGGCTTATTTGCAGAAGATCTGCAAACAATTTAATGATGCAGGTATCCGTACCTCCATCTTCATAGACCCCGTTGTTGAGATGATACAGTATGCCGCCGAAACAGGCTGCCACCGTGTTGAACTCTATACCGAAGCCTATGCTTCCGGCTATGCCGGAGGACGGGAACAGGCAGTCGAGCCCTATGTAAAAGCAGCTGAAGAGGCCACCCGCCTCGGTCTGGGCCTCAATGCAGGCCACGACCTGAATCTGGAGAATCTACGCTATTTACACCAGGTAATTCCCAACCTGCTTGAGGTTTCAATAGGCCACGCACTGATCAGCGATGCTCTCTACCTCGGACTCGAAAATACAATTGCAGCATATTTGGATCAATTGTCCGATTTTTAACTATATTTGCACGATATTTGCTTTTGCAACAGACATCATTTAGAATATAAATCACGTTTTTAAAGATTTTTTATGGAAAACAATGTTCAATCATCCTGCGGCAACAGGACTCCGATAATCCTCAGCGTTCTCGCTCTTATTATGGCTATAGTTGTGCTGGTATTCCAATTTATTGGTGAAAAAGGGCCCCAGATAACCATTCCTGAAGGTGATTCAGAAGTCGCAGCCCAGAGAGGCGACATAGTCTATGTGCGTATGGATACCCTTATCATGCAATATGATATGGCAAGTGACCTCTCTTCGACTTTCCAGGCAGAAGCTCAGGCTGTTCAGGACGACCTTAATAAAAGGGGCAGAAAGCTTGAAAGCGACATGAAGAGTTTCGAAAACCAATACCAGAAAGGTCTTCTCACCCGCTCAAATGCAGAACAACAGCAGAATGCCCTCCTTAAACGCCAGCAGGAACTCCAGAACCTAGCCAATCAGAAACAACTTGAGCTCCAGGAGAAAGAGTTTGTTATGAACAATCAGATAATCTATGCTATCAAGACCTACCTTGAAGAGTACAACAAAGTACGCGGTTATGCAGCTATTCTTACGACAACAGATGTAAGCAATACTGTTATCGTGGGTAATGTTGCCCTCGATATCACTCAGGAAGTTGTTGAAGGTCTCAATGCCGAATACATTAAGATAAGGAATAAAAACTAAATTATACCGGACCATACTTTGCCGTATCAGCCCAGTATAATGACTGACTGATGCGGCATTTTTCATAAAGAGACTCTTATTAGATTATGAATGCAATAACTCGCACCGAATTTGATTTTTCAGGACAAACCTCAAAATATGTCGGTAAAGTAAGAGATGTCTATTTCATAGCAGATAAATATCTCGTCATGGTGGCTACAGACAGGATTTCTGCTTTTGATGTGGTACTTCCCAAAGGCATTCCCTATAAAGGGCAAGTGCTCAACCAGATTGCCTCATCTTTCCTTGACCAAACTTCTGACATCGTTCAAAATTGGAAAATTGCATCTCCCGACCCAATGGTGACCGTAGGTTATAAATGCGACCCGCTCCCTGTTGAAATGATTGTACGCGGTTATCTTACCGGCAGTTCCTGGAGGACCTACAAATCAGGTGAAAGGATGATCTGCGGCGTTCATATCCCCGAAGGAATGAAGGAGCATCAGAAATTTGAGCAACCTATAATTACTCCCACTACCAAAGCCGAAATAGGAGAGCATGACCAGGATATCAGCAAGGATGAGATTATAAGTCGTGGACTGGTATCCCGCGAGGATTACGAGGAACTTGAGCGCATCTCCCTCTCTCTCTACAAAAGGGGTTGTGAGATTGCTGCCTCACGGGGACTTATACTGGTGGACACCAAATACGAGTTCGGGAAAAAAGATGATGAAATATACCTTATAGATGAAATCCATACCCCCGACTCTTCGAGATATTTCTACGCTGACTCCTATCAGGAACTTTTTGACAAAGGCGAGCAGCAGAGGCAGCTTTCCAAGGAGTTTGTAAGGGAATGGCTTATGGAGAACGGCTTCAGCGGAAAGCCCGGTCAAGTTGTCCCTAAAATGACTCCGGAACGTGTCGGTATCATTTCCGACAGGTATATCGAACTCTACGAGAAACTCACCGGCAAAGATTTCTGCAAAGAGAGCTACGATGAGATCTACGAAAGAATAGAAGAGAACATCAAGAATATGCTCGCCAGACTTCCTTTATGAAAAAAACCCTAATAACAATCCTCCTCACACTGCTCTTCATCCCTGTGGAAGCGCAGAACACCGTACCTCCCCAAATCACCATTTCTACCGAGAAAGTGAATATTGGCGGCAATATCTATCTTGTCCACAAGGTGGAGCCGGGGCAGACTATCTACTCACTCTGCAGAGCATACAAGGTAGAATACGATGAGCTGCTCAAAGCCAACCCCCAGCTAAAAGAGGGACTCAAGGCAGGTAAAATCATCTATATCCCTACATCAGTTCAGGCAGATATATCCAAACCAGATACCCCTATCCGGCCGGCCTCAGAGCCACAAAAAAGTATGGAACAGGAAGTACCTGAAAAGGAGTATATCGAGCATAAGGTAAAAATCTTCGAAACACTCAGTGCCATCTCCCGAAAATATGGTGTCACCGTAGAGGAAATAATGGAACTGAACGGACTTGAGGATACCACCATCTGGTTTCAACAAATACTCCGAATTCCGGTAAAAAAGGAGTTGGGGGAGCCCAAAGAAACAGACATCCATGAAGAAGAGGTTGAAAAGACACTAAAGAGTATGGGACAGGAAATGCCTGAGAAGGACTATATCGAGCATCAGGTAAAAATCTTTGAAACACTCAGCTCAATTTCCAGAAGATATGGTGTCACCGTACAGGAGATAATGGAACTGAATAGCCTTGAGGATACCACCATCTGGTTCAAACAGACACTTCGAATTCCAATCAAAAAGGCGTTGGACGAGCCTGAAGAAACTGACACCCATGAAGAAGAGGTTGAGGAGTCTAAAGAAGTTGAAACCCGCGAAGAAGATGTTGAAGAACCACTAAAGGGTGTAGAACAGGAAGCGGCTGAGAAGGACTATATTGAACACCAGGTAAAACTATTCGAAACACTAAGTTCAATCTCCCGAAAATATGGCATCTCCGTAGAGGAGTTGATGGAGTTCAACGAACTTGAGAACAGCTTCGTGGGATTCAAACAGATACTTCGCATTCCGATAAAAAGGGAATTGGAAGAGCCTGAAGAAGTTGACACTTACGAAGAAGAGGTGGAAGAAGAGATTCCGGAAAGTTCGCTCGTTGAAAAGTTGAGCGAAACTGAAGCTCTTGCCAAAATAGAGCTACTCAAAGGCCTTACCCATTTTACCAGGAGAAACCCGATAAAAATCGCGCTGATCCTCCCCTTCGACACACATTCCGCCACACCCTCCACTAACTATCTCGATTTCTACAGCGGAGCTCTGATGGCAGTAGAAAAGGCTAAAGAGGCCGGAATGCACATATCACTAAACACCATAGACATATCCACATACTCCTGGATAGGAGAAATCTTCCAGACCAATATGCTCAAGGACTGCGACCTGGTGGTGGGACACATAGATGCAAATCGAATCAACACTTTTACTGACTACTGCAATTCCAACAAGATACCGTTTGTTTCTCCGCTCGACGTCCAAACCGACTCCCTCGCACTGCACAACCGCTATTTCTTTCAAATGCCTGTGACGACAGCAACCCAGACAACGAACCTCATCGGTAGGATAAATCTTAGCAACAATTCGAGGCTGACACTGTTTTCTGATGCAGCCGGCAGCGAGGAGCCCTACAGACGTAACATTCTGGCTGCGATTGACTCGGCCGGACTCCCCTGCAATGAGATCAGGTATCATATTGTCAGCGGCAGGACCATCATAGATTCGCTACTCATTATAATGAATCCCGATGTGGAGCACCATATTGTGGTAGCTTCAGAGCAGGAAGCATTTGCTTCAGACGTCATCAGGAATATGGGAGTCCTCAAGTTTAACGGTTATAACATCAAAGTCTACTGCTCCAACAGAGTCAGGAATTTCGAGACCATTGAAGGAATTCTCCTGCACGAAGTAAATACCCATATTTCCACCAATTATTTCGTAGACTACGGAGATAAAGCCACAAAGGAATTCATTCTGGGCTATCGTGCCCTTTTCAATACCGAACCCACTCCGTTTGCTTTTCACGGATACGATACATTCCTCTATTTCATCAGGGTCATCAATGATCTGGGCAAGGATTTCCCCGATTTGATTTATTATTACCCTTTGAATATGCTCCAGAACGATATTCGTTTCCGTAGAACCGGACCCGATGGAGGGTTTATAAATATCGAAAGCAGGGATCTGGAGTTCACGCCCGATAAGAAAATCACCGTCAGATAGGACGACACTTGTTTTTCAGCCATATCGCCTCTTCATCCTTAAGATGGGGGGCGATTTTTTCATATACCCGACGATGATAATTATTTAACCACTCTGCACATTCATCACCGAGTTGTTTGCGATCAATACAGGAGGTGGCGATGGGTACAAGAGTCAGTGTTTCAAATCTATAAAAGGTGCCAAACTCATTCTCAGTAAATGGGACCACCTCAAGCACATTTTCAGTACGAATGCCATATTCTCCTTCGATATAGATCGCCGGCTCATTAGATTGCACCATTCCGGGAAGCAGAGCTACCCCACTGTCCCTATCCATACGAATGTTCTGAGGGCCTTCATGAACACAGAGGTAGTGACCTATTCCATGACCGGTACCATGGAAAAAAAGTCTTCCACGGGAGATCAGCGGCTGTCGCGCAAGAATATCGAGCTGGTATCCGGTGGTACCTTTGACAAAGGAGGCCATAGAAAGCTCTATCATACCCTTGAGCACAGCGGTATAATCCGCGATCTGGATCGGTGTAAGTTCTGAAAGAGGTATGGTACGCGTGGTATCGGTGGTACCGTATGGATATTGAGCACCCGTATCTATTAAAAGGAATCCGCGAGCGGTGACTACTGTCGCTTCTTCATCAGAAGTGGCACTGTAATGCGCTGAAGCAGCGTTTGCATTGAAAGCCACTATAGGTTCGAAACTCTCACCTCGATAGTCCCGGCTTTCGCGACGATATTCTATGAGCTGCCGGGCGATGGAATATTCGTTAAGAGTGCCGCTTGCGATATTGTCTTCTATATACTTAAGTATTCTGCACCAGGCAATACCATCGAGGAGATTTGCCTTGCGAAAACCCTCCAGTTCTATAGGATTTTTGATGCTCTTGCGGTATGCGACCTCGCCTTCTGCTCTGACCTCATAGCCGAAGTGCTTCGCACCGGCAAAAATAGATTCCAGACGCATGGAAGTAGAGGATGCAGGAGATAAGAAATGAATCGAATCGTCAGAGGCCATCTCTCCGCACACTTCGTAAAAAGAGGCATAAGGGAAAATTTCCACCTGTTGTGATGCAAGATATTCCAGAGCAGCCTCCTCGAAAGCCTCTTTAGAGGCAAAAAGCAAAATCTTATCACGGAATAGCAGCGCGTAAGAGAGTGCTACAGGGTTGTAGTCGATGTCACTTCCGCGAATGTTACAGAGCCACATTATATCGTCGCATCGTGTCAGTATACGGCAGATACGCATATTAACCGGATCTCCGGAAAACACCAGTTCACGTTTGGCTGCCACTGAGAGTCCTGCATGGGACTCTTTCTGCAGAATTACCGGTCCGAAACGGAGGGGTTCGCGTTCCGGAAGAATTTTGTCAAAGGGATCAACAATCCCGGCTACCTGCGCCTTCAAGTTCTTGCGGTATGATGCATATTCGGCAGCAGAAAAAAGAGCTCCATCAAGCAGTATCATACCACTGCCATCGATACGTGCATTTAGCCACGAAACTATGTCAGGAACACCCTCAACCCCCATTTTCATAAGGTTGATGCCTGTACCTTGGAGCTGGGCCTCAGCCTGAATAAAATATCGGGAGTCGGTCCAAAGAGCCGCCTCCGAATATGTAATGACAAGGGTCCCGGCAGAACCGTCAAATCCGCTTAAAAGAGCACGGATACAGAAATGTTTCTGCACATATTCCCCAAAATGAGGATCGTTGGAAGGAACAATGATTGCATTCGCTCTTTCAGCGGAAAGGTATGCACGTACCCTGGTCAGCATAATTGTGCTATTAGAGAAGTGAAGTGGGATCGAGATTGCATTTCTCGATATCCTTGAAATAGTTTACGGTGCCTACCTTGAGTTCCACTGTGGCAGCGTCGTCGCATACAATGATACCTTTGCGATGCATTTGGAGCACGGAAATAGTCCAGATATGGTTGATAGAACCCTCAACGGCATGATAGAGAGCTCTTGCCTTATTGTGTCCGTTCACCAGGATAAGTACCTCTTCGGAGTCCATAATGGTGCCAACACCAACTGTAAGTGCTGTTTTAGGCACTTTATTGATGTCGTGTCCAAAAAAGCGTGAATTAGCGATAATGGTATCAGTAGTGAGGGATTTGACACGCGTGCGTGATGTAAGTGAAGAGCCCGGCTCGTTGAAGGCAATATGGCCGTCAGCTCCAATACCGCCCATAAAGAGTTTAATGCCACCGTAAGAGACAATTTTCTGCTCATACTCCTCACATTCTTTTTGGAGATCTTCGGCATTTCCATCGAGAATATTGACATTCTCTTCGGGAATATCTATGTGAGAAAAGAAATTGGTCCACATGAATGTTTTGTAACTCTCCGGGTGATCTGCAGGGATGCCGATATATTCGTCCATATTGAAGGTTACAACATGTTTGAATGACACCTTACCCGTATTGTATAAATGGATCAGCTCTTTGTAAGTGCCCAGGGGTGTTGATCCGGTGGGAAGACCCAGCACAAAGGGACGCTTAGCTGTCGGTGCAAAGTCATTGATTTTCTTCGTAATGTAGGCAGCTGCCCATTGCGACATCTTTCCGTAGGATTCTTGGATAATAAGTCTCATGGTTGTTAATGTTTTTTATATATTATTATTTTTATTTTATTCTGATTGTAATAGGACACGTGCATTGGCAAGGGCTTCCTCAGTAAGTTTAGAGCCGCTCAGCATACGGGCAATCTCCCTGACACGTTCATCTCCCTCTATATATTTTATTTGGGTGCGGGGTTCGTCGCCCTCCTCAATAGTCTTGTAGACCAGATAGTGAGCAGAGCCTTTGCTGGCCACCTGTGGCAGGTGCGTAATGGCAAATATCTGCATGTCTCGTCCCATTTCCACTATTTTACGCCCCATCTTGTCAGCAACGCTGCCTGAAACTCCGGCATCTATTTCATCAAAAATCATTGTAGGCATCCCGACATACTGTGCCATCAGTCCCTTGATTACGAGCATTATCCTCGACAGTTCACCTCCTGAAGCACACNNCACTTTGAGAGTTCCCTGACTTCACCACCGTTGGCGGAAAAAAGGAAAACGGCTCCTTCTCGATCCACTTTTACCGAAAACAGCGCGAAAGGCATCTCCAAAGCCCTGACCGCCTCCTCTATCTCCTGTGAAAGCAGCGGGGCTGCCTGGTAACGTTGGTTGAAAATAGCCTCTGCACGAGCATCGCAGCCACTTTTGAGCGCATCCCTACGCTTCTCAGCTGCCTCTTTTTCAAGTGAAAGGTCAAGTGACTTTTCCAATTGCGTTCCTAGCGACTCTCTGATAGAAATCAACTCGCTTATGCTACCCACAGCATGTTTGCGCATAAGGTCATACAATACCGAAAGACGTTCATCCACCATCTGTAAACGCTGGGGAGAGGTAACCACAGATCCTCCCCTGCCTAAAATCTCACTTTCAATATCCTTGAGCTCAATCCGGGATGAAGAAATGCGATCTGCAAGTGGTCTGAACTCAGGAATGAAGGAAGAGAGCCTTTCCAGTAGTGACTCTATCTCCTTAAGACGGGAAGAAATGCTGTCATCCTCTCCTTGGAAAAGAAACTCCATGCGGGAAATGCTCTGCAATATCTCTTCGCTGTTAGCCAACTGAGCTTGCTCTGCCTCAAGTTCTTCCAATTCACCTTCGACAAGAGAAGCCCTCTCTAACTGCGCATACTGATACTCCAAATAGTCTCGTGTACGGGCTGCCTCAGCTATTTTCTGCTCGAGGTCCGATATTTCACGGCAAACACTCAGATACTTCGCGTGCTCTGCCTCATACTCGCTGACCTGAAGGGTCAATCCGGCAAAGTGGTCCAGTATAGAGGTCTGGAATCCGGTACGAGAGAGCACCAAATGCTGATGTTGCGAATGAATGTCCACAAGAGATTCGGAAAGATTTCTAATCTGCTCCAGCGTGGCCGGTTCATCGTCAATGAATATGCGTGAACGACCGTTAGGAGAGATCACTCTCCTCAGGATGCATTCCTGACCCTCTTCGAGATTGAAAATGGCTTCTACCACGCAATTGCGAGTACGGTCTTTAAGTGTAGAGATATCCGAGCGTCCACCAAGCACGAGTGATAGGGCCCCAAGTAGAATTGACTTGCCTGCGCCCGTTTCACCGGTAATGATGACAAGATTGTCCGGAAAAGAGATATCCAGACAATCTATCAAGGCATAGTTCTGTATTGTCAATCTACTGAGCATACGGATACTCTATGCGGGGCGGTAATGTTACTCCTCCGCCTTGCGATAATAGATTTGGTTTTCCTCAAACTCGTTTATAGCAACGAGAGTGGGCTTGGGCTGAACTTCGTAATACTTGGAAATTTCCGCCTGTTCTTTGTTTTCGAAGGTCTCCTCAAGAGCATCTGCATCACTCTTAAACTGTGCGAGCTTTTCGCTAAGTTCCTTTTTGACTGAAGCAGCAATTTGGTTGGACCTGATGGAGATAATCTTCACGGACTCGTAGATGTTGCCTGTAGGCTCAGCGAGTTCGGAAAGATTGCGGGTTTCCGTGTTGTTGCTTATGGGTTTAGTTTTGCTCATTATATGGTTATTATTTAATTATTTTCTTCGGGGGAATCCTTCTTGAGGATTTTTTGGACCCTGGTATAAAGTCCGTCGAGTTCCTTGCGGTATTGTGATTCGGGATATTCGCTAACTACATTGAAATAGTCATCGACGAATGTAAGGTAACGCTCACGCTGTTTGTCAGGAACGCTCATTGAGGCATATTTGTATGCTGACAGAGCAGTATAATAGAGTACTTCTTCGCGGTAACGGTTATCGGCATTCTCCTTGAGCACATTTTTCAAAGCATAATGAGCTGCCAGGTAGTCCTCCATATGGTAATATAGGTAGGCAGATTTGTAGGATTTGAGTTCCAGACGACCGTTGAGTTCATCCGCCATCTCGTGACATCTGTCAATATACTCCGACTGGGGGTTCTCAACAACGAATTCATGTATGGCACCGAGAGCCTTGTAGGTCGGACGCTGGTCAAGCTCGTAGCGGTAAGTGCCTTTGTAAAGACAATCCAAACGATAAAACTTAGCCTTTTCCGTAAAGGGACTGATAGGGTAAATGCTTATAAATTGATTAAAATTGCTCTCGGCGGTTGTATAATCACCATAGTAGTAGTTACTAAGACCCCAGTAATATTGTACAGTATCATCCTGAGGGGTACCATTTGTTGCAATGGTCAGCGATTCGAAGAGTTCGGCTGCCTTTAAATATTTCTTGGCTTCAAACATTTCGAAGGCCAGCGCATATTTGGCAGGTACATCGTTGCCATGAAGTATGACATCGTACTGCGACTTGCATGCAGTAAAACCGATAATGGCAAACGAAATAAGGGCCAGGATAAGTCTGTACTTTTTAAACATGTTATTACTTGTTTTCCAAAATGAATTTTTCCGCATCGAGGGCCGCCTTGCAGCCGCTGGCTGCTGCAGTTATCGCCTGACGATATCGGGGGTCCTGTACATCTCCGGCTGCAAAAACGCCCGAAATATTGGTCTTGGAGGAACGTCCGTCTGTGACAATATAACCATTTTCGTCAGTAGTGATCCACTTTTTGAAGAGGTCCGAATTGGGATGATGTCCGATAGCAAGGAAAAAACCGTCTATGGCCTTTTCATACACAACTCCATCTTTGCGGAGAAGGCGCATTCCGGTCACACCCATATCATCTCCGAGAACCTCCTGAGTATTGCTATTCCAAAGAACCTCTATATTTTCAGTGGCAGCAATCCTTTCCTGCATTGCTTTTGATGCTCTGAAAACATCTCTTCTCACCACCATATAGACCTTTTTACAAAGAGAGGCCAGGTAGAGAGCCTCTTCACAAGCTGTATCTCCACCTCCCACCACTGCCACCGTCTTTCCGCGATAGAAAAAGCCGTCACAAGTTGCACAGGCAGAAACTCCCATTCCCCTATACTTACTCTCAGAAGGAAGACCGAGATATCTGGCGGTAGCGCCTGTAGCTATAATCAAAGTCTCCGCCTCTATCACTTTTTCATCATCAATAGTGAGTTTGAAGGGTCTTCGGGAGAGATCGGCCTCCGTTACCATTCCATATCTCACATCCGTACCCAAACGAACAGCCTGAGCGCGCAGGTCGGCCATCATCTGCTGACCTGAAACACCTTGGGGATAACCTGGGAAATTTTCAACTTCGGTTGTCGTTGTAAGCTGACCACCCGGCTGCATGCCTTCATAGATCACAGGCTGTAAAGCCGCTCTGGAAGCATAAATCGCTGCAGTAAACCCTGCAGGACCACTTCCTATTATAAGACATTTTATTCTTTCGTTACTCATAAATATATTACCTCAATCAGTTCAAACTACAAAGTTACGATTTTTTCTTTTGGCAATGGCATCTTTGATGTAAAATTCCAACCTCAATTCCCATACCAATACCATAGACATGGCCCATCTTATCAGCAACATTATCCATCCTACTGCTCCCAGGGCCGCAAGTAATATCAGATCTTCAAGGTTGCTGTGCGAAATGCTGATATGGGTGTTAATAAGCAGTACATCACGGCGTTCCAGTTTGTCACGCGCAATTTCATCCAACATGGCAGCAGCACCATAAGCCAGTCCGATAATATTTGCCACTATCCAGAGGAATGCCGTCTTGGGTGGAAGTCCGAAAAAGAGCATCAATGGCTTGAGAAACTTGGATATCATTGCTATCACGCCAAACTCGTAAAGCAGCCGTTGAACAATATTGAGAATATAAATGATAACAGTGATCAGCAGCACCAGCTTAAATGTAGACCAGAGCCACTCACGCAAAGTGAGCCAGAATGTGAGCTGTTCCTGAGCTACGGCAGCTGTAACCACCTCTCCACTTCCCTCTGGAAGTATGAGATTGAGAAACCAACCGAGAAAAATAGCACTCAGCGTCCTGACAATAATCATCCTCACCCCAGAAACACCGGTCTTTTTGAGCACTGCCGTCTCCAGTATCATGGAGTGTGAGCAGAGTACCATGGTAGAAAGTATAGTCAGCTCACGCGCATCCAGTGCCAGGGTACTCATAACCGCCATCGCGGAATAAACATTTATAAAGTACCCCGACAGATAGGCAAGTGCCGCCGATCCCGGCAGGCCGAAATAACGGAAAACGGGCCCTACGGCATCTGACACATAGGGTAGGATATTGAAGTACTTGAGCAGCATCATCGCAAAAGAGATGCCGACCGTAATCTTCAAAATCCAGATACAGGTCTTGGTAGTTGTCGGAAGGACCTCTTTAATACAGGAGATAATCTTCTGCTTGGTCCAGGACTTCATTTTTGAATTTAAACTTGCCGCAGTATTTCTTATCGAGGAAATGCAGCAGACGGTTAGGAACAAAAGGCAGTAACGGCCCCATTATCCAGTTTATAAGACCGGGCATTACTATAGCTCTCCCGCGGAAGGTAGCCTTGAGAGCCTTGCGAGCAGCTTTTTCAGCAGTTATCATAATGCCGAGACGTATTGAAAGCTTTCGCAAACTCTCCCTCAGGGGGAAAAGATTGGTTGAAACAGCGCCGAAACAAGCAGTGGTCACCGAAACTCCGCTCCCCATCAACTCAACTCTCAGGGAACGCGAAAAGTATTTGATGAAACGCTTGGCAGCAGCGTAAACGGAGAGCCCCGGGTAAGGAGGGCCACCGCTAAGCGAAGAAATATTCAGCACATAACCATATCCTCGCTCCTTCATCCCACGGACAAATAGGTGGCAAAGTTGCACGGGTGTAAAATTGTGAAGTACCATGAATCTGGAGACCTCTTGCTGCGAGTAGTCAAGGAAATCCGAGTAGTACATAACACCGGCATTGTTGATCAATATGTCCACCCTGCGCTCCCCAACTTTCTCCTTAATGACATTGACTGCACCCACATGGGAGAGATCCACCCCAATTGCAAGTACATCAGGCCGTCGCCCTGAAGGAGACACTTCCAGGGACTCCAACTCCTCACGTACCTCATCAGCATAGCTCTGGTTGATGTCTATCACAATCAAATTATGCCCGAGAGCGTAGAGCTGTCGGGCATATTCTCTTCCCATTCCTGACCATGCACCTGTAACAAGGGCATAACCCTCCGTATCAAAGGCCTTTCTTTTCATGAATGCAAAGATAACAAAAAACTAATAATTCGTCTTTTTTACCTCAAAGTAAGCCTGAGCATGTTTACAAGCAGGGCACTCCACAGGAGCTTTTTTCCCCTTGTGTACAAATCCGCAATTGCGGCACTGCCACTCTATCTCTCCCTCTTTTTCGAACACCTTACCGGCTACCACATTGGCTAAAAGTTTCAAGTAGCGCTCCTCGTGTTCTTTTTCAGCGATGGCAATATTTCTGAATGTTGCTGCAATTTCAGGAAAACCTTCAGCATCAGCCACCTTTGCAAACTCAGGATAAAGCATACTCCACTCTTCGTTCTCGCCCTCGGCGGCAGCCTTCAGGTTCTCGGCTGTATTGGAGATGATACCAGCGGGGAATGAAGCTTTGACTTCTACCATACCCCCTTCAAGATATTTAAAAAAGGTCTCCGCATGCTCCTTTTCCTGCTCTGCAGTCTCGGCGAAAATAGCTGCAATCTGCTCATAGCCCTCTTTCTTGGCCTTACTTGCAAAGAAAACGTACCTATTGCGTGCCTGCGATTCACCTGCGAATGATTGGAGCAGGTTCTTTTCTGTCTTTGTTCCTTTCAGTGATTTCATTTTGTTTTGCTTTTAAAAAAGTTGATATTATTGATAGTTTAGTTTAACAAAAATGTCATTTTGCTCTACTACCGGCTATGCGTTTTCTCCCGACAAGCTGCACATCTATACGATCCAGGTCAAATCCTCGTATTCTTTTATTACGAAAATGATCATGGATTAAAAGCATAAGCTCGGGGTCATCATAATCCTTGTAAGTGTTGGTTTCCTCACAATAAAGATGGCAATGGTTGTAGGTATTGACATCCATATACATCTTATTGTTGGAACTCATGCGGCGCTGGAGTAATCCGACCTGCACGAAGGATTCCAGCACATTGTACACAGTAGCTACTGTGAGTGTAGTCAGTCCGGAACTTGCCAGCTGATATACCATATCTGCGGAGGCATGTCCCAGCTCTTTCATCGCAGTATAAACGGCAATGCGCTGGGGTGTAGACTTAAGGCCATACCTCCTTAGGATTTTCCTTAAATCTGTAGGGTTTTCTTTCATGTTAGTTGGGTTTCATGTGGGTTTCGGCCGGTGAAGTTAATTATAGTTATTAAAATCTGCAAATAATTTTTACAAAAGTTGATTAAATTTGGTAATTTTGCTCCGGCATTAATGGAATAAATATCGTTGTTTATGAAAAAAATATGGATTCTGGCTACTTGTGCGCTACTGTTTTTTATTTCAGGATGTAAAGGAAATAAAATCGAAAAACAGGTAAACCAAATGGTCGGCACACAGGTGATCGCACACAGAGGCTACTGGAAATGTGAAGGCAGTGCACAAAATTCGATCTCCTCGCTCCGCAATGCACATAAATCAGGAGTTTACGGTTCTGAATTTGACGTTCAGATTACCGCAGACAGTGTCCTGATCGTCAATCATGACAATGACTTTAAGGGACACATAATCAACCTCACACGTTATGAGGTAATTAAGGACTCTCTCCTTCCAAATGGTGAAAAACTTCCCACGCTTGAGGAGTATCTCACCGCCGGCAAAAAACTCAAAGGACTCCAGCTCGTGCTAGAACTCAAACCTGTCAAAGATAATCCGGCGCTTGAACAATATGCCGTGGAGAAATGTGTTGAAATGGTAAAGGAAATGAAACTCGAAAAGAGAGTGGATTACATATCATTCAGCCTGGAAGCCTGCAAAGGCTTTGCAGCACTGATGCCGGAAGCCTCAGTTGCCTACCTGGGTGGCTACTATATGCCGATAGAGTTGCTTGAAATGGGAATAAACGGTTTTGACTACCATTATAATGAAGTCCTTATGAACCGTTTTTGGGTGGATGAGGCACGCAACTACAATATGACATCCAATATCTGGACAGTCAACGATTCTTTGCTTGTAGAAACTCTTCTCGTGGGCAATCCTACTTACCTTACAACCGATAACCCTGAAGAGGTGACAGGCCAGATTGAAGCACTCAAAGAGCGAGTAAGAAAACGTCTTACGGGAGAAGAGTAGAAGGAGAATTCTAATAGGGATCCACGTCAATACCAATGGTCGTCATCCCGTTATATTTACGATCCAAAAGCTCTGTTTCAAGATACAGGGCTTTTTTTATACGAGATAGCGAGTTGTTACGTTTAAGCCGCAGGCGGAACTGAACCTGGTAATAGTCACCCATCTTTGCTATCGGCGGTACCAAAGGGCCATTGAAATCTTTGATGCCGATGCCTCTGATTGCATCTGCCAATTCATATGCACAACTCCACATTCTTTTTTCATTTTTATCCTTCAGAGTAATCACCACCAATCGCACAAAAGGAGGATAGCCAAACTTTTTGCGTTCCGCAAGGGCAGCAGAGAGATCTTCGGCATCGCTTTCACCTATTAGGGCCTTCAGTACCGGATGATCCTTCTGTTCCGTCTGGATGATCATTCTGGCTCCATCCTCTCTGCGACCGGCCCTGCCACGCAATTGCCACAGGAGTTGGAGGGCGCGTTCATCCGCTCTGAAATCCTGCACGGAAAACAGGGAGTCGCAACCTATAACCGCCACTAAAGAAAGTCGATCGAAGTCAAATCCCTTGGTAATCATCTGAGTCCCCACCAGGATATCGATCTCCCCCTCAGCAAAACCTCTGAGGATACGCTTCTCTTCGCTTTTGCCGGATATTGTATCTGAATCAAACCGTTCTATAACATAATCAGGAAAGTATTCGCGTAGCAACTCCTCTATCTTCTCGGTGCCTGCACCACGATCGACAACCGATGGGGAGGTACATTGGGGACACTTTAGTTCAAAAGGGATCTGATATGAGCAATAGTGACATTTGAGCATATTATCAAACTTGTGATAGCTTAAGGCAACATCACAAGAAGGACATTTGAGCACAGAACCACATTCAGCACACTGAGCATATGGAGCATAAGCCCTTCTGGAGCGGAACACCATCACCTGCCCACCATCATTGACCACCCTGCCTATCTCGTTAAGCAGACGTATGGAGAAAGGTCCTTTGACATTACGCAACCGCCTTGCCGTCACCATATCCACGATTTCCACTTGGGCATCCTCCGCCTTATGAAACTTCTCCAGCAGATCCACCTGAGCGAGTTTACCGACAGAAACATTGTAGAGCGACTCGAAGGAGGGAGTAGCACTACCCAGCACCAGATTGGCTCCGATCTGAGAAGAAAGCATCAGCGCACCATCACGACCGTTGTACCTCGGTGCCGGATCAGACTGTTTGTAGGAGGAGTCATGTTCCTCATCCACCACTATCAACGAGAGAGTGGGCAGTGGCAGTAGCAGTGCCGACCTTGTGCCCAGCACAACATAGGGACGCTCGGCAGCCACCAGACGATTGTATATGCGCTTTTTTGTAGATGCCGTCTGCTTTGAGTGATAGGGCAGCAGTGCGCTTCCGAATACCTTCTCAAGTCTGGAAGTGAGCTGTCTGGAGATGGCTATCTCGGGTACGAGAAAAAGCACCGATCCGCCACTTTGAAAGACATCCCTCATCAAGTGAAAATATATCTCTGTCTTACCGGATCCCGTCACTCCGCGCAAAAGCACCCTCCGGCCTCCGGAAAAATGCCCTCTGATAGTGTCACAAGCCTCCTGCTGGGCAGGGGAAAGCGGAGGAATTGCACTGAAATCCGGCTCTCTGATCTCTTTATCCGACTTTCTGGAGCGCACCTTTATCTGTCTGCGAAAAGCCATAGAATAAGCTGCCTTGAAGACTTCCCCCGTACTGCACATATAATAATCGGATAAGGAGCGCCAAAAATCCAACTGAGCTAAAGTCACAGGAGGCATGTCAAGAAGAGATTCCACTGCTCTGATTCTGGAAGGATCCACATCTGCAGGTGGCTGCTGTGAGATGCCGGTTACTATAGCATACCGACTCTTCCCCACAAGCTTTACCTGCACCCAACTGCCTATTGAAATCTCTCCTTCGTACTCTTCAGGCAGGGAATAGGACAATTCCTTCCTCATTTTCAGAGGTAGCAATACTTGAACATATGATCTCTTCTTTTCCATATCCGGAACGCTAAAATAACACTTTTTTTTGCAGATATGGAATAAAAACCTACCTTTGCAATCCTGTTTGTCAGAAATGACCAACATAAGGTGCCATAGCTCAGTTGGTAGAGCAACGGACTGAAAATCCGTGTGTCCCTAGTTCGAATCTCGGTGGCACCACAAAGAAAGCGGCTATTAAAAGCCGCTTTTTCTTTGTGGTGCCAGTCGCTACGCTCCTTATCTACCCCTCCTTTTAATGGCTCCCTTGGGGAACCAAAGCAGTGCAGAAGCACTGCGTGTCGCTTTCGCTCCAATTACAGCAGCCCGTACCGCGCAACTCGTAACTCGCACCATGCAACACTACATACTACACACTACACACTA
>DFOK01000096.1 GCA_002376715.1 Bacteroidales bacterium UBA3543 | reverse complement strand
AAAAGGCCCCCAAGGCAAAAGTTGCTGAAGAGACTCCTGAAACAGAAGTAGCTGAAGATGCTCCTAAGGCTGAGGCCGCTGAAGAGACTCCAAAAGTAAAAGCCGCTGAGGAGACCCCAAAAGCAGATACTCCTGAAGAGACCCCGGAGGTGCCCGATTATTCGGAGATGGGTCTGAAAGAGCTTTTGGATCTATTCCAGATGCTACTTGACAGGGGAGATATGCAGCTGCTTTACAAACATGCCGATTCCATCAAGGCCATATTTTACAAGACTCTCCGCAAGGAGAAGATTGCAAGTGGCTTCATTGCTCCTTCCGAGGATGTGATAAGTGATGGCACAGAGAGTGGCGAGGTTGTTTCCATCAATCCCTTTGCTGAGGTTGAGCGTGGTTTTAAAGAGCTTTACACTAATTATCGCACTTTGCGCAACGCCTATGCGCGTGAGCAGGAGCAAAATAAGGAGCAGAATCTTCAGAAAAAACTGGATATCATTGAGCAGATAAAAGCTCTTGTCGAGAGGCAGAGTCAGGAAGATATGGGTCAGCTTTTTAGTGAGTTTGGAGATCTCCAGGCACAATGGCGCGCAACCGGTCAGGTGCCACAGGCACGTATGAGAGACCTTTATGAGTCCTACAGCCACAATGTAGAGATATTTTACGATAATGTAAAAATTCATAAGGAGCTCAGGGATCTCGATTTCAAGCGCAATCTTACTGCAAAAGAGGAGCTTTGTGTTAAGGCTGAAGCTCTTGCAGAGACTGAGTATGACAATATTGTAGCAGCTTTTAAGGCGTTACAGAAGCTCCATGAGGAGTGGAAAGAGATAGGTCCTGTCGGAAAAGAGCATAGGGAGAGCATCTGGGAGAGGTTTAAGGCGGCCACTGCGATAATCAATAAGAAACATCAGGCATATTTCGACTCTCTAAAACAAAGTCAGAAGGAAAATTTCGAGGCAAAAAGCGCCCTTTGTGAGGAAGTGGAGAAGATCGTTGCAATGGAAATCTCCGACTCAAGAACCTGGAACAAGATGACCAAAGCCATCGAAGAAATTCAGGCCAAATGGAAGGCCATAGGTTTTGCCTCCAAAAAGGACAACGTCAGGGTATATGACCGCTTCCGCGCCGCCTGTGACCAGTTCTTTGAAGCAAAGAAAACATATTACGCACAGCTCAAAGAACAGATGCAGGAGAATCTTAAGTTGAAAATAGATCTTTGTGAAAAGGCTGAGGCCGTTCAACATAGCGAAGAGTGGAAGAAGACTACCGATTATTTAATCGACCTTCAGAAACAGTGGAAAGAGATCGGTCCCGTCTCTCGTAAACGCACCGACCAGGTATGGAAACGTTTTCGCGCTGCCTGCGATGTGTTTTTCAATAACAAGGAGAAGCATTTTGGCAAACAGGAATCACAGTACGAAGCCAACCGTCAGCTTAAGCTTGCACTAATTGAAGAAATCAAGGCATTTGAACTATCAGATAACAAAAACGATAATTTTGAGGCATTGAAGGCATTCCAGAGCAGATGGAATGAGATCGGCTTTGTTCCTTTCAGGGAAAAAAATAAACTCCAGGATGCATTCAAGAAGGCGATTGACGCTAAGTTTGACGAGGTTAGGGCTCAGAATGACGACTATCGTCCGAGATATGGAAAATACTCTTCCGATGCCAATTTAAGCAAGGCAGAGAGAGGTCTCCGTACCGAAAGAGACCGCCTCGTACAGAAGTACGTAAAGAAGGAACAAGACATTGCTACCTGGGAAAACAATATGGGCTTTTTCTCCAAGACTAAAAATGCCGAGACCTATCTTGCCAAGATGAGGAAAGAGATTGAGGTCGCCCGTGAGGAGCTTGCACAGCTCGAGGAGAAGATCAAGGCAATTGATTCACAATTTGAGCAGAGAGATGAGTAAAGGAGAAAACAGAAGCACAATCATAGGATTTGCCCTTATCGGCATAATATTGTTACTTTTCAGCTGGTACAATACCAAACAGTATGAGAAGCAGCAGAAAGAGAGATACGTAGCAGATTCGACTGCGGCAGCCCGCGCACTTGAAAGTGCCCGTCTGGATACCACATATCACGCAGTAGCAGATGAAGAAGCGCATATCCCGGGTCAGGAACTGCCGTTGTATCAGGATTCCTTACTACACTTTGCCAGTGTCGCGGAGGCTGAGTATTATACTCTCGAGAATGACAAAATCAGGCTGACCATTTCCTCCAGAGGTGCACAACCCTCAGAAGTTGAAATTAAGAATTATTACACTTATGACAGCTCTGCTCTAATATTGATCAGGGATGGAAAGAGCACATTCGAGTATGAGATCAACACCAATCAGTGGATCAATACCGGTGATCTATCGTTTTCCCTTGTTTCACAGAGTGAAAGTAATATAATACTCCGTCTCTATTTTTCCACCAACTCCTACATTGAGGCAGTTTATTCTCTCGCTGAAGAGAGTTATATGGTGGACTACAATCTCAGATTTGTGAATATGGACGGCATACTTGACAGACGTACAAATCAACTACGTCTCCATTGGAATGCCGATATGCCACATCTTGAAAAGGGCTACAAAAATGAGAAGAATTACTCTGCGATTGCTTACCGTTTTTCAGGCACCAACAATGTCAAGAGTTTCGGTATGAGAAAAGACTCTGCCAAAGAGTCATTTTCGGCAAATCTACGTTGGTTTGGTTTCCAGCAGCAGTTTTTCTCCGCCATACTCGTTGCTGAAAATAACTTTGTGGGCGGCAATCTGGAAAACAAGTTCTATACGGAGGATGTTGCGATTGCTACGGGGGACCTTATGCGTTCTTCAGCAGAAATGGTACTTGACCTGGATACTCAAAGCAAAGATTTTTCCCTTCCTTTCAAGTTCTATTTCGGCCCCAATCACTATCCGACACTTAAGAGTTACGATGAGGGTTTTGAGAAGATAATTCCACTTGGGGGCAAACTTATAGGGCCTATCAACCGCTATGTCATAATTCCGGTATTCAACTGGCTAAGTAAATATATCTCAAGCTACGGTTTGATTATTCTTATTCTGACCATTTTGATCAAGATCGTGATTTCTCCTCTGACCTTGAAGTCCTATAAATCTTCAGCAAAGATGAAGGTTCTGCAGCCTGAAATCAAGCAGATCAACGAGAGATATCCTAAGCAAGAAGATGCGATGAAAAAGCAACAGGCCACGATGGACCTCTATAAAAAGGCCGGTGTGAGCATGTTCGGAGGTTGTCTTCCGATGTTGTTGCAGTTCCCGATTCTATTTGCGATGTTCCGTTTCTTCCCTGCTTCTTTCGAGTTGAGACAACAGAGCTTCTTGTGGGCTGACGACCTCAGCGCTTATGACTCCATCCTCGATTTCGGATTCAATATTCCACTCTACGGCGACCACATCTCCCTTTTCGCGCTCCTAATGGGTGTGTCGATGTTCTTCTACTCCAGGCTGACTATGAGTCAGATGGCGGATAACCAGCAGATGCCGGGCATGAAGTTTATGCAGACATGGTTTATGCCTATCTTCATGGTGCTGATTTGTAATAACTTCTCCGCAGGATTGAGTTATTACTATATGCTCTCAAACCTCATTACTATAATCCAGACTCTGATTATCAGAAAATGGTTTGTGGACGAGAAAAAACTCCGTGCCCAGATTGAGCTAAGAGCCAGCAGCAAAGAGCCGCAGAAGAAGTCCAAGTTCAGACAACGTCTCGACGAGGCCTACAGAATACAGCAGGAGCAGATGAGACAACAGCAAAAGCGCAAACGATGACTATACGAGAAAGAATAGAGAGCATTTTGAGCAAATTGCCACCTACCGTAAAGTTGGTGGCAGTTTCAAAACTACACTCTGTTCCGGAGATTCTAGAGGCATACGTTGCAGGTCAGCGTGCATTCGGGGAAAGCCGTCCCCAGGAAATGGCTGCCAAGGTACCTATGCTTCCTAAGGATATTGAATGGCATTTTATTGGTCCTCTGCAGAGCAATAAGATAAAAATGATCCTGCCTCATGTTTCTCTTATCCATTCGGTAGATTCGGAGCGTCTTCTGGCGAGAATAGATCGCCAGGCTGCTCGTTCCGGCATCTTGGTGGATTGTCTTATACAGCTACATATAGCCATTGAGGATACCAAACAAGGTTTTCCCGTGGATGAGGCTCTGGAACAGGTTCCTCTCTTCCGTGACAGGTATAAAAATGTTCGTATCCGTGGCCTTATGGGAATGGCTTCGTTTGTGGATGATATGGAACAGGTAAGGGGAGAGTTTCGCACTCTGAAGTCTGCTTTTGATAAGCTTAAACCCGAATTTTCACTCTTTGATACTCTTTCTATGGGAATGTCGCAGGATTGGCACATAGCGGTTGAGGAGGGTGCCACAATAGTACGTATAGGAAGCACTATTTTTGGTTCGCGCTGATATTGATATTCTAAATAAATAACTGTAACTTTGTAGATTACGTGACGGTTTAATGTGATTTGCAATGCATAATGACTTGTTAGGAAAAGATTTGAGGTATGGTCTCATCGGTAGCGGCAGTTGGGCAACTGCGCTTGTCAAGGTGTTGTCTGATACGGGAAATAGAGTTAACTGGTATATACGCAATTCCGATAATATCGACTTTATAAAGGAATTTGGCCGAAACCGTTTCTATCTCCGTTCTGCGGCATTGAAGACAGGTATGCTGGAGATGAGCGACGATATCAATGAGGTTGTTTACAATTCCGATGCTGTGATTTTTTGTATCCCCTCTGCATATTTTCTTGCCCAGATCAAGCCGCTTGACAATGACCTTTTAAAGGATAAACTCCTCATCTCAGCCACCAAAGGATTCGTTTCCAACGATCATTTGACGGTTGCGGAGTATTTTCACAGAGTATTGGGCATACCGTTCAGCAGAATTGTAGTATTGAGTGGCCCTACGCATGCTGAAGAGGTAGCTATGGAAAAACTCTCCTATCTCACTTTTGCAAGTAAGCATATCGAAGTTTCCAGTAAGGTGAGTGAGGCTTTCTCATCGCATTATGTAAAAGTTGTCTGCAGCACGGATATATATGGCGTAGAGTATTCTGCAGCAATGAAGAATGTCTATGCCGTTGCTGTAGGTCTTTGCCATTCCCTGGGCTATGGAGATAACTTTATATCTGTGCTTGTGACAGGAGCCTATAATGAAATGGTACGTTTCCTCAATTCGACTCATCCCGATTCCAGCCGCATTCCATCACGTTCAGCCTACCTTGGAGATCTCCTGGTGACCTGCTATTCGCAATTCAGCCGCAACCGCACCTTCGGAGGCATGATTGGCAAAGGCTATTCTGTGGTTTCGGCCCATACTGAGATGAATATGGTGGCGGAGGGTTATTATGCCACAAGATGCATGTATGAGATTGCAAACAGGCTCAATGTCGAGCTTCCTATTGTAAATGCGATGTATCAGATTCTTTACGAAGAGAAAAGCCCCCATTATGTGGTGAATCATCTGGCCTCGATTCTCAAGTAAACAACAATATAAAAGTGACGATGCAATGATTAATCTAGATTTGAAAGGATGTTCAAGCTTTGTGAATGAAAAGCAGTTTGAGGATTATACTGCCAGAGCACTCGAGGCTTTATCTATACTTGATTCCGGTACCGGTGCGGGAAGTAATTTTCTAGGATGGAACCGCCTTCCTTCGGAAATCACGCAGGAAATGCTTGAGGACTACCTTTCTGTGGTTGACAAATGGATTGAAATGGAGATTGATCTGGTAGTTGTCATTGGCATTGGCGGCTCATATCTTGGTGCAAAGGCTGCTATTGAGGCGCTCTCGCATTCATTCCATCAGATGGGTCCATCCCGAGGTCCCAAAGTTGTTTTTGCGGGACACAATCTTTCTGAAGAGTATATTGCCGAACTAATGGATATGGTGTCGGTAAAGAATGTTGCCTGTGTTGTGATTTCCAAGTCAGGTACCACTACAGAGCCGGCCGTGGTGTTCCGTTTGATCAAAAAATACATTGAAGAGACATATGGCATTAAGGAGGCTCGCAAAAGGATTATTGCGGTTACCGACAAGGAACGCGGAGCCCTGAGATTGCTCTCCAATCAGGAGGGTTACAAGACTTTTGTCATCGAAGAAAATATAGGGGGACGCTTTTCAGTATTGACAGCAGTGGGATTGCTGCCCATAGCACTGGCCGGATTTGATATTACAGAAATGGTCAGGGGAGCCGTGGATATGCAGCGGATCTGTAGCGAACCGACAAAGGATAATCCCGCCATCCGCTATGCAGCTATGCGCAATATTCTCTATGATAATGGCAAAAAGATAGAACTCCTTGTAGGATTTAATCCAAAACTTCACTATCTTAGTGAGTGGTGGAAACAGCTCTTTGGTGAGAGTGAAGGCAAAGATGGCAAAGGCATATTTCCGGCATCGGTAAACTTCACAACGGATCTCCATTCCCTCGGACAATATATCCAGGATGGAGAACGCATTCTCTTTGAGACATTCATTGATGTGCGTACAATCCGGAGGAAAGTGGAAATCGGTTACGATAAGCAGGACCTGGACGGACTCAATTATCTCGCAGGAAAGAATGTGGAATTCTGCAACAAGATGGCTCAGCAGGGTACAATGTTTGCCCATAATGACGGTGGAGTGCCTACCATGGAAATATCTATAGACTTGCTTGACGAATATAACCTCGGCCAGCTCTTTTACTTTTTTGAAAAAGCTTGTGGCATAAGTGCGTATATACTGGGTGTTAATCCTTTTGACCAGCCGGGAGTTGAGGATTACAAGAAAAACATGTTTGCTCTTCTGGGGAAACCGGGGTATGAACGACAGAGTAAAGAGCTACGTAAGAGACTTTGACACATTCTATATAATTATGAAAACGAAATACCTTTTGATGATGCTTGCAGCGACATCAATTCTGATTTCCTGTAATATGCAGGAGCAGAGAAAGCCTGAAGAATGGGCTATTGTACTTCACGGAGGTGCAGGTGGCTCTAAGGCAATGTCTGCAGAGGATGAGGCATCTTACTGCATTTTTCTAAATGAAGCCTTGGAGCAAGGCAAAACTGTCCTGGCCTCGGGCGGAAGTGCCCTGGATGCCGTGGAAGCTACTGTTATCTATCTCGAGGATTGTCCTCTCTTCAATGCCGGAAAAGGTGCAGTAATGACTTCGGACGGACGTCACGAACTGGACGCCTCAATAATGGACGGCCGTGACCTCTCGGCAGGTGCCGTTGCCGGTTTGACCGACGTAAAAAATCCCATAAAAGCAGCCCGTTTGGTGATGGAAAAGACTCCTCATGTGCTCCTTATCGGAGAGGGGGCTTCCTATTTTGCACGCGAGCAGGGACTTGAAATAGTTCCCAACTCCTATTTTTCGACTGAAAGCAGTAAAATAGAACTTGAAAGAGCTCTCGCAGAAAAAAAGAGTGGCTCACCTCTAGGCACAGTAGGTTGTGTGGCTCTTGATCGCGAAGGCAATATTGCCGCTGCTACCTCAACGGGCGGTATGACCGGAAAGAAATGGGGTAGGGTGGGTGATGTGCCTATCATCGGTGCTTCTACTATTGCTGATAATAACTTTGTAGGCGTTTCCAGTACAGGGCACGGTGAACTTTGGATCCGCAGGTCAGTGGCTCATGACATATATGCTCTGATGGATTACAAAGGGCTTTCTCTCAAAGATGCAGTTCACGAGGTTATCTGGAACAAAATAGACAAGATGGAGGGCTCCGGCGGCGGTGTAATCTGCATTGACCGCTTTGGAAACATTGTAATGGATTTCAACACGCATATAATG
The DNA here is from genome assembly GCA_002376715.1 of Bacteroidales bacterium UBA3543. Classification (GTDB taxonomy): domain Bacteria; phylum Bacteroidota; class Bacteroidia; order Bacteroidales; family UBA932; genus Cacconaster. The sequence goes on along the minus strand of DFOK01000096.1, from coordinate 79 downwards.
TACCGTGCCTGGGCTACAGCTTCAGGTGAATCCGGTGCAGCAGTTAATAAATAACACTAACCAACCAAAATATCTGTCT
>DFOK01000095.1 GCA_002376715.1 Bacteroidales bacterium UBA3543 | reverse complement strand
CTATTTTACTGCCTCACCGCATGATCCTGACAAAAGCAGCAGGCAGAGTGCTTTTCTTAATGCAAATGTATTATTGAACCCGAAAAGGTTCGAGATTGTTCGTGGAAAGTATATTAACAAAACAATTTCATGCCCATTTTGCAAAGCATTGATTAATCGTCCGGAGGAGAAGAAAACAGATGTTAATTTATCTGTCAGGATGATCGGAGATTGCCTAAACAATGAATCAGACATTATCGTACTTGTAAGTGCAGACTCTGACCTGATTCCGCCCCTGGATTTCATACTAAGAAATTTCACCGTCAAAAAAGTTAAAGTCTACTTTCCACCTTCAAACAATAGCAATGATATCAGTAGCTATATGAAAGCCCATAAAAGTAAAGTAGTGAGGTTGGAGAAAAGTGAAATCAAATTTGCCAATGCAATCATGTCGGACTCCGTGACGAACGGGATAAAAACTTATACAATCCCAGGGAAATGGAAATTGTGATAAAGGACCCACACCAGCCCTAAATAAATTTCTTACCTTTACTTCATGATTTCCTCCCTAAAACAATACGTCGAAGACAAGATTCTTCCCCGCTATGATTCATTTGATGCAGCGCATCAGAGGGATCATGCCTTGAAGGTAATAGCAGAAAGCGCAAATCTGGCGCGGTACTATGATGTGGATGCGGATATGGTATATGTCATAGCGGCCTATCACGATCTGGGGCTGGAGGTTGATCGTGAGACGCACCATATTGAGTCTGCGCGTATAATTCGCGAGGATAAAGTGCTTCAGAAGTGGTTTTCACTTGAACAAATTGAGATTATGGCTGAGGCAGCGGAGGATCACCGAGCCTCTAATGAACATGAACCCCGCTCAATTTATGGGAAAATCATTGCAGAAGCTGACAGGGATATTGATGGTGCGACCATCATCAGACGCACTATCCAATATGGCCTTAAACACTACCCTACCCTCGATAAAGAGGAACATTTCGAGCGATTTCTCGACCATATGGCCAATAAATATGCTGAAGGCGGCTATCTGAAACTCTGGATTCCTGAATCTCCAAATGCAACCAAACTGAAAGAATTCCAAGCTCTCCTCAAAAACCCTGAGACCATCCAACAAATCTTCAATCAAGAATGGGAAATGCAACGGATAATTAATGAAATAAAGGCTAATATAGACCCCGAAAAGGCTCGGATATTACCGCGTTTTTTCAAGACCGGTAAGGGTGAGTATGGCGAGGGCGATAGGTTTATGGGTGTGACGGTGCCGAATATCCGTAAGGTGGCGAAAAGTAACAAGGATGTTTCGCTGGAATTGGTGGAAAAGCTGCTACAAAGCGAATGGCACGAGGCGAGAATGTGCGCTGTGCTGCTGTTGGTTGAGAAGTTTAAGAAGCAGGAAGAGGCGGTGCTCGAGGTTTACCTTCGCAATACCGACAGGATCAATAATTGGGATTTGGTGGATCTGAGTGCTCCGCAGATTGTAGGTGGCTATTTGCTGAATAAGAGCGACCGCTCCCTGCTCTACCGTCTGACCAAGAGCGAATCTTTATGGGAACGGCGAATTGCCATTGTAAGCACTTTGACTTTCATTCGAAACGGACAATTTGATGATACTATTGCTATATCAGAGATATTGCTGAAAGATTCTCACGATCTGATTCACAAAGCTACAGGATGGATGCTCCGTGAAATGGGCAAAAGGGACCTCTCCCTGCTGCGCAAGTTTTTAAGCGAATACTCCGGCACTATGTCCCGCATCGCATTAAGATATGCTATTGAAAAAATGGAACCGGATGAAAGGAAGTTTTGGCTGAATAAGAGGGATTAGCTGCCGTTATATGCTTTTACATATAATTTCAAATAAATTATCACTTTTATATGCATTCACATATAATCTGTTTTTAATTATTTGCTCATATAACTTATAAGGCATATATTTGTATTATCATAGTGTATTTGGAACGCCCCGTTGCGTCCACCTGCACTCTAAACAAGATTGGCTCCCGGGATTCTCGGGAGCTTTTCTTTTTATCTTGATTGCGATTTATACAATAGATGACAGTTAAACCCAATTTTAGATTTCCGGACTTACGATTAACCTAAGAATATTCTTGCTGGGTTGATAATAATTATAAGTATCGCGTGCATATTATATTCTAATTTCACCGAAATTATTACATTTGCACAAAATATTTAACTGAATATGAATAAGGTAGCGGAAAACCCTTCAAAAAACCGTACAGTCCCCTATCCCATTCCATTGGTGATTGTCTCCGCGGTCTTCGTGACACTTTATCTTGTGTCCAACATCATGGCAGTAAAAATCGTAGGTATCGGCAAATGGATCTATTTCGATGCCGGTACGATTACATTTCCATTCGCCTACATGCTCGGTGATGTGCTTACCGAAATATGGGGTTATAAGACCGCTAAGCGGGTTATATTGCTTACTTTGGCATGTAATATCCTTTTGGTGATCTGCACCTGGATAGGTGTATTTCTTCCCGTTCCGGATTACAATGATGCCATTGCTTCGGCATACAATCGTGTTTTCACTTATGTCCCCCGCCTTGTTTTGGGCTCCATCGCAGGGTTTCTCTGCGGAGAACTCACCAATGCCTGGCTAATGGTGAGAATAAAAAAGTGGACAGAAGGCCGCCGGCTCTGGGTGCGTACCATCGGCAGCTCTATTGCCGGCCATCTCTTTGATACCGTTCCTTTTGTGCTGATCGCTTTTGCAGGTGTAGTGCCCTGGATTGACATTCTGAAATTGATTGCATTTCAATTTGTGGCAAAACTCGGCATCGAAGCCATTATGGGAACACCTCTGGCATATCTCATTTTAAGATGCATGCGCCGATTCGGCATCGAAAGCACTACCTGACAAGTGTTGCGTGGTGCAAGTTGCGAGTTGCGTATTCTAAATTGTAAGACGAATAAATCTTATATTTGTATAATAAGGCAAACAATATAGACATGTTTAAAATACTCAGCAAAATAGCCCTAAGCTTGCCGGTAGCCCTATTCACGCTAATACTTTCGGCACAAAATCCTGATTCGATCACATTTGTTACTGCAAAAGCTGCTATAAATGCAGAGAAAGATGGCATTGTATTCAATAATTACCTCTTCGAAGGGAATTTATTCAACTCCAACCAGTCTATATCTGTGCTGAAAATACCGGCAGGATACCATTTCGACGTAGTTGCAGCACCAGAAGGGACGCTTGTATGGACATCTCTACTTTCGGTAGGGGCTAATGCTGTGGCAGCTCTAAACGGCTCATTTTTCAATATGAGACCTCCCTACGGGGGCGTTACATATACCCGCGTAGACGGGACTATCGTAGCTGAAAACAACAAAGATGTATCAACTCCATTCTGGTCGCGCAGCATTCGTCAGAATGGTGCGATAGCGATACTATACGGCGCTTTATACGTAGTTAAAGCTGATCAGCTGAGATGTTGGGAAAAATATATTTTCGCTGAAGATGTACTCACTTCTGGTCCGATCCTAATGGTTGACGGCGAACTCGAGCCTCAGGCGCCTGATAAATTCAACACTAACAGGCATCCCCGCACCGCAGTTGGAAAACGCAGCGACGGCACAGTAGTTTTTGTGGTTGTTGACGGCAGATTGCCGGAAGCAGCAGGAGTATCTACTACCGAATTGAGTCTGATAATGAGTTGGCTGGGGTGCCGTGATGCCCTCAATCTGGATGGCGGCGGCTCTTCTACAATGGTTTTCGATGGCAATATCGTAAATCACCCTTCGGACAACAAAAAATTCGACCACCAGGGCGAACGAGTAGTCGCCAACGCGATAGTGGTTCGGAGCCAATAACCAACAGTTAACAGCTAATAGCTAATAGCCAACAGCTACTCTCAATTCACTTTCCAGACTTTACCGTCCCTTACCTCCAATTTCGCACTGATCCTATTGCGCAAGGCAGGGACGTGACTGATCAATCCTACCCTGCAGCCATATCTTTTGAGGTCTTCGAGCGTTATAATTACCCTTTCGAGTATATCCTCGCTCAGGGTGCCGAATCCCTCATCGATGAAAATGGTATCGACCGCAAGGCCCTCTTTACCGAAAGTCGAAAGGCCGAGTGCCAATGCCAGCGAAACCACAAAGGATTCTCCTCCCGAGAGCGTACTGGTAGCTCTGGTGTAGCCTCCCTGCTCCAGATCTCTCACGAGTATGACCATAGAGCCGGGTTCATTGCGGAGCTGGTAGTGAGGTGCAATATGCAGGAGGCTCTCATTGGCTCTGACAAGTATCTCCTTGAAGAGCATTCGCATGGCAGCATCCCGGAAGTTCTTGCCATCTTTACCGCCAAATACGGCATCAAGCCTCTTCCACCGTCCTGCGAGTTCAATTTTGCCTCTAATTTCTCTTTCTAGTGTCTCCGCTGCTGCAAGTTTATCCCGCTCCGATATAGCACTCTGATTGAGCTTGCCTTTCATCTCGAGCCAATTGTTTTTAAGGCTCTCAAGGCTCTCTTTAGGAGTTTTAAGAGTGAGCTGGGGTTCTCCCTTTAGATAGAAATCAGGAGTCTCTGCACGAGGATATTTCTTTTTAAATGTATTAAAGCGTTCCTGTGCCCTATCTTTTTTCTCCACAATTCTCTTCATCTGTCCCTTTGCCATTTCCGTCTTGGAAATAACGGTCGCCCACCTGCTCAAAATCGGCTCTGCAGCGACTCTTTGCAGAGCGTCAGAAGAAAACTCGGCTACATCAAACTCCTCCGTTCTCTGTTTAATATCGGGATATGTATTGAAATACTCCTCTCTTTTAAGTTGAACAGCCTTTAACTCTTTATCCAGATTCTCCACTTTATGTTTTAGTTCCTCGGACTGCTCCTTTTGCTTCTTATAAGCGTTCGTCTTATTCTCCAAAAGTGTCAGAAATTCTTCCCTGTTGCTATCCCACTTATCTTCCCAACCCTCAATTGTGATATGTTTCCCCGCAGTATCTATATGGTTGTCTCTCTCCTTTTCCAGCCCGGTAAGAGCACTTTCCAGAGCGGCTATTCGGGTTTTAACTTCACTAACTTCTTTCTCAGCCTTTTGAACCAACATTATTGCGGGATTCTCCTCATTTTTCCTACTCTCTTCAATCCTTTTATGGATTCCTGCAATCTCTTTCTCCATAGACTCTATGATTTCGAGGACTTTTGTGGCCTTTTCCAGCACGGAAAGTGTTTCGGCTTTTCGCTTACTTATATGCTCAGTAAGATCTTCCATCTCCCAATCAAACTGACAATCGGTAAGAACTCTACGGTTTGTCTCTTTAAAACGTGAAATGGCTTCAGATTCACTTTGCAACTCGTTTTCCAATTTTTGGAGAGTTTTGCTATCAACATCCAGAAGCCGGTATTCAGTCCCGTATGCCGTTTTAGCATCGTTCAATGACTTTAGACTATCATTCCAAGCCGCTTTTGCATTATCACGCGATTGTTCAAGGTGCTTAAGAGTTTCTTTAACCGCCTTATCATCAAATGAATCGAGGATTTCCTGAGTTACAGTTGTACCACAAACAGGACAAATATCCTCAGCTTTGATTAATGCCCTGAGTGCAGCTCCGTTTTTATTTAATCTCTCAAATTGATCTAATGCAGCAGTGGCCTTCTCATAAAGCCCTTTAGCGCCCTGTTCTTTTGTAACAGCGATGTTATATTTTTCAAGAAGATCGGTTACACTATTTTTCTTGTTTTCTAACTCAGATTTCTTGCCGGCATGCTCTTCCAGTCGGCTTTTCAGGGCTTTTTGCTTCTCAGCCAGGACACTAACCGCTCTCTCTGCCTCCCCTAGCTTGATACGTAAATCTTCAAGTTGACTCTTGTGAGCTTTCCTTTTCTCTGGTTCCTGTTTAGCGAGTTCTTCCTCTTTTTTATTGTATTTATCCTCAAGATCGGCAATTTTCTGTCTAATTGTCTCACGCACCTTCTCTTTCGCCTTCTTATCAGCCTCTATCGCCGTTAGTTGCGATTTGGCAGTTTTAGTTTGCTCTTTATTCTGAGAGATTTTTTGTTCTAAAACAGGAACTTGCTTTAAACTGTTTTCTATAAGAATCCAGTTATCATACATCGGAACATCCGCAGAAACCGACTCCAATTGACTTTGCATCGTTTTGTAAGAGGCTTCATAGGCTTCAAACTCTTTCTGACGCTTTTCCTGAAGTATTATAAGAGCGGCTACGGTTTTCACACAAGAGTTCTCAATATTAAGTTGATCCTCATATTCCTTCTTTGCCTCTTCAATACTCTCTAGGGCCTCTTTTGCACCAATAAGTTCCGTAGCCGCGGCTGCTTTATCCTCAAAACCTTTTGCCTCTTTTTTAATTTTGGAAATCTCATTAGTGACAAGCTCTGTATAATCCTTAAATGAAAGCTCATCCGTATATTTCAAACCACATATAACAGTCCTTCCCAACAAGGTTTCATCATTCTTAACTTCGGAGTTAGCCTCGTTTTTAAGTCTGTTGATCTCGCTCCCGACTATCCGATAAGCCGTATTACCTGTAATCTTTTCCAAAATTTCACATTTTTCCTCATCATTTGACTTCAGAAATTGAGTAAACTCGCCTTGGGCCAGCATTGCAGTCTTGCAGAACTGGTCATAGGAAAGGCCGGTAAGGTCATCCAGATCGCGCCTTTGGGCAGCGCTACGAGCATTTGGCCTGATTTCAATAGTGCGACCGCCATCTATCAGTATCCATTCAGGATCTTTGATTTCGCTGCTGCCCCTTATACGGCTAACTTTCCATTGTGCCGTATAATTTTTGCCATTTTCTGCTGTAAAAAGAAGTGATACCTCTCCCTCCGAAGCATCCGCTTTGAGCAACTGTTTCGTGTCCATTATATTGACAATGCCGTCTCCAAGGGTGTAGGTCGGGACTGTTTTCTGGGTTCTGGAGTTATCCAGACGCGGAGTTCGTCCGTAAAGTGCCAGACAAATGGCATCCAGTATCGTGGTCTTTCCCGAACCCGTCTCACCGTATATCAAAAAAATGGATTCAGTCGCAAAACTATCCTTAGTAAAGTCAATTTCAGCCTCAGCGATTGAGGCAATGTTCCGTATATTGAGTTTTAGAAGTTTCATGTAATATCTCCGGTTTGAATGGATTTGTAGCGTTTATTATCCGATAAGTGCATTTATATTTAGCTTCAGGGTATTCATGGTTCATCTTTAGCTGAGCTGCTCCGTTACATTTGAGACTGCCTGATCAAACAATTCTGCAAGTCCCTGTTTGTCATCATACTTTTCGTCACCATCTTTGAGGAAGAATTCCGGTGCGATGATTTCTGCCATTTCACGCGGAGAAAGTGCACCGACCTGAGCAGCCGTCAGGGAGAGGCCTTCACCTTCGGCCGGTTTGTCGGGGATTTCCTGCTTTACAAGACAATATCGGGCCTTTTTGCCCGTAAGAGCCGTTTTAACACGCTGAATATAGTCAGATGGAAGCTCACCTGTCTCACGCACCTCAAGCCGGATATAGGCCTTCTTGTGGGGAGGATAGTTATGCAGCAGAGGGAGAAGATCCATACAACTGCGTCTCCCCTCGGGGAAGTCTTTTGCAGAGATTGTTTCCATCTTATAGAGAGGTTCTATGGGAATTTGCCTCACCTGAGGCATCTCTCCCCTCTTTTCAATCTCAACTATATTTACAAAATGATCATAATCCTCTTCGAAATTCATCGGGAAGGGAGATCCGCTGTATCTCGCTTTACCATTACTCCCTTTGATCTCCTGAGGAAAATGAATATGTCCCAGCGCCAGATAGTCCCAGCCGCTGCTGAAGGTGCCGATATCGGAGTTGTCGAGCCCTCCCACTATTATTGCATCGTGTCCCTTTATGTTACTTCCGGTTACCAGCGTATGTGCGGTCAATATCACCGGAAGCCCCTCTGTATTGATCTCAGCCACCTTTTCCAGCAGTAGCGCGATGAATTTCTTCATCCTATCCTGCTTACCATCTTTCGGATTGATATTGGGAAAATTCTGGGGATAGCAATGGGGTATCGCCACCACATAGCCTAAAACCTCGTTTTCCCTGCTTTTCCTTACGGGAATAATGTGTTTGGCAAACACAGAGTCATAGAAAGCCCGGTTCTCAAGTGATTCGTCATTATCCCTGGGAATTGTACCCACTACATTCGCGTTGAAATATTTCCACAGAAGCCCATCAACGTCTAATTTAGAGCTGCTGTCGTGATTGCCCGCAATCAAAATAATATGCATCCCCCCGAAAGCGAGAGATTCGTCACGCAACTGTAGCAAAGATTCGTTATAGAGCTCCTGAGCGGCAATTGAGGGCGCGGAGGTATGGTACAAGTCCCCACTAACGAGCAGCAGATCAGGTTTCTCATCTCTGACTATTTTTTTTAGTTGCACAAAAAAATGTTTGTGCTCCTCTGTTCTGTCGTAATCGTAAAAAGTCTGACCTATATGCCAGTCGCTGGTATGTAATATTTTCATCTTTTATCTAAATTCTGTCTACTTAT
>DFOK01000037.1 GCA_002376715.1 Bacteroidales bacterium UBA3543 | reverse complement strand
GTATTAAATACATTACACCTATAAAAGCAAATGAGACTTTATAGCCTTTCATCACCGAATCTGGGCGGAATTCAAAACGAATATCATGTTTACCTGCAGGGATATTGAGCGCTCTGAGGAGATAATTGACACGGAAGTGGTCCACCGGAGTGCCATCAATGTAGGCCTTCCAACCGTAGGGGTAATAGATTTCTGAGAATACTGCAATTTTATCGTATGCACAATTGCTGGTGTAAGTCAGCACATCGGGGGCATAGGAGGTTAGTTCGATGCTAGCGGAAGGATCTGTAAGTGTTGTAGGTTCAGTGACAAAGTCGGCAAATTTACTGTCGGTTACTGCAGCAGTAGCAGGATCAATGACTCTAAGCGCATCGCTCTCCTGATTAGGAGTGTCAGCCAGGATTATTTCATCCACAAACCAGGCATTACCCAGATGCTCCTTGTTTAGCATCGGTACCGGGGCCCCATCCTGCTCAACAATGATATATTTCGTATTGAGCATATTGATCACCTTCATATTCATCTGTGTGAGGTGCTCATCTATCAGATCTTGGTACCTGCGTAGTTTGGCTGCATGATAGCCACCTATGGACTTTAGATAATATGAAGTACGGGACTCGTTGAAAGTATTGGTGGTGAGGTTCAAGACTCTGAAGTGGATATCAGCATCCTTTAGTATCTCCTCTTCATAGGCATATTTTTGAAAATAAGAGTCGTTCTCCTTGTTGGTGACAAAATGATCTTCATTGAAGTATCTTCTGTTGACCGGCCACATATCGGCAACAATCAGTACTCCAAGAATGAGAGTAAATAAGGCAGGCTTGATTTTTTGCTTAGCAAAAAGAAAAATTAGAATTGCTGCAAGCAAAATAAATGCGAAAGACCTGAAGCAGTCACTACGGAACATCGCAGCCCTCTGGTCGATGAGTGCCTCCATAAACCATGCGGGGAATTGGGCAGCCATGTAGGCATCTCCGGAAGAGGTGAAACTAAATATAAGTCCGCCAAAAAGGGTAAAAAAGAGAGAAATGCCACCGGTAGTACCAAGTGCGATCAGAAGTGACCTCTTGAGTTTCCCTGCATCTACCCTTCTCTCAAAGATTTCCCTTAATGCTAGAAATCCAAGCAAGGGCATAGCTATCTGTGCTACCACGAGTATCGAAGATACCGCCCTAAACTTGCTGTAGAGAGGAAAATAATTGAAAAAGAGTTTGGAAAACCATTCAAAATTGTGACCCCATGAGAGAAGTACCGAAAAAAGAGTAGCAATCAGCAATCCCCACTTATAAGGGCCCTTGACAATGCAGAGTCCAAGCACAAACAGCAGACATACTATGGCCCCCACATAGACCGGTCCTGCAGTAAAAGGCTGCTCTCCCCAATAGGTGGGAGCCATACTTGAATAATATGACACCGCTTGGGGATCAACTCCCCTGGATTTTAGAGCCTCAGCAAAGCGTGAGTCAGTACCTATATTTGAAGCAGAGGCGCCACCCTTGAAGTTGGGTATCATAAGAGTAAAGGTTTCGCCTATGCCATAACTCCATTGAGTGGCATAGTCAAAACTAAGCCCCGATTCGTTGGCCGAGGTAGCTACTGCATCCTCTCTTACAATCTCCGAGTGTCCTCCACGCATAGTCTCTTTCACATAATCCACATTGCACTTATATTTACCGTAGCCTGTGCCTGCACCGATTAGTACTGAAAACACGAATAGAGATAGGGCGATTGCCATATCTTTGAAGCGTTTCTCTTTGATATGCTGCCAAATTTCAGCAATGGCAAGCACCCCTATCATCATAAAAATATAGTACGACATCTGTGGATGCTTATAGAGGCCGAATGCTGTATAAAGCATCGTCAAGCATACTCCCCATAGGTATTTCTTGCAGAAAATCAGATAAAATCCAGCTATGACAGGGGCCAGGAGTCCGAGGGTCAACGCCTTTGACTCGTGTCCTGCTACTATTATAATGAAAAAATAGGACGACATTGTAATGGCAATGGAACCTACAATCGAAAGCCATTTGTCAACCTTAAAAGAGGAGAGCAGAATGTAGAATCCTACAAAATATCCGATTATTAACATCAGAACATTATTGCTAAAAAATAGGTGGGTAAGTTTAGCGAAAAAAACACTTAATGCTGAGCATATTTTTGTATACCAGGTCACTTCATAACTGCCGCCACCGGCTATTTGGTAAGTAGGCATTCCGGAGAACATCGAATTGGTCCAGGCAGACCACTTACCCGTCTGCTCATAATATTGAATTGTTTCCTGTGCCATTCCTTTCCACTGATAGATATCGCCCTGTTTGAGCACCTTACCTGAAAGAACAGGGTAACAATACACCACTGCTAGAAGTATAAAAACAGCAGCTGCAGCCAGATATGGCAGCATTTTTTTCAATTTTCCAACAATATTCTTCATGTTGATAAACTTTACAGATTTGTAATGACTCTGATTGCGGCAGGAAGTACTTCTACACGGATGGGGCTGAAGCCAACTGCCTCGCCGTCTACCTCTACAAATGACTCCGGGTCAGCCGAAATTTCAAGAACTCGTGCCCTGGTCTGGATGACCTCTTTTACCTCATGGATTTTCCCCGTGAATAGAGTGGGAATCTTGCGTAAAATCTTTGATTTAGGAATATCTTTTATAACAGTCAGATCAATCAGCCCATCATCAAAAATAGCATCGGGGGTCTGCATCATACCACCACCGGAATATTTTCCTATACCCATTGCTACAGAGAAGACATCGCCCTCATAGAAAAGGTTACCGTCAGTCACTATGCGGAACTTGCGCGCATCGTATCCCATAAAGCCCTTGAGAAGGCATTTGAGATAAAGGGCATCGCTTGTCGCCTTGCCCTCCTTTTTTTCAAGGTCAAAATTGTGGCAGACCTGGGCATCAAAGCCCAAGCCCCCAATATTGACCATATAAGAGACAAAAGGGGCACCATCCATAACAGACTCGACCTTTGCCACATCCTGCATCACACTCTTTCCTCTGGCGATGACATCTGTGACATCATCATACCCCTTGGGTATCTCGTGCAGACGAGCCCAGTCATTACCCGAACCGACGGGAATAATGGCCAAGGTGACCTGATTTGAGGGAACTTGGCTTTGTGACATAACGCCCGAGAGTACTTCATGCAATGCCCCGTCACCGCCAATAACGATGATATGCCTTATACCCTCTTTCAAGGCATCTTTCGCGATTTCCAGGGCATGAAAACGGTATTTGGTAAAAGAAACCGAGTATGCGATGCCTCTGGCTTCGAGGCGTTCTGCTATCTCTGGCCATTCGCTGCTCGCTTTGCCGCCGCCCGACATGCTACTTACTATCACTTTCCAGGTGTCTGCCATACTTGCTCAAGAATCATTTTCGGACAAATTTAACATAAATACCTTTCCTAAGAAAAAGAATTTGTAAATTTGCTTTTTATTTGGAATAAATTAAGAGCATATATGGGAAAAATTATTGCAATAGCCAATCAGAAAGGAGGAGTAGGAAAAACCACCACAGCTATTAACCTGGCAGCCTCACTGGCTGTGCTGGAGAGGAAAACCTTGCTAATTGACGCAGATCCTCAGGCCAACACCACCTCGGGACTCAATTTCAACCCCGATTCCGACTCAGCCAATACCCTCTATGAGGTTCTTATCGGACAAAAGGATATTGAGCAGACCATTATGCCTACTGAGCTGGATTATCTCGATCTCATTACCTCTCATATCAACCTTGTGGGTGCAGAAATAGAGATGCTCAATATCAATAACCGTGAGTCGGTACTGAAAAACGCACTTGAAAAGGTTCGGGACCGTTACGAATATATTATTCTGGATTGTGCTCCTTCACTAGGGCTCATCACTGTAAATGCACTTACAGCAGCCGATTCAGTCATCATACCCGTACAGCCTGAATTTTTTGCCCTCGAAGGACTCGGCAAGCTGCTCAATACCATTAAACTGGTCCAGAATCGCCTGAATCCCGGTCTAAACATAGAAGGATTTCTCTTCACAATGTTTGACAGCCGACTCCGTTTGCACAATCAGGTGGTGGAAGAGGTCAAGACTCACTTCAAGGAAATGGTCTTCAGCACGATTATTGTTAGGAACATTAGGTTGAGCGAAGCTCCCTCCTTCGGCAAGCCCGCCATCCTTTATGATGTCGGCTCACCTGGAGCATCTAACTACCTGGAGCTCGCCAAAGAAATAATTAAAAAGAACCAGTCATGGCAAAAAGAGAAGCGTTAGGAAGAGGGCTCGGAGCACTCCTTGGAGATACCGGCGAGATCCGTCAACCTACTGAATACAAACCAACACCTCACTCAGAAAGGATCAATCCTGCATCCATCTGTGAGATACCACTGAGCCAGATTGTGCCAAACCCCGCACAGCCGCGTCTTTCTTTTGACGAAGAGGGTCTGTTGGAGCTTGCGGACTCAATTCGCACCCTCGGTATTATTCAGCCCCTTACCTTACGTAAGATCGGACCCTCTCAATATCAAATCATCAGCGGTGAAAGACGCTTTAGAGCAGCCAAGTTGGCCCGTCTTCAGACAATCCCAGCCTATATCCGCGAAGCCGACGACACCCTGATGCTTGAAATGGCTATAGTGGAAAACATCCAGAGAGAGGATCTTGATGCCATCGAGACGGCGCTCGGATTTCAACGTCTAATGGATGAATGCAACCTTACCCAGGAGGAGATGGCCTCGAGGATAGGTAAGAAGAGAGCTACCGTAGCCAATTATCTCCGCCTGCTCAAACTTCCGGTAGAGATCCAAAAGGCCGTAAAGATCGGCAAGATCAGCATGGGCCACGCCAAGGCACTTCTTTCGCTAGAAAACCAAGAACTCCAGACAGAACTATGTGAACTTACAATACGCAAGGACCTCAACGTACGCCAGCTCGAAGAAAAAGTCCGGCAGAGCAACGCTCCGCCACCTGTACGGGAGAGCAATCAAGAGCAGAACAATTATCCCGAAAGCTACTATCGCCTAGCCGACATAGTAGGCAAATATTTTGACAAAGGCGTTTCATTTAAACGTAGCGGTAGCGGAGGTGGCACAATGACAGTCCGTTTCAAAAATGACAACGAACTTGATGCCTTCCTCAGGGTAATCGAAGATAAACAGTTATAGATTGCATAGTGAAGAGATATCTTTCCGTCATACTTTTGCTCATCGTTTTCAATTTCAGCGCTGAAGCACAGTTCCAGCGCTCGGGCAACGTTACTATGGGCAGAATGGGAGGACCTCCGGGTGCCAATATGCAGACCGGCACACAGGTCAATCCGGAAAGCGACGTAAAGGCTGATACTACTGCAGGCTTCTCAATGAAGGCACTCATTCGAGGTTATATGGGTAGGGATACCCTTAAACCGGGTTATATGCTTTTGGGCACAGCTATTGTACCAGGTGCCGGTCAGATTTACAATAAACAATGGTGGAAAGTTCCTATAATCTACGGAGGCTTAGGAGCAGGAATTTATACCGGTATCTCAAACAATATAAAATACCGGCAGACCGGTGACGAAAAATACAAACTCTACCGAAATCTGGGATATATAGGGGCAGGACTTACCTACTGGGGGTCGCTTCTGGATGCCACAATCTCATATAAAACCGAGGTACCAATACCTGTTGCAGCAAAATCTACCATATACTCGGCTCTTCTTCCCGGCCTGGGACAGGCCTACAATGGCGATTACTGGAAAATACCCATTTGGTGGACCGGATTTGTGGCCTGCGGCTATTTTTTCCATCAGAACGACATACAGTACAAACGTTTCAAGTATATCTGCAAGATGGATAATGACCCGAATAGCGGCTATATAGGCCAGATTACAGCCAGCCAGTCAGAGTGGTACAGAGACACCTACAGAAGATTCCGTGACTATTCAATAGTAGCATTTGTACTGGTATACGCACTCAATGTAATAGATGCCAACGTATTCGCACATATGGCAGATTTCGATGTAAGCGACAATCTCGCCACACTTCAATTGGAACCGGCTATAATAGAGCCACTTACTCCCTATTATTCTCCAACATATGCTCCGGTGCCCTCATTCGGACTTCAAATGACCCTCAATTTTTAATTATATGAAAGCAAGACCCTTATTTTCCACTCTTATTCTCCTTATTGCCCTGTTAAGTTTCCTGCCTGACGCGGGAGCACAGATCAGATCCAGAAAACAAATTATAGAGGATCTTACACGCAGATTGGATTCGCTCCAGAATGCATACGACTCACTTGCGTACGAATACAATCTGCTTGCTGTACCTGTTTCAGGGGATGTGGAAGAGGGGATTGCTATTGAGGAGGAGTTTAAACCGGAAAGTTATACACCTGAAAGCATCGACTCACTCCGCAGTGTATGGTACTTACACAAGCAAGCCGAAGCATTCAACCCCGATTTCGAAATGCTTGAAAGGGATACCCTCAAATCCTCCATTCCAGATTCTATATACATTGAAAGGCTGAACAGATTGAACTCATTTATCCCTATCCAGTTCAACCACTATGTGAGAAACAACATCATCCTTTACACGGAAAAAATGCCCAAGGTAACCGCCAACATCATATCTCTTTCTACCTATTATCTGCCGATAATAGAGGGAATATTCGATATGTACGACCTTCCCAAGGAGCTCAAGGCCATGGCTATGATAGAGTCTGCATTCAATCCCAAAGCCGTTTCGAGGGCCAGAGCGAGAGGAATGTGGCAATTCATGCACTACACCGCAAGACTTTATGACCTGGATATGACCTCATTTGTGGATGAAAGATACGATCCATATAAATCCTGCCATGCGGCAGCGAGGTATCTCAGGGATTCATACAATATTTTCGGGGATTGGTCTCTTGCAATAGCCTCCTATAACTGTGGCGCCGGCAATGTGCTAAAGGCAATACGTCGTTCAGGCGGAAAGACCGACTTTTGGGATATTTACAATTATCTTCCCAGAGAGACGCGCGGTTATGTTCCCATTTTCTTTGCCGCACTCTATACTTTGAAATACTACCCGGAGCACGGCATAGTACCCCAACAATCTTCACTTCCCGCTCATGTGGACACAATTCATGTCAACAGGATGCTGCACTTTCAGCAAATATCCGATGTTATCGGCATACCGATGGAAGAACTCCGCCAGATTAATCCCCAGTATCTCCACGATATCATTCCCGGAACGGAAAAGACCTATATCCTCAGACTTCCGCACAATTACACGATGCAATTCGTAAACAATGAAGAGTCGATTTATTCCTACAAGGATACACTCTTCTTCAGCGACGTGGCTATCAAAAAGGTTAAGGAGAGAGGTGGTACCGAGGGAAGTATGACCACCCACACCGTAAGATCAGGCGAGACATTGGGTGGCATAGCACGGAAATATCGCACCACAGTCTCCAACATCAAGAGATGGAATAATCTTAGAAGCGACATGATCCGTGTTGGCCAGAAACTCCGCATAGGCGGCAGCGCTGCATCCTCCAAATCGAGTTCGTCAACGAAGGCCTCCGGCAGCACTACCGGAACAGCTACTAAAGATGGATATATTACCTATACCGTCAAGAAAAATGACACGCTTTACGGTATTGCGAGCCAATTCTCGGGTGTAACCCTCAACTCACTGCTCAAGCTGAACGGATTTACCCAATCCACCAAGATCTATCCGGGAATGGTAATCAAGATAAAGAAGGCGCAGTAGTTCTTCGAATATTTGAACCATAAATCTGCAAACTTCGCTGGCGACCATTTCATAAGGAAATACCAGCTCCAACCCTTGCCGTAGTAATTCTCCACAGAAAATGATTGGGGTACTCCCCTCTCGTATACGTATACCCTCGACTTCCAATCTTCGGTATTGTAATAGGTACCCCTTGCGCAGATATCCCATCTGCGGTCTGTAGTACGAAATCCGAGTTCCCCATAAGTGGCAAAACCTTTCATGCCTCCCTCGATCCGTGCCGAGAGTGACCAGCACCGGGAAAGTGCGGCTTTTGCATGCAATCGCCCCTTTAGAGTGGATCCGGACTCACTCTTGTGGCGCCAGTCGAGTCTCAATTGGAGCTGTGAACCGTTGCGGGACTCCCTCATTATGTCAAATCGAGCCCTGGAATCCCACGATGGTCCATCAATCCGGTATCTCGACCAGGGATAGGCGCTATATTCCGCCGATAGATGCATTGTCCAGCCACGTGAGGGAATATATTTTATAATGGCTGTAGTACCGTACTGATTGTAACAACCGGTGAGAGTGGAGGAGGCAGCAGCGTGAGTAGCGGTATAACCCTTGCCGTAAGCACGTAACAGAAGGGCCATTTCCAGCGAGTAATCGGGATTCCAAGAGAGTCCGCAGAGCAGTGCCGCTGCCGGCCGTAAGTCGATGGCAACCTCAGCAAAGAAGCGGAAACTGCGCCAGGATGAGTAGAGGTCCAAAGCCAGATTGCCCCATATCCCATCATACATCTGGTATCGGTTATATTCCCCAATACGACGTGCATTGCACTTGTCATAGCCGTAGCAGAGCGCAGTCACCCCGAGTTGGAGACGGTTAAAATCGTAAGAGAAATGTCCACCGAATAGATATTCATGCATACTGTTGCGTGTGGCCCGTTCTGAATCCGTAATGTGCAGTCCGTCGGTAATTATCGAAGTGTAGCAACTGTCCCCCACTATCCGAGCATCGACCCCGTTGTATGAGGCAAATAGCGAACATTCCATCTCCTTTGAACCAAAGGTCACTCCTGCTCCCCGCAGAAAATTTGATTCATCTGTGGAGGTATAGGGAGTAATGGCACTCCCCCGCTTGCTGAGTGATGACGGAGTGCCGAAAAATGAGACCGGAAAGGCCTTCCATAATGCAAGTCCCTGACCGAATCTTGCTACATAATCCCCAAGCACCACTTTACGGAATCTTATCCTTTTCCTATCAATAGGTATTTCACGCGGACTCCATACAAGATGCAATGAGGTAAAATCGGGATGATAATAACTGGTAAGTTTTTCTCCCGCATCGCTGTCGAGAGTCAGGCCGGCACAGATACGTCTGCCATATTCAATTTTATATTTTGAGGTAAACGAAACACCCTCCGACTTCATTTTTTTGCGGACTTTAGCAGAAAAACGATGACTGAAACTCTCCTCCACATAAGGAGAGGCAATGGCTTGAAGTGAGGAAAACCGAAAGAAATGTCTCACCAATTCTATTGCTTCGGGACCGAAGCCATCTACCAGAGAGAGCTCCGAAAGTGAAAGAATATCTCCATACTCCTTTCGGTAATCCAGAATGCTCTCAATTTGGAACGGAGTAAGCAGTCCACACTCCTCCATCTGCCGCCTGGTCAGCATATTGATTTCAAGTGGACAAGCGAGCATCTCCTCATACCTGAGCTGAAGCTCAAGTGCAGCCTCCTCACCGCCTGAAGAGGCCATATCCTCGATTATCGAAATAATTTGGTGCGGCAGCTGAGGCTGCGCCGCACAATGCAATGCTGCACAAAAAAAGATTGCCACCGCTATGGCGATGGCAATCAGAGCTCTTTCCAACCCCACACTCTCTCGCCACATATCCGGAAAAATTAAAAACTATGAAAATCAAAACTGCATGGTCAATTTGTCTTGTACTTATACTTGATTTCAGCCAATTCATCGTTGGCTTTGGCTATCTTGGAAGCAAGATCGGCTTTGAAAGCCTTTACTTTCTCCATCAATGCATCATCGGAGAGCGCCAACATCTGCACTGCAAGAATTGCTGCGTTCTTTGCTCCGTCCAGGGCTACAGTTGCCACCGGGATGCCGGAAGGCATTTGAAGAATGGAAAGGAGAGAGTCCCAGCCATCAATGGAATTGGAGGAGTTGATAGGGACACCGATAACCGGCAGAGGAGTATAGGCAGCAATGACTCCCGGAAGATGAGCTGCCCCACCAGCACCTGCAATGATTACCTTAACGCCACGCCCTGCAGCTCCCTCAGCGAACTCCATAACCCTGTGGGGAACTCTATGTGCCGACAGAGCATTGATTTCGAAAGGTATCTCCATCATTTCCAGAAACTCCGCAGCCTGTTTCATCACAGGCATATCTGAGGTACTCCCCATTATAATACTTACAAGCGGTCTCATATTGTTTCATTTTGTATATTGTCCCAAAAATAATGATTAAATTTGCCTCTGCAAAATAAATATCTCACAGATGGAAAGAATCAAACTTCACGACAAATATTTTGTACCATACATCCGCTACGAAGAAATTTCCAAAGCCATTGATGTGGTGGCTGAAAAGTTAAACAATGACTACCGCGGATGTAAAAAGCCCCCAATACTGCTCTGCGTTCTCAACGGATCGATAATGTTTACCGGCGAACTGATGAAAAGAATTACGTTCCCCTGTGAGATTACCAGCATCAGATTGGCCTCCTACGAAGGCACGCTCTCTTCGGGCAAAACAAAGACAATTCTCGGACTTACCGCTGACATAAAAGGTAGAGACCTGATCATCGTGGAAGATATAGTCGATACCGGCACCACCATTTACGATATTCACAAAACACTAACCATAGCCGGAGCAAACGACATCAAGATCTGTACCCTCCTGCTTAAGCCTGAAGTTTACGACAAGTCACTAGTCCTCGACTACGTGGCCATGGAGGTTGAAAACCGTTTTCTAGTGGGATTCGGTCTGGACTATAATCAGCTGGGACGCAACTGTAAAGACATCTACATTCTTGACAAATAACTTAACAACACGATATACGACATATATTATGAAACATTTTATCATTTTTGGTCCGCCGGGCGCCGGAAAAGGCACTCAAGCCAAGCTGATGGTTGAAAAATATAATTTGAGACATATATCCACCGGAGACCTTCTCCGTGCCGAAATAAAAGCAGGTACCAAACTCGGACAGATGGCCAAAGCTCTCATTGACGACGGCAACTTCGTTCCGGATGAAATGGTTCTCAAATTGGTCAAGAGTGAGATTGCACACCACCCGGATGCATCGGGTTTTGTTTTTGACGGATTTCCCCGCACGACTACACAGGCATCCGCTTTCGAATCCTATCTTAAAAGTCTCGGAATGGATGTAAACGGTGTGATCTCAATCATCATCAGTGATGAGACGGTTATGGAGAGAATACATCACCGCGCCCTTATTGAAGACCGCAAAGATGACATGAAAGATGAAATAATAAGGAATCGTATAACCACTTATCACGCCAAAACAGAGCCTTTAATCGATTATTACAAAAAACAGGAAAAATACCACGAAATTGACGGGGAAGGTACGATTGAGGATATTTTCGCAAAGATATCTCTCCTTATTGAAAGGCTTTCACGATAATATAATGAGAAATCAAAACTCCAATTTTATAGACTATGTCCGCATTTTTTGTAAATCGGGTCACGGAGGCAAAGGCTCCACGCACCTCCGCAGGGAGAAATATATACCAAAGGGAGGGCCTGACGGGGGAGACGGAGGACGAGGCGGTCATATAATATTAAAGGGAGACAAACAACTCTGGACCCTGATTCACCTCAAATACCGCAAACACATCAAAGCCGAAAACGGAGGAGACGGAAGTGGGCAACTACGCACAGGAGCTGATGGTAAGGATATTATCCTCAAAGTACCCCTGGGCACGGTAGCCAAAGATGGTGAGACGGGCGAAATACTATTTGAAATAATTGATGACGGTCAGGAGATAATTCTCGCCCAGGGTGGCCGTGGCGGACTGGGCAATGATCACTTCAAAACCCCCACCAATCAAACTCCCCGCTATGCCCAGCCGGGCGAAGAGGGCATCGAAGGCTGGTTTGTCCTCGAACTGAAAATACTGGCCGATGTAGGACTGGTAGGATTTCCAAATGCAGGCAAATCGACTCTCCTCTCCGTGGTGTCAGCTGCAAAGCCCAAGATAGCCGATTATGCATTTACCACTCTTGAACCTAACCTTGGCATTGTAAATTATTACGACGACAAGTCCTTTGTGATGGCCGATATTCCTGGCATCATAGAAGGAGCCCACGAGGGCAGAGGTCTTGGACTGAGATTTCTCAGGCATATCGAACGTAACTCCATGCTGCTCTTCATGATACCGGCTGACAGCAAGGATATCGCCGAAGAGTACAAGATATTGCTCAATGAGCTAAAACAATACAATCCCGAATTGCTGGATAAGGAACGGCTTTTGGCTGTCACCAAGTCCGATATGCTCGATGAGGAACTAAAAAAGGAGATCAAGAAGCATCTCCCCAAAAAGATTCCATATATTTTCATCTCTTCGCTCACCGGCGAAGGGATACCTCAACTCAAGGATATGCTCTGGAAGACTCTGAATGCTGATGGAGAAATTGATCGAACTTGATATGAAATTGTTCACCCTTCTCAACGGGTGGCATTCGGATTTCTGTGATCCAATAATGGTTTTCCTCTCAAAAGTATGGGTATGGATACCGCTCTACCTGGGAGTGCTGGTTTATCTTTTCTTTACAAAAAAATGGAAAGTAGCACTGCTGGCAGTAGCAACCATTGTGCTGGCATACCTCGCCAGCGAGCACATATCGGTATTCATCAAAGAGAGTGTGGCCCGCCTTAGGCCCTGCGAAGAGCCTTTGCTGGCGAATAGTGTCAGGATGCTTGAACCCCACGGATCCCTTTACGGATTTGTTTCGGGACACGCTTGCAATACCTTTTGTTTCGCTGCTCTCTCTTCTCTGATAATCCGTAAAAAAATCTACTCAATTTTGATATTCACTTGGGCAGCAATGGTATCATACAGCAGAATTTATGTGGGCAAGCACTACCCTGCAGATATCATTGGCGGTGCACTGCTAGGCCTTTTAATTGCATATCTGGTCTGGCTCATCTACAAAACAATTTTACGAAAAACATGCTCCTGATACATGATACCAACACCGACCCTCACTGGAATCTCGCTGCGGAAGAATATCTCCTCGAGAATTTCAGGGAGAGTGTTTTTCGTCTCTGGCGAAATGCGGACTCAATTATCGTTGGCCGAAACCAAAACGCCTATGCCGAGATTGATGCCGAATGGGTTACCGCTAACGAAATCCCTGTAGTGCGCAGATTAAGCGGAGGAGGTGCGGTTTTCCATGACCTGGGCAATGTCAATTTTTCTTTTTTCGAGAGCGATATTTCCCGTCAGGAGAGCAATGAGATGTTCCGCAGATTTACCAAACCCATCGTGGATGCACTTCAATCGCTCGGAGTAAAGGCATATCTCGAAGGACGCAACGACTTGATGATTGAAGGGAAAAAGTTTTCCGGCAATGCGATGTGCTTTTCTAAAAACCGCGTGCTGCAACATGGAACGTTGCTTTTCAGTTCCTCGATGAATTCCCTGGTGCAAGCGCTGAAAGAGCGTCCGGAGAAATTTGATGGCAAGGCAGTGAAGTCTCACCGTTCAAGAGTCACCAACATTTCGGAGCATCTGGCCGAAAAGATGAATGTATCTGCATTTATGGAGTATCTGGCTAATTATGTGGGGCGCGGATGTACACCTTACAGATGGAGTGAAGAGGATATCCGTTCGATTGATGTCCTATCGGAATCAAGATACCGTAGGGATGAATGGAACTTCGGTGCTTCGCCTAAATATGCTCTAAATAAGGTTGTCAAGTTTCCCGGGGGACTTGTAGAAGTCTCATTTGATGTCTCCTCCGGAAAAATATCCGCTCTGGAAATAAGGGGCGACTTCTTTTTCAACAAACCCGTGGAGGAATTCTGCAATCTGATGTACGGCATAGAGCATACTCCTGAAAAAATTTCCGGCCGCCTCAATGAAGTGGCAGCCGGTGACTATTTTTGCGGGATCAGCCCGGAAGAGCTGACTCTATTATTTTTCTAAATCTTATTTGAATCGTTTCTCCTTGGCGGATACAAGTGCGCCTTTGAGGACTCCCACGCAATCTACGATGGCCTCCTCAAAAGTGTCGGCATTTTTTTCCACGATAATTTCCGTACCCGGAATGTAAACGATAACCTTGACATTTTTGTTTTGTGGGTCTGCAAGCAATGAGAGGTTGACTTCGGTACGCACGATATCCTCGTAGTACTTGGCGATTTTACCTACCTTGTTGTCGATGAAATCAAGCAGCTTCTGGTCTGCGTCGAATTTGATTGATTGAACTTTAATTTCCATTGTTACCTCCGTTTTTTGCTCTTGGATGAGCTGTTAAGTATGCGTTCTTTAACTGTTCGAACGAATTGTGTGTATAAATCTGTGTCGCAGCAAGGGATGAGTGGCCAAGAATCTCCTTGATGCTATTGAGGTCGGCACCGCGATTGAGCAGGTGTGTCGCGAGTGAATGTCTCAGCAGGTGGGGCGACTTACGCCCGGTAAAACCTTCAACCTTCTCAAGCTCCTTTTTGACCACGTTATTGACAAAAGCCGGATAGAGTGGCCGACCGGCATCGGTCAAAAAGAAGTATCCGTCGCTATTGCCGGGAAACTCCCTATTAATTCTTTTCAAATATAACAATAATTCCTGACATATGACATAAGGAATTGGAATTTCTCTCAATTTATCTCCCTTTCCCAAAACCCTGATTACCGACCTTTCGGGATCAAAGTCGGTGATTTTCAAGCCGCAAAGTTCTGCACGCCGAATTCCGCCGGCATAAAGCAATAAAAGTATCGTCCTGTTGCGTAAAACCGGGAAGGGTTCCTCCCCTTCCTGCTCCTGCCTTTCTTCAGTCAGAGATTCAAAATAATTGCCCATGGCCTTCTCGGTATAAAACTCCGGAAGCTTTTTGTCCTCCTTGGGGCGAAAAACTTTTTTGACCGGATTGGATGAGATAACTCCCTGTTTCATCAGATAAGAGCAGTAACTGCTCAGGGCTGCCAATTTTAGGTTCATTGTACGGGCGGAAAGCCCGCTCTCAAGTCCTCCGGCAATGAAACCGCGAATATTGAGCGGAGTTAGCACAGATATCTCCTCTCCTGCCTCTATTTCACCTTCGGGAAAGATATGGGCATAAAATTCATCCACCGCACTCCGGTAAAGAACCAAAGTACGCGGGGAATACCTTTTCTGTACTCCAAGCCAATCGATGAATGAATCAATTATCTTCATAAAGTGTATCAGAAACAGCTCTCTACAAGATCGTCATCCGCGATATTGGGCAGAGTCACCTTGAGCAATGGAGTACGTTCCATTTCACGCTTGATGGCGAAAATGGCACCCTCGTTACGTGCCCAGCTGCGGCGCGCAATACCGTTATTAACATCCCAATGGAGCATAGCCTTGATTCGGCGGTCCGACTCCTCGCTGCCATCTATCACCATTCCAAATCCACCGTTAATCACCTCACCCCAACCCACTCCGCCACCATTGTGAATCGAAACCCAGGTAGCGCCGCGGAAAGAATCTCCTATGACATTGTGTATTGCCATATCGGCAGTAAATGCAGAGCCATCATAGATATTGGAGGTCTCTCTAAATGGAGAATCGGTACCCGAAACATCGTGATGGTCACGTCCCAATACAATGGGGGCACTAACCCTCCCCTCACGGATTGCCTCATTCATAGCAAGGGCTATTTTAATACGTCCTTCGGCATCCGCATAGAGAATGCGTGCTTGTGACCCCACTACTAACTTATTTGCCGCCGCCTCTTTGATCCAGTGTATATTGTCCCTGAGCTGAGGTTGTATTTCGACCGGAGCCGTACGCAAAATCTCCTCCAGCACCTCTACTGCGAGAGCATCGGTAACCGCCAAATCCTCCGCACGGGAAGATGTACACACCCAACGGTACGGACCGAATCCGTAATCGAAAAAGAGCGGTCCCATGATATCCTGAACATAGGATGGATAACGGAACTTTCCGTCAGGTGTCAGAATATCTGCACCTGCCCTGGAGGCCTCCAGAAGGAAAGCATTACCATAGTCGAAGAAATACATTCCTCGTGCGGTGAGACGGTTGATGGCAGCCACATGTCTGCGAAGGGTTTTGTATACCTCCTCCTTGAAAAGTTCCGGCTCCTGCGCCATCATCCTGTTGGACTCCTCAAAGGAGAGACCGGCAGGATAATAGCCACCTGCAAAGGGATTGTGGAGCGAGGTCTGGTCACTGCCCAGATCCACTTTGATATCTCTGTCGGCAAGACGCTCCCAAAGATCCACAATATTGCCCTGGTATGCAAGTGAAACTGCTTCTTTCGCTGCACTCGCTTTAAGCGCCCTATCTATGAGCAGATCGCAATCGGTATATACCTCATCCACCCAACCTTGCTCATAGCGTTTGCTGACTGCCTTGGGATTGATTTCCGCCACAATGCCCACCACTCCGGCGATCACAGCTGCCTTGGGCTGGGCCCCCGACATTCCTCCCAATCCCGAACTCACGAAAATTTTACCTCGGATGTCGTCACTACCTCCATTTTTCATCCTTGCGGCATTGAGCACGGTAATGGTAGTACCATGCACAATACCCTGCGGCCCTATATACATAAAGGAACCGGCGGTCATCTGGCCGTACTGCGACACTCCCATCGCATTGAATTTTTCCCAATGATCCTGTGAAGAGTAGTTGGGAATCACCATACCGTTGGTAATTACCAGACGGGGAGCCTCCTTATGAGAAGGAAAGAGTCCCATCGGATGGCCGCTGTACAGCACGAGAGTCTGTTCGTCGGTCATCTGAGAGAGATACTGCATGGTGAGCAGATATTGTGCCCAATTTTGGAAAACGGCTCCATTGCCACCGTAAGTGATGAGTTCGTGGGGATGCTGAGCTACCGCATAATCCAGATTATTGCTGAGCATCAGCATAATTGCCGCTGCCTGTCGGGATTTATGGGGAAAGTCATCTATCGAACGCGCTGTTATACGATATTCCGGACGGAAACGGTACATATAGATACGTCCGTAGCTCTCGAGTTCTTTCGCAAATTCCACCGAAAGCTCCTTGTGGTGCTGTTTCGGGAAATATCTGAGAGCGTTTTTAAGGGCGAGCACTTTCTCTTCTCTGGTAAGTATATCCTTACGTTTGGGCGCGTGACTAATTTCGTCGTCATATTTTGCGGGTGGAGGAAGCTGAGTGGGGATTCCCTGTACAACCAGCTCCCTGAAGTGTTTCAATTCCTTATTTTCCATTTATTATTATGGTTCTTTGATATGTTTCTTACAAAAATACGTTTTTTTCTCCAATAATTTGTCAAACCAAAAATCCTGATTATATTTGCACCCACAAAAAAAAGGAGGTGTTACTGAATAATGATTATCGTACCGGTAAAAGAAGGTGAAAATATTGAGAGAGCATTAAAGAAATTCAAACGCAAATTTGAAAGGACGGGTACATTACGCGAACTCAGGAGACGTAAGACCTTTGAGAAACCTTCTGTTACGAAAAGAGCCCAGAAGAATAAGGCTATCTATGTTCAGAAAATGCAGCTTCTTGACGAATAACTTTTAACTTTGGATTTTTGCAAAAAAATCATATAAACCGTTTTCATAGCTGGAGGCTCCCCGTAAAAAGGGAGCCTCTTTTTTTTACAGGGTACGGGTTGCAGGGTACGTGTTTCGTGTTGTGGGGCATGGTTCCGGATGCGAGGTTCATACACAGATCGCAATATGAACCGCCCGAGCTACACACTACATACTACATA
>DFOK01000074.1 GCA_002376715.1 Bacteroidales bacterium UBA3543 | reverse complement strand
GAAGATATTACCGCAAAAGTAAAATCTATCATCGTTTACAAACTTGGTGTTGAGGAGAACGAAGTTCAGCCTGACGCCAGTTTCACCAACGACCTTGGTGCAGATTCGCTCGATACAGTAGAACTCATAATGGAGTTTGAGAAGGCATTCGGCATCTCCATTCCCGATGAGGTGGCAGAGAAGATCCGCACTGTACAGGACGCTATCGACTATATTGAGAATAATCAGAAATAGCGTTTTTCGCTATAAGAACTGATGTTAGTCAAGAGAGTTGTCATAACCGGCATCGGTACCATTAACCCAATAGGGGATAACCCCGAGGATTATTTCTCTAATCTGGACCTTGGGGTTAGTGGGTCATCGCTTATCACCCGTTTCGATACCTCTCTTTTCAAAACAAAATTTGCGTGTCAGATACGTGATTATTCTCCCGAACGTTTCGGGATGGATATCAAGGAGGCTCGAAAGCATGACAGATATACCCAATATGCTCTCATCGCGGCCGGTCAAGCCATTAAAGATAGCAGAATCCCTCTGGATGAGGAGAAGACCTTACGCAGAACAGGAGTTGTAATTGGCTCGGGTATAGGCGGCATAGAGACTCTCACGCAGGAAACAATGGACTATACCGAAGGGCAGCTCCCTCGGTTTAGTCCTTTTCTTATACCTAAAATCATAACGAATATAGCCCCCGGATCCATTTCCATAAAATATGGGTTTAAAGGGCCTAATTTCTCAACCACTTCCGCTTGTACCAGCTCTGCCAATGCTCTTTGCGTTGCTGCTTCTATGATACAACTCGGTAAGGCGGATATTATTATAGCCGGTGGCTCAGAGGCGCCGATTACCGTTACCGCTATAGGTGGCTTTAACTCAATGCGTGCACTCTCTACCAACAACGACTCATATCAGACCGCCTCACGCCCTTTTGACGCTACCAGAGATGGTTTTGTGATAGGAGAGGGGGCGGGTATACTTGTGCTTGAAGAGTATGAGCATGCACTCAACAGAGGAGCAAAGATTTATGCGGAGATCATCGGGTATGGACAGAATGCGGATGCCTACCACATTACTGCCCCAAGTCCCGGAGGGGAAGGGGCTTCCGAGTCAATGCGCATAGCACTTGAGGATGCCGGCATATCTCCGGATCAAGTTGACTACATCAACACCCACGGCACATCTACTCCTCTTGGCGACATAGCCGAATTGGATGCCATCAAGAATGTTTTCGGCGATGCCGTGTATAATATCAACCTCTCTTCATCCAAATCGATGACCGGCCATCTTCTTGGTGCTGCGGGTGCGGTTGAAGCCCTCGCTTGCATCCATGCAATCAAGGATGGCATCATTCCTCCCACCATTAATTTTCGGGAGAAAGACGAAGCCATCGACTATTCTCTCAATCTTACGCTCAATACTGCTCAGAGGCGCAATGTGCGCATAGCTATGAGCAATAATTTCGGATTTGGCGGACACAACGCAACCATCATTTTCGCAGCGCCGAATTACAGACCTTTCCGTTAGATAGACAATTCTCTTACAGATTTATACAAAAACGGCCCCGAATTTCGGAGCCGCTTTTTCTATTTCTTTGTGCGATGTTTTATTTGAGTACCGTGTAGACTATCCTGAGTCTGGGATTACGCTTGCAGCCTGTGCCGTTGAACTTGGCTACATTATAATAGGTAAAGTCAGGATAATGGGTGGTCACATTGGTGGTGTTGTTGGTGTGGGAAATGGTTTGCATCAGCCATAGGTCATCCTCATCGGTCAATTCAGAACTCTCTTTTTTGATCAGGTCCTGGAGATAGAAGCCAACATCGGGTTTGTAGTGGAGTAACGAGCGATTGATAGAACCCTTGCTCATAAAACTGTCATAAATCTCTTCAATAGGTGTGTATAACGTATGCTTTGTGGTGCGTACTCTTTTACAGGGGAAGAGATTGCCGGGATAATTGTCCAGAGCTTTGTAGTTGCCGGAGTACTCAAAAGGGAATTCCAGCGTGGCTTTTGCAATTATAAGATTGTCAAGATCGATGTTGTTTTGTTCTGCCCAATTCTGCATAAGTGAATGGAGGGCGGCTCCGCTGATATGCGGTTTGATGCCGGAAAGACTTTCGTAGTAGAGTGTCTCGACCGGATAATCGGTAACCATAGAACCAGCCTCGGAAGTCATAGAGTTTAGCGACAGATATTCGCCCAACTGGAATGCAACCGAAGTGTCTCTTCTCTTGCCTGCTTCGTTAGTTGAGGTGAAGGAAAGCCTTACATCAGCACCGGTTATGTTAAAGTAATTCAGACGTCCGCCGGTCAGCCCTTCTTCTATGTCGTCAGTGCGGAAGTATAATCCATAAAACTTATTTATGAAGAGCTCTGTGCTGTCACATTCCTCTATTGTAGCGCTGAAAAAACGTTCTCCATATTCCTTCGTGAAGTGCATCTTGAGGGAGTCTCCGCCCATATAGATGGAGTTGCGGGAAGTGATGGGAACGGGATGGTAACTGAGTTCAGTTATGGAGTTGTTGTAAATGAATGTGGTGTCAAGGGGAGCCTTGAGCTCGTATGCGTAGACGTTCTGGGGAATGAATTGCTGTTCCGGACTCAGAAAGCGTTTTTCAGCTATTCCAATCTGGATATACATATCTATGAAAACAGGGTCAGTACCCCAGAGTATGGTGTCAGTCATGGGAGTGATGGATGTAGCCGTTCCCACCCTGAATGTACCGTAGTCCTTTGTTGTGATAGATCCGATTATAAAGTTGGCACTGACGGCAGTCTGGAGGCTGTCAGCCATTTTAAGGGTTACGGGCAGGTCGAAATCGGCCA
Source organism: Bacteroidales bacterium UBA3543 (assembly GCA_002376715.1). Taxonomy (GTDB): domain Bacteria; phylum Bacteroidota; class Bacteroidia; order Bacteroidales; family UBA932; genus Cacconaster. The sequence goes on along the minus strand of DFOK01000074.1, from coordinate 9,790 downwards.
TTTTCATGGATATGTCCTGGTTACCCGGAATATAGGCCGAGCCGAGTGTATTGTCTGTGAAAATGCAGGATGTGAGGGTGGTTACTGATAGGATAAGTGACAATAATATGCCCTTGAATCTATTCATTGGTAGGGGGTGGTGTTATAAAGCTGTCGAAAAACCTGTTGTACTCTTCAATATATTCTGTCTCCTCTACACCAATTGTCATCGGCTGGAGTATGGGCATTCCCTTACGGCTGCCGATGTATGACTCCAACTCCGGATGGAGAGAGTCGGTACCAAGAATGATGCCGTCGGAGTGTTTGATAGCCAATTTCGCAAGATTTATGCCAGTAGGCTCTTTGAGCAGATCCAGGTCTTCCGATTTTAGTGATCCGAAGAGATATTTGGATATGATATCGTCGCTAAATCTTATATCAAGATCTTCACCGTAGAGTGAAAGAACGATCTTTGCGTCCGCAAAAATAGGATCATTCTTGTATACCTTCTTGAGATAGACCGGCAGGAAATGAGAAACCCATCCCTGGCAATGAACAACATCCGGTTTCCATCTCAGTTTCTTGACGGTTTCGAGAACGCCTCTGGCGAAAAATATACCCCTTTCGTCATTGTCGTCAAAATATTTGCCATCTTCATCCTTCCATATTTGCTTTCTGTGGAAATAGTCCTCGTTGTCTATGAAATAGACCTGCATCCTGGCTGATGAGATTGAAGAAACCTTTATTACGAGTGGTCTGTCAACTTTATTAACGACGATATTCATGCCCGAAAGGCGAATAACTTCGTGAAGCTGATTTCTCCTTTCGTTGATGCATCCATAGCGCGGCATGAATGAGCGAATCTGTTTTCCGCTCTCCTGAGTGCCTTGGGGCAGATACCTGCCCACTATAGAGATCTTGGATTCAGGCATATAAGGGAAAATCTCAGAGTTGACAAACAATACTTTTTTACTATTTCTCATAAATAACTATTTTAAGGGCATATTGACTACAAAGATAATAAAAATTTTTTGATTACCTTTGAAGTTTGTTAAACGGACCTATGGTAGCCAGGGAGAAAAATATCATTAGCAAGAGGCTGATACACTCTTATTTATCTTCGGTAATAAGTATCACGTTGGTATTGGTACTGGTGGGTGCTTCGGCTCTTTTCGCAGCAAATGCAGGCGAGATTTCACGTTTTTTCAAGGAAAATATGGTGGTCTCCCTGATTCTCGGCCAGTCGGTCACTGAGGAAGAGGGGCAGGAGTTGGCACGGAAGCTAACTTCGGATCCACAAGTGCTTTCCGCTGATTTTATCTCAAGGGAACAGGGCACACAGGAGATGAAGGTTCTTCTGGGAGAGGATTTTCTAAGTGTATTCGAAAGCAATCCCGTACCATTGTCCATAGATCTCCATTTGAACGGCGATATGGTTTCTCGCGATTCGCTTGTCTTCCTCAAGAGTCGCTTTCTTAAGGAACCGGCAGTGGAAGAGGTGGTTTATCAGGAGTCGCTTGTGGAGATTCTCAACGCCAATTTGCGCAAAATCGTGGCAATACTGACAGGCGTGGTAATAGTGCTGCTGTTTATCTCCTTTGTTCTAATCAACAATACGGTGCGTCTCAATGTCTACTCGCGTCGCTTTACCATTCATACGATGCGTCTGGTAGGGGCAACACGTGCCTTTATCCGCCGTCCCCTCATGCGGCACGCACTGGTACAAGGGGCCGTTTCAGGCCTTCTTGCGGCAGGATGCATCGCAGCAGCCCTTTGGTGGGCAGGTTCGTCCAATGAGATCCTGCTGCAGATTCTTGATGAACGCATCACAGGATTTGTGTTGCTCGGGGTCTTTTTCCTGGGTATCATCATATGCCAGATTTCTGCCTTCTTTGTGGTCAATAAACTGGTTGCTATTTCAAAAGATGATTTATATTATTAAAAGATAAAAAGAGAGTAATGAGTAATTTTTCACTTTCTCCCAAGAATGTCCGTTTTGTTCTGATAGGACTTATTGTGATGGTGGCGGGCTATATTTTGATGTCTGGAGGCGGCTCTTCCGATCCCGATGTTTTCAATCCGGAGATTTTTAATTTCAGGCGTTTGGTGATTTCACCTCTTCTGGTAATCATTGGCATTGTGATAGTCATAGTGGCAATTATGAAAAAGCCACGTGAAGATAAGGATGACAAGGGTGGGCAATGAGTTGGTTTGAAGCGATAATTCTGGGTCTTATCCAGGGCTTGACCGAGTTTCTGCCGGTAAGCAGCAGTGGTCACCTGATAATCGCAAAGGAGCTTTTCGGCATCGAAACGCATGATTTGAGTTTTGAGGTGGTGGTGCATGCAGCCACTGTACTGAGTACTATCGTCGTGTTTCGCAAATATATATGGGAATTGCTCCGCAGTCTGTTTAAGTTCGAATACAATGAGCAGACCAGGTACATTTTGTTGATACTGGTTTCCATGATTCCCGTTATGATCGTCGGTTTTTTCTTCAAGAGTTACGTTGAGGAGCTCTTTGGTTCGGGTTTGTTGGTTGTGGGTCTGGCACTGATGCTCACCGCATTATTGCTCATTCTAAGTGAGAGTCTCAATCGCCGTAGCGACAGTAAGGCGCAGCAGGGGCAACCTGTCGGTTGGAAGTCTGCCATTTGGATGGGTGTTGCACAGGCGGTTGCGGTAATACCCGGCCTTTCGCGCTCCGGCTCGACTATAGCCACGGGTCTGATATGCGGTGTAAGCAGAGAACAGGTGACAAGGTTCTCCTTTTTGATGGTACTCATTCCCGTTTTGGGAGAGGCCTTCCTTGAACTTGTAGGAGGTGGATTCGCTGCCTCCTCTTCTGCAGGTGAACTCCAGTTGCTGTTGGGTTTTATTTCAGCTTTCCTTTCAGGCCTTTTCGCATGCAAAGTGATGATTGCAATAGTGCAGAAAGCCCGTCTTAAGTGGTTTGCGCTCTATTGCGCCATTGTGGGTATTGCCTGTGTCGTGTCTAATCTGTTTTGATGGGAGAGCCGCTTCATATATTTGTATCGGATGTTCATCTGGGGATCAATGACGTTTCTGCAGAGGCACGCGAAGCTCGTTTTCTCGATTTTTTGAGAAATCTGCCGGAGGAGACAGTCGAACTCTACCTGCTGGGTGATATTTTTGATTTTTGGGTGGAATATCGTGACGTGGTACCGCGTTCTTCGATTCGTGTGCTGGGAGAACTGGCAGCTTTGAGTGACCGCGGTGTAAAAATTTATTTTTTTACCGGCAATCATGACTACTGGCTCACAGACTACCTGCGGGATGAAATAGGCATGGAGATTGTCCGGGAGTCGCTTGTTGTAAAGGAAATCGCAGGCAGACGTGTCTGTATGGGACATGGAGATGGACTCGGATGTCGCAACCCCTTCACCAGGTTGCTTTTCTCCGCCATAAGAAATAAATTGCTCGTATTTCTGCTCAAATCCGTCCATCCCCGGCTGATATTCAGATGGGCTCACAAATGGTCTTCATCGAGTCGTAACTACAGTAATATGAGCAAATATATTTTCAAAGGCAAGGATTCGGACCTCTACAAATATCTCTGTAAATACGGAGAAGATAAGGGGATAGATTGCTATGTCATCGGTCACGTACATTCACAGATGGAGATTGAAGTGGAAAGCGGAGGAACCCTTTATCTTTTGGGCGATTGGGCTGAAGAAGCATCTTCCCTGAATCTCTCCGGAACGTATATCGGCTTTGGGGCCTGTCCGAATATACCAAAGTAGAGTTCTTCAAACTCACCTCTTTCCCAGTATTCGACAAGCTCTTCCAGATCTTTGTCCTCACCGAAACGGTCGTAAGATCTTTTGAGGTCACCCTTGAGTAATTTTGCGATGCCTTGCCAGAATCCGGCGGTTGCACCGGAGAAGAAGTGTTTTATTATATAATAGGGAGTCATTCCTACCTCCCTATCTATGAGGCGTATCATCATTAATCCCTGTTTGAGGGTGAGATTTCTGAAAATGGGGTCAAACTCCTTGATCAGATCATCTTTCATCTTATTGAGATATCTGTCCTGCTTGCGTTTGGACATGTTATCAGTAACGAAGAGAGAGTCGGTCTCTCTTATTACCCTGCTCACAAGCAATGCGTAGGGGTAGGCCCTGCTGAAATTGTAAACCCTTTTGTAATATTTGGTCCACTCACGTTTACTCATTGTCTGTCGTGGATGGATGACTGCCGGCATAATTTCATCCACAAATACAGTGTCCTTTCCTTCAATTACATACTGCATCACATGTCCTTTCTGGGCGCTGGCCTCCGACGTTGTCAGAAGCAAGAGAAACAGCATAATGAGCGCTGAAAAGGATATATTACGGATTTTTTTCACGATGCAAATGTAGTAAAAACGAAATATTGTCTATCTTTGGCAGACATAAATGCAATATAAGTGCCATGTTCAATCTAGCTAATTACACGCCATGGGTCTTATTTACCGATCTCGGTATCATACTGGGCCTTCTTTTGATAGGTAAGATTATCAGAGTCAAAGTTAAACTCGTGCAGAAACTTTTCATTCCGCCCAGTCTCTTAGCGGGTCTTCTTGGCCTGATATTCGGCCCCAATGGTTTGGGCTGGCTGCCCTTGTCAAATTTCATCTCTGTCTATCCGGCGGTGCTGATAGCTGTGGTCTTTGGAGCTCTTCCGCTTTCGTCTCCGAAGTTTAAGATGAAGGAGGTGGCAGGCCGCGTCGGTCCGATGTGGGCCTATTCTCAGTTGGGAATGCTCATACAGTGGTCAGTTATGGGTCTTTTCGGTTTGTGGGTGCTCAAGTGGATATGGCCAAATCTCCACGATGCGTTCGGAGTTATGCTGCCCACCGGTTTTTATGGTGGACATGGTACTGCTGCAGCCATCGGAGCTGCATTTGACGGTCTTGGATGGGATGAAGCTGCCTCCCTCGGCATGACTACTGCTACTGTAGGTATAATACTGGCCATCGTCGGAGGTCTGTTCTTCATCAAGATGGCAGCTCGAAAAGGTCACACCTCTTATATTGTGGACTTTGCCGAACTGCCTCAGGAGTTGCGTAGCGGCCTTCTTCCCAAGGAGAAAAGAGAGCCTTCCGGTGAGATCACTACTTCTCCGATTTCGGTCGATTCGCTCACATTTCATCTGGGACTAGTAGTGCTTGCAGCATTTGGCGGTTATATGATAAGTCAGGGAGTTAAAATGTGGTATCCTAAACTTGAGCTACCCATCTTCAGTTGTGCATTCATTGTGGGACTGGTCCTCAAGAAGATTTTTGATGCCACAAAGGTATCTCAATATATTGATCCCAAAACAACCGGTTCCATCAGTAGTACTGCTACAGATCTACTTGTGGCTTTCGGAGTAGCTTCCATTAAACTCGGTGTAGTACTAAAATATGCTGTTCCTCTTATTGTGTTGATTGTCGTTGGAATAGGTTTGACTGTCTTTATGGTATTCTACTTTGGTCGTCACCTCCACCGTAAGGATTGGTTTGAGAAGTCCATTTTTGCCTGGGGATGGTGGACGGGAACAATGGCAATGGGTATTGCTTTGTTGAGGATCGTAGATCCCAAGATGATGAGTAAGGCACTGGATGATTATGCTCTGGCATATCTCCCTTGTGCTCCGGTCGAAATCCTGCTGATTACCATCGTGCCGATAATGTTTACCGCCGGACAGGGTGCCTGGCTGATGCTGATTTGTCTGGCAATCTCAGCTGTTTTGCTTTTCCTGGCATCGAGGTTGAAATGGTGGATTCCTACGAAGGATCTACAGCCTGGTAGGGGCCAACAAACGGTATCTAATGAATAATATAAGAATTCTGGGAGTTGCAGCCATCCTTTTGGCTGCAATTTCCTTTCAAACATCTGCACAGGAGGATACTGCACTGCTTAAACGGGCAGAGCAGCTTCATCGCGAAATGTTTTCAATTGACACCCATAACGATGCCATCGTCAAATATACACATCCCTGGCGATCTGATGCGGGAGATCGTACCCAAGTAACTTTTCCCAAGATGAAGGAGGGAGGACTCGATGCGGCCCTTTTTGCGGTCTTTCTCTCTCAAGGACCACGCAATGAAAATGCGTACGACAGCGTGATGGCCTACACGGTCAGGGAAATGGATTTTTTTAAAACCTATGTGGCAGAACATAGCTCCGAGGCAGGCATTGCCTATCATTCATCGGACTTTTGGCATCTCAAACGGCAAGGTAAATCAATAGTGATGTTTGCTCTCGAAAATGGCTACGGCATCGGCACCGATCTGCTCAATGTCGAACGTCTCTACAATCTTGGGGTGAGAGCAATCACTCTTACCCACAATTATAACAATGATGTCGCAGACTCCTCACGTGACACTATTGCCGAGTGGCACGGGCTCTCTCCATTCGGATATCAGGTAGTGGAGGAGATGAACCGTCTGGGTATGATAGTTGATGTCTCTCACACTTCCACAGAGACGCTTTACGATTGTCTTGAGCACAGCAAGGCACCTATCATCGCCAGCCATTCCAGTGTCAGGGCAATTAAGGATATACCTCGCAATCTTACTGATGAAGAGATATGTGCCATTGCTGACAAGAGTGGCTTGATACAGGTAGCTACCGGTCGCTGGTGTCTCTCGGATCTGCCAAGAGAGCAGGTTAACATTTCAGTCTTCTGTGATCATGTTGACCATGTGCGCAATCTTGTCGGAGCCGATCACGTAGGGATTGGTACTGATTTTGACGGCGGCGGGGGAATGGTCGGTTTTGAAGATGTGTCTAAAATGAAATATGTCACTGTCGAACTGCTCCGTCGCGGATGGCCTGAAAAGGATATCCGTAAATTCTGGGGAGAAAATTTCCTGAGGGTCCTCAGAGAAGTGGAAAAAATTTCACGACAAATCAACCATTGATTGTCGAAAATGTTCGTTTTCCATTTCGTTTCATTTTTGTAATAGGCTGGTTTCCGAGGATTTAGCTATCAATTTTTTCGGTCGAAAGTTATGCAGTTTTTTTATCAAAATAATTTGCATTTCAAATATTTTGACTATCTTTGCAACCCGTGATTTATGTATCGATTCATGTAAGTTGCTGGAAGACAAGAGTTTAGAAATATTTAAGCTATAAAAAAATGTTACAACCGAAAAAAACCAAATTTAGAAGGCAGCAGAAAGGTCGCATGAAAGGTGTTGCCCAGCGTGGCAACCAGTTGGTCTTTGGATCTTTTGGTATTAAAACAATGGAAAGTTGCTGGCTGACAGGCCAACAGCTTGAGGCTGCACGTCAGGCTGTAGTACGCTATATGAAGCGTGAAGGTAAGATCTGGATCCGTGTGTTCCCCGACAAACCTTTTACAAAAAAGCCTGCAGAGGTACGTATGGGTAAAGGTAAGGGTAGCCCTGAGGGATTTGTTGCTCCCGTTACCCCCGGTCGTATGATAATAGAAGCAGAGGGTGTTCCTTTGGAGATTGCAAAGGAGGCGCTTCGTCTCGGCGCTCAGAAATTGCCCGTTACCACCAAGTTTGTGGTAAGAAGAGACTATGTTGAACAATAAAAGGAGAAGAAGAAATGAAAGCAGCAGAAATTCGTGAAATGGCTATCTCCGACCTGCGAGAGCGCATCGAAGTTGAGAAACAGAACCTCAACCACATCAAGATGAACCATGTAATCTCTCCGTTGGAAGACACTTCCAAGATCAAGAAGCTTAAGACCGACATTGCCAGAATGATGACCATATTGGCTGAAAAGGAATCACAGAACTAAAATAGACTTTAATAATGGAAAGAAATCTTCGTAAAGAAAGAATCGGTATTGTGGTAAGCAACAAAATGGACAAGTCTATCGTAGTTGCTGTAAAAACAAAAGAGAAACACCCGATTTACGGAAAGTTCGTAAGCAAAACCACAAAATTCGTCGCTCAGGATGACAAGAACGAATGCAGTGAAGGAGACACCGTGCGCATAATGGAAACACGTCCTCTGAGCAAGACCAAACGCTGGAGATTAGTAGAAATCGTAGAAAAAGTGAAATAACATGATACAACAAGAATCACGTTTATTGGTGGCAGATAACAGCGGTGCAAAGGAAGTCCTCTGCATCCGTGTTTTGGGCGGTACACGCCGTCGTTATGCCGGAGTTGGTGACAAGATCGTTGTTGCCGTAAAAAGCGCTATTCCTGGTGGAAATACCAAGAAAGGTGCAGTTTCTAATGCAGTGATAGTGCGTACAAAGAAAGAGATTCGTCGCGCTGACGGTTCTTACATCCGTTTTGATGACAACGCATGCGTTCTCCTCAACAAGTCTGATGAGGTTATCGGTACCCGTATTTTCGGTCCCGTAGCTCGCGAGTTGCGTGAAAATTATATGACAATCGTCTCACTTGCCCCAGAGGTACTTTAAAGGAGGATTCGAATTATGACAAAGTTACATATCAAGAAAGGCGACATGGTATATGTAAATGCCGGGAACGATAAAGGCAAGACCGGTAAAGTTCTCGAGGTGATTACAAAGAAAGATCGCGCCATCGTTGAAGGCGTCAACATGGTAAGTAAACATACCAAACCCAATTCAAAACACCCTCAAGGGGGAATTATTAAACGAGAGGCCGGTGTGCACATTTCCAACCTGCAGGTTGTGGATCCCGTTAAAGGTGGTGCCACCAAGATCGGTCGTCGTCTCAACGAAGACGGCAAGATTGTTCGCTATGCCAAAAAATCAGGAGAGGAGATCAAGTAATGGCAAAAGAGAAGAAAACCCAGGTACAGGCAGGTCCTACAATGGACCAGGTCAATTATGTTCCTTCTTTGAAGAAGAAATACAAAGAGGAAATCGTAGGTAAACTGATGAAGGAGTTTTCCTACTCTACTGTAATGCAGGTTCCGAGACTCGTTAAGATCACCATTAATCAGGGCATTGGAGCAGCCACTCAGGACAGGAAGCTCGTTGACGTTGCACAGCAGGAGCTCTCTCTCATTGCAGGTCAAAAAGCTGTCCAGACCGCTTCAAGAAAGGACATCTCCAACTTCAAACTCCGTAGAGGCATGCCTATCGGTGTGAAGGTTACCCTCCGCGCCACCAAGATGTATGAGTTCCTTGAGAGACTCATCGCCGTTTCACTCCCCCGTATCAGGGATTTCAAGGGTATCTCCGAGAATTTTGACGGCCGCGGCAATTATACCCTCGGCATCAAGGAGCAGATAATTTTCCCTGAGATTGACATCGACAAGATCGTCAAGGTGATGGGTATGGAGATTACATTTGTTACTACGGCCAAAAAAGACGAAGAAGCTTATGCACTCCTTCGTGAATTTGGCTTACCTTTTAAAAAACGCTAAATAGAACAGTATGTCTAAAGAATCAATGAAAGCCCGCNNTGAATTTGGCTTACCTTTTAAGAACATTAAGCACAACTAATAGGATATGGCAAAAGAATCAATGAAGGCTCGCGAAGTAAAACGCGCTAAGTTAGTAGCTAAGTATGCTGAGAAACGTAAGGCTCTGAAAGAAGCCGGAGACTGGGTTGCCCTCGACAAGCTCCCCAAGAACTCCAGCGCCTGCAGACTTCACAACCGTTGTTCGATCACCGGTCGTCCAAAGGGTTATATGCGTCAGTTCGGCATCAGCCGTATTCAGTTCCGTGAGATGGCTTCCAAAGGCCTTATCCCGGGAGTGAAGAAAGCCAGCTGGTAAGAGATTTACACCTTAATTATATAAACATTGGATATCGGGCGTCCATATGGGCGTCGAATCTTAAAAACAAACAAAAATGACTGATCCAATCGCAGATTATTTGACTAGAATTCGAAATGCGTATCT
>DFOK01000007.1 GCA_002376715.1 Bacteroidales bacterium UBA3543 | reverse complement strand
GATGACCGCATGGATCATCTCGCTACTGGGATTCAAGGCGGACATCTCCATCCTCGCTGTTCCCCTTATGGCCTTGGGATTTATCCTTAGCATGATGAAGTCCGAAAAAAGGAAAAATGTAGGAGAATTCGTCATAGGATTTGCGCTACTCTTCATCGGACTAGCTTTTATGAAATCCTCAGTACCCGACCTGCAGTCCTCCCCTGAGATACTCTCATTCATCCAGGGATGGGGCAATTACGGATTCGGTTCTGTACTGCTTTTTGTGCTTCTCGGCACAGTTCTCACCCTGATACTCCAATCTTCCAGCGCTACAGTCGCCTTGACTATGATTATGCTCACTTTGGGCTGGATGCCCTTTGAGCATGCGGCAGCAATGGTTCTGGGTGAGAATATTGGTACCACCATCACAGCTAACATCGCAGCCGCAGTCGGTAACACTTCAGCAAAGAGAGCAGCTCTGGCTCACACGGTATTCAATCTCTTTGGAGTTGTCTGGGCACTGATATTATTCCGTCCTTTCGTAGGATTCATTGGTAGCATCATAGCAGCAATGGGACTTCCCAATCCTGCTAAAATCGGGGCTGAGGTAGCCGCAGGAGCCAACCAAACCGCTCTCCTATACGGCTTATCGATGCTCCATACTGTATTCAATATTATAACCACTCTTATTCTTGTATGGTTCTGTCCCCAGATTGCAAAACTGGTGAGCGCTATCATCAAGATGCCCAAGAGTACTGAAGAACAAGAGGTCTTCCGTTTAAAATATATTGAGGGAGGTCCCGTTTCTACTGCTGAACTCTCCATCAAACAGGCACTGAAAGAAGTTGTAAACTTTGGACGCATTTCGCAGAAAGGTCTCGACTATGCATTGAAGGCTGTGAACAGCAAAACCGGCGATGAGTTTGACACCTACCGCAATAAACTGGTGAAATACGAAGAAATATCTGACAGGATAGAGCGCGAAATCGCCACATACCTCCACAAAATTCCAACTGCCGATATCAGCACAGACACTTCGGAGCAAATTCGTACCATCTACAGGATCAGCAGTGAATTGGAAAGTCTGGGTGACAGCGGTGAAAGGATCGGCAACATTATCGTCCGTCGTAATCTCCACAATAAAACTTTCAAAGAGGAAGAGCTCAAAAACATCTCCAACATGTTTGACAAGGTCAACATCGCATATGATGTGATGATCGCAAATATGGCCCTTGCCGCCGAAGGCAAACCGGTGGATCTCATTGCTGCTCAAAATGCCGAAGCGCAAATAAACCAGATGCGCAACGATCTCCGTGATGAAGAGATGTACAAAATGGAAGGCAAGGGTGACTTTTTAACCAGTGTCTATTACCTTGACCTTATCTCCGAACTGGAAAGAATGGGTGACTACATCATCAATGTCTCCCAGGCGCTGGTGTAGAGGATTCCTGAAACGATTTAGAAGAAGGCTGCCTATCCGCAGCTTTCTTTATTACCTGTTTTAAGGGTGACTTTAAAAGAACATTTGACACTGATAAGCATAAATTGTAATACAATTGTAACATGACTTAAAAGGCAGTACAAAATATTATTGCCACTTTTGCAGCCGAAAACCAAATAAACGACCATGCTGTTACAGATTCTCACACTTTTAGGAGCTCTCGGAATGTTCCTGTTCGGTATGAATATGATGAGTTCCGGTCTCCAAAAAGCATCAGGTGACAAACTCCGTAAGCTCCTCTCTTCAATTACATCAAACCGATTCAAGGGAGTGATGACCGGCCTTAGCATAACAGCCGTGATCCAGTCTTCCAGTGCTACCACAGTTATGGTGGTCGGATTTGTCAATGCCGGACTACTAACGCTATTACAGGCGGTAGGAGTGATAATGGGCGCCAATATAGGTACCACTATGACTGCATGGATCATTTCGCTGTTGGGATTTAAGGCAGATATCTCTGTCATCTCAGTTCCTCTAATGGCCATAGGCTTCATTCTTAGCATGATGAGGTCTGAAAAAAAGAAAAATATTGGAGAAGCCATCATAGGGTTTGCGCTGCTCTTCCTTGGACTCGCATTCATGAAATCTTCCGTACCCGATCTGCAATCAACACCGGAAGTACTCTCATTCATCCGGGGATGGACCAATTACGGATTTGGTTCAGTACTGCTTTTTTTACTTCTCGGTACAATACTGACCCTCATACTCCAATCTTCCAGTGCCGCAATCGCCTTGACTATGATTATGCTAAATATGGGCTGGATGCCTTTTGAATTTGCAGCAGCAATGATTCTAGGCGAGAATATCGGCACTACAATCACAGCTAATATCGCAGCCACGGTCGGCAACACATCCGCAAAGAGGGCTGCCCTGGCTCACACGGTTTTCAATGTCTTCGGAGTTGTCTGGGCTCTGATTTTTTTCCGTCCCTTTGTGGGATTCATAGGCAATATCATAGCCTCAATGGGGCTCCCCAACCCCACCCAAATCGGGCTTGAGGTTGCTACTGAATCCGATCAGACCGCTCTTCTCTATGGCCTTTCGATGCTCCACACCGTATTCAACGTAATAACTACGCTCATATTGGTATGGTTCTGCCCCCAGATTGTAAAACTTGTAAGTGCTATCATTAAGATGCCCAAGGGCTCTGACGAGCAGGAAGTTTTCCGCCTAAAATATATAGAAGGCGGCCCGGTTTCCACTGCCGAACTCGCTATTAAACAAGCTCTCAGAGAGGTAATACACTTTGGACGCATCTCCCAGAAAGGTCTCGACTATGCACTAAAGGCCGTGAACAGCAAAAACGGTGATGAATTTGACATCTACCGTAAAAAATTGGTAAAATACGAAGAAATCTCAGACAGGATGGAACTGGAAATTGCCAACTATCTCCACAAAATCCCTACTGCAGAGATCAGTACTGCAACATCAGAAGAAATCCGCACACTCTATAGGATCATCGGTGAACTTGAAAGCCTGGGGGACAGCGGTGAAACCATAGGCAACATTATCGTGCGTCGCAACCTCCACAACAAAACATTCAACGAAGAAGAGCTCAAGAACATTAATAATATATTTGAAAAGGTCAACATCGCCTACGATGTGATGATTGCAAATCTGACCTGCGCAGCTGACGGTAAACCTGTAGATATGGCTTCAGCCAGAAATGCCGAAGTGCAAGTAAACGAGTTGCGTAATAATCTACGTGATGAAGAGATGTACAAGATGGAAAGTAAGTCCGACTTTCTGACAAGTGTCTATTATCTCGACCTCATCTCCGAACTTGAAAGAATGGGTGACTACATCATCAATGTCTCCCAAGCACTGGTTTAAGCTATTTATTAAACGATATGTAGAAGGCCGCAGGAGAATTAAATCCCACGGCCTTTATTTTTACCTTTTTTACCCCAATAATAACACATAGAACAGGCCTGGTCCACCCAATAACCCCCATAATATCCCAAAAACACAAGTAAATTCCATTATTTGCAGGAAATGTACTACATTTGCACTCCCACGGAGAGATGCTCGAGTGGCTGAAGAGGCACGCCTGGAAAGCGTGTGTACGCCAAAAGCGTATCGAGGGTTCGAATCCCTCTCTCTCCGCAAAACACAAAAAAGAAACTGGCGCCGAGTTCACTCGAGCGCCATTTCTTTTTTTTGTGTTTTGCATCGCCCCGCCGCAGGCGGGGAGGGATGTGCGAACGTAGTGAGCAAATCCCGGAGAGAGAGGTACATTTTCTCGGAGATGTGCGAACGTAGTGAGCAAATCCCGGAGAGAGGGATTCTCGAACGGATTTATCGGAGCAAAGCGACGAAATC